>DATFTN010000311.1:0-14613 GCA_035261845.1 Myxococcales bacterium | reverse complement strand
TGTGGAGCAGCGCCCTGATCTCGCCCCGGCGGAAGACGTCCTCGACCTTCTTCTTGCGGATGTCGAGCTGGTGCAGCTCGAGGTCCTTGGGCTTGCCGGCGAACGGCCGCCGGTCGAGCCCCGCGACCTTTTCGGTCCGGTGCAACAGACGCGCCAGCGTCCGGCCCAGGTTTCCGCTGATCCCGGTGATGAGTACGGTGTCGCGGGCCAAGAGCAGCCTCTCGAGAATGGCGCCGCCGGATACGGCGGCGGCTAGAAGAAGATCCCCTTCCGCTGCTCGATCCCCCGGTTCAGCATCGCCTGGACGCGCGCCTTCACTTCCTTGACCTTGCGCTCCAGCTCCGCGTCCTCGTCGTCGGCGCTGCCGGAGAAACGCATCGGGGCGCCGAAGTGCAGCCGGTACTTCACCGGCAGCGGCAGGGGCACCACGGTCGGCGTGACCGGGAGCGAGGGGAAGCCGAGGATTCGGGCCGCCGCCTTGAAGTCCCACAGCGCTGGCGCCTGCTCCTCCGCGCCGACCACGGCGACCGGCACGATCGGCGCTTGCATCCCCAAGGCGAGGCGCATGAAGCCCAGCCCGAACTCCTGCAGCTGGTACTTCTTCTCGAAGGTCTTGTTCAGGCCCCGCGTACCTTCTGGAAACACCATCAAGGTCTCGCCCGCGGCCAGCAAGCGGCGGGCGTTCTCGGGAGTCCCCACCACCTGGCCGATGCGGGCGAAGAACGGCGCCACGAACGGCAGGGTGGGCGCCCACTTCTCCACCATCGCCCGGCAGATACGGGGCGGCTCCGCCTCCACCAGCATGGCGATGCCGATCATCAGCGCGTCGAACGGGAGCTGTCCCGAGTGGTTGGCGATCAAGAGCGCCCGACCGGCGGGGACCTGCTCGACCCCGTGGGTCTCCACCCGGAACCAGTTCTTGTAGAGCCAGAGCGCGGGTGCCAGCGCGGCCTTGGCGAACTCGAGATCGAGGCCGAACGGATCCACGCCGTACTCGTTCTGCGGCGCGACCAGGCGGGAAAGCCGGGCCTCGAGGTCCTTTCCCCCCTGCTGGATGGTCCACTTCTCCATGGCTCCGCGCAGCCGGCCCAGAAGGCCCTTCGGCCGTTCGGGGTCGTAGCGGACCAGCGCGGTGGAGTGGCTCTCGACCGGAGCTCGCAACGCCATCGACCGTGGGGTGTAGTCCGGCCCCCGAGGCCGGTCAACCGAGTCGGGTGGCGGGCGGCGGCGGGCGGTCGCTGGGAAGGAGCCGCTGGGCAGCTTCTTCCAAAGTCAGCGGCTCGGCCGTCTCGAGGAGCCGCTCGAGCAGTGCCCGGAGGCGGCGGAGCTTCTTCGCGGCGGCGAGGCGAAGGCCAGGCTGCAGCCGGCCCAGCTCGGGGGTCGCATCGGAGACGTCCAGGGCATCGATGCCATGCACTTCCAGATTCAAGTGGCCCCCGGCCCGAGCCGACCGGGCGAGACCTGCCGCGATGCGCTCGCCCGCCGCGAGCACCACGGTGCCGATCACCGGCGCGCGCAGGACCGGAAGCGTGGCGACGGGCAGCTCGCGCACTCCCCCGCGCCAGTGCGGTCCGCGAGGCGCGAAGAGCTGCCCTGTCCCGCCCAGGATGCTGCGGCTCCGCCGTCCGAAGAGCGCGTGCAGGGCGATCGCCCCGGCTTTCGCCGCGTAGTAGGGCGGCGAGGGCAAGAGCGAGCTGTCGTAGAGGTAGCCTCGCGCCCGAACGGCCCCGAGCAGCGCGTCAGACAGGGTGTATCCCGGCGCGCGGAATCCGCGCGGCGCCTTGCCTGCCGCCTCCTCGATCGCCGTCTCCGCCCGCGCGAGGTCGGCGTCGATCGCGGCTGCCGGCAGCCGCGAGAGCGCGTAATCGTGCGCGTAGGAATGCGAACCGACCTCGTGGCCGGCGCCCGCCGCCGCGCGCAACGCGCCCGCGCTCCCAGGGATGCCCAGCTCAATGCCGATGGCGAAGAACGTCGCGCGCAGCCGCAAGGACGAGAACACCTCGCACAGCCGGGCGACCGCCGCCACCGGGACGGCCTGCAGCGCCCGCTCGGGGAGCGCCTCCGCGTCGAGGCCGTGGATGGCCGCGTAGCAGCCCAGCCCGTCCAGGTCGACCGAGACGCTGACGATCAAGGCGTTCGCCGGCTCTGCTCCTGCAGGTAGTAGATGTCGTCCTTCACCGCGTCCACGTCCCCCGCGTCGGGCCGGAGGCTCAGGTACTTGCGGAACTGCGCGATCGCCTCCGCCCGGCGCCCGTCATCCTTGTACAGATAGCCCAGCTCGTGCCAGGCGACCCAGTCCTTGGGATCGACGATCTCGGCCCGCTTGAGCGCCTCGATCGCGCGGCTCTTGCAGCCGGCGCAGCCGCGGTCCTTGTACGCGATCCCCAGCTTGCTCCACACACCGGGCTGGTTCGGGTCCTGGGCGAGCGACTTCTGGTAGCTGGCGATGGCCGCGTCCAGATCCCGCGCCTGCTGCTGCGAATCGCCGATCTGCGTCCACAGCCGCGCGCGCGACGGGTCGATCTCCGCCGCCTTCTTGAAGGCGGTCACCGCCTCCACGAATCGGTTCTGCACGTTCAGGTTCTGGCCCAGGTGCTCGTAGGCGTCGGCGTTCCGGGGGCTCTTCGCGATCGACTTCTGGAAGCTCTCGACCGCATCCTGGACCTGCTGTCCCTGCTCGAAGACGAGCCCCTGGAAGTAGAGGTAGTCCGCGTTCGCGGGCTCCAGCTCCACCGCCCGGCGCATGGTGTCGATGGCTTCGGCGAGCTTGCCTTGCCCCGCCAGCGCTCGGCCCAGGTAGAACCAGGTCTCGCCGTACTTGTCGCTGCCGAGACGCGCCTGGCGAAGCTCCGCCTCCGCCTTCTCGTACTCGCGGCGCTCGACCAGGAGCGCCCCGAGGCGGGAGCGGAACCGGTAATCCTTGGGGTCGAGCTGCACGGCGCGCTGCACCGCCGACAGGGCACCTTGCGAATCCCCGATGCGGCGCAGGAGGGAGCCGTACTCGTAGTGGAGCAGCGGGTCCGTGTCCACCTGCCGCAGCGCCGCCTCCAACTCGGCGCGCGCGGCCGGCAGATCGCCCACGGCGGCGAACGCGCGCCCGAGTCCCGAATGGGCCTGCGGGTCCTCCGGATCGAGCTTCAGCGCCCGCTCGTAGCACTCCTTGCCCGTCCTGCCGTCCCCGAGGTCCAGGGCCAGATCGCCGGCCGCTTCCTCCTGCCGCGGAGTCCGCGCGGGGGTCTTCAGCACGGCCTCCAGCTTGTCGCGGGCCTTCTGCTTGTCGCCCCGGGAGAACCAGATCGATCCCTGCGCGAGCAGCGCCTCGGCCAGATCGGGCTTCTTCTGCAGCGCCTTGTCGTACGCCTTGTATGCGTCCTCCTGCTTCCCGATGGCCTCCGCCACCTTTCCCTGCGCGTAGAGGACCATCGGATCGCTCGGGGCCTTCGCGAGCGCCTCCTGGATCCGCTTGTCCGCCTCGAGGAGGCGGTTGGTGCCCAGGTAGGCGCGGGCGAGGTCGGCGAGCACGCGCGGGTTGGCAGGGTCGAGGACCAACGCGGCCTCGAGCTGCTTCTGCGCCTTGTCGTACTCCCGCCGCTGCAGGCGGAAGGAGCCGTAGACGGCGTGCACCTCGGCCGAGTTGGGATCGAGCTGCACCGCGCGCTCGAAGGCCACCTCCGCGTCCTTGGCATGGTGCTGCGAGACGAGCAGCCTGCCTCGCAGCATCGCGGCCCGCGCCTCCTCCGACGCATCGAGCGTCTTGCGCGCGCCCTCCGCCAGGGCCTTGTCCAGAAGCTGCGCCGCCTGCTGCGGGTCATTCTGCAAGAGCTTGACGTCGGCCAGCTCGACCAGCGCGCGGCCGTGCTCCGGCTGCACGGCGAGCGCCTTCTCGAAGAACCCGGCCGCGTTCGCCGGGGCGCCCTGCGCCTTGGCGGCGATTCCCCGCGCGATGAGCAGCTTGGGGGATGGAGCGCTCTGGCGCTTGAGCGCCTGGTCCAGCACCTGCGCGGCCCGATCCACGTCGTTCGCGCGCAGCAGCGTCTGCGAGAAGAGCCACGCCGACTCCGGGTCCGTCTCGGCCAGGGTGGAGAGGAGCTGGCGGGCCTTGGTCGTGTCCCCCACGGCGAGGGCGAACGCGCCGCGCGCGCGATTGTGCGCCGGCGCCTTCCCCCGGATTCGCTCCACCACCCGCTTGGCCTGGTCCCAGTCCGCGCCGCCCTGACCGTAGCCCACCTTCAGCTCCGCGGCGCAGAGGACGAAGAAGGACCGGGCGTCGTCGTCGTTGGGAGCCGAGCCCAAGAGCTGCGCCGCCGTGCCGAGCACCTCGCGCTCCGAGGAGAAGGTCCCCTGCCCGAGCTTGGCTTGTCCCGCCGCGACCACGGCGAGGGTGGTGGCGCTGGGCTTGGGACGCGAGACTGCCAGCAGATCGTTTTGCCAGAACAAGCCCGAGGGCGTCTTTCCCGCGCGGATGCCCATCGCCACGGCGCCGCCCACGGCGGCGAGCAGCAGGAGCAACACCAGGTGGCGCACCTTGAACGACGACGCGGTCGCGCGCGGCGCCGGACGCTTCTTCTTCTTCTCGGGCTGCGGGGAGGTCGGCGCGATGACCGGAGGCGGAGCCCGTCCCGTCGACGGCGATTGCTTGGGCTGCACTTCCGGGAAGTCGAGCATCTCGGGCGGATCCGGCGAGCGAGCCGGGGTGGCCGGCGGCCGCGGCGCCGGGCCCGGCTCGACGAAATCGAAGCTGGGCGCGTCTTCTTCGGGGGACGGAGCGGGCAGATCGCCGGGCTCGCCGAACTGCTTGGGAGCGAGGTCCGTCTCCTGGACCGCGCGCTTCGGGGTGAGCGCCGTGTCGTCGGGCACCGGAAACGCGTCGTCGCCCGGCGCTTCCAGATCCGGCGATGGAGGCGCGAACGCCGCGTCGAGATCGCTCTGCCCTCGCGGCGCGCCCTGCGGCGCCGGCAGCTCTTCGTCGAGCCCTGGCAACGGAACCGCGCCCGCTGCCGGAGGTGCGAACGGATCGAGCCCCGGCGGCGGGGGCGCCAGCGCACTGCCCTGGCCCGGCGTAGGCATCGCGCGAGGAGCCGGCGTGGCGCCGCCGAACCCCTGCATTCCCGGCAGGGGCACCGCGCCTTTGGGCCCTTGCGGCTTGCCTGGGGCAGCTGCGCGCGGAGTCCAAGGCTTCGCAGCAGGCGCGGAGGGTGCCCCGGTCCCCGGCAGCGGCACCTTCTGTCCCGCCGCCTTGCCCTCGCCCGGCTTGGGCCTTTGCACCGTGAACGGCGTCTTGCACTTCGGGCACTTGATGGAGAGGCCCGCGGGCGGGACACGGCCGTCGTCCAGCTCGTACGCCGCGGGGCAGTTGGGGCACTGGATCCGCATCGCCTAGGCGCCGCTCCTCAGGCGTACTCGCGGAACAGCACGGTTCCGGCCGGGTGGCGGCGAACGAGATGCAGAAAGCTCTGCAACGGCTCGCTCATGGGAGGAATTCGACCGTAACAGACCGCCTCGACGCGCGGCAACGAAACGGCGGGGCGTCGATCTGCGGAAATTCGGGACATTTTCGAATGGACAGCCCTCGGGGTGGCGGGGAAAGATGCGTGCTGCTGTGCCGCCCTCCCACACCGTGATCGCCGGCGGCGGTCTCGCCGGGCTGTCGTGTGCGCGGGAGCTCGGCTCCGGCTTCACGCTGCTCGAGGCGGAGGACCGCGTCGGAGGGCTCGCCCGCACCGAGGTGGTGCAGGGTTTCTCCTTCGATTTCACCGGGCATTGGTTTCACGCGCGCGACCCCGAGGTGCGGGCGCTGGTCGAGGAGCGCTGGCTGCGGGGAAATCTCCTGTCGATCGAGCGCCGCGCGCTGGTCCACAGTGAAGGCGTTTGGACGGAGTTTCCCTACCAGCACAACCTCCACGGGCTTCCTCCGCGCACGGTCGCCGAGTGCCTGGTCGGGTTCGTGGAAGCGACGGCCGGCGAGGCGGGACGGGCCCTGCGGGAGCGGCCGCCGCGCAACGCCGCCGAGTTCATCCAGCGCCACCTGGGCGACGGCTTCGCGCGCCACTTCATGCTGCCCTACAACCGCAAGCTCTTCACCGTGCCTTGCGAAGAGTTGTCGCCCGAGTGGGGCGGCCGCTTCGTCCCCCGGCCCACCCTCGAGGAGGTGGTGCGCGGCGCACTGGGGATCGCGCCGGGCGGCGCCGGCTACAACGCGACGTTCTGGTACCCCCGGGAAGGCGGCATCGAGGCGTTGCCCCGGGGAATCGCCGCGGACCTCGAGGGAGGCGAGGTGCGGGTGCGGTCGCCCATCGTCAGCATCGACCTCGCCGGCCGCCGCGTGAAGCTCGCCTCCGGCGAGGAGATCCCCTACGGCCAGCTGGTGATCACCTTGCCGCTCTCGGCGATGGCCAGGCTCTTGGACGGTCCTCCCGAAGTCCTCGCGGCGGCGCGCAAGCTCCGCTGGGTGAGCGTGACGGTGGTGGAGATCGGCGCTGACGACGTGGGCGGAAGGCGCTTCCACTGGGCGTACTTCCCGGAAGAGCGCTTCCGGTTCTACCGGGTGGGGTCTCCGTCGGAAGTGAACCCGCTGCTGGCGCCCGCAGGGCAGCGCAGCTTCTCCGTGGAATTCTCCCACCGCGGGCCGATCGATCCGGGACCGCTCACCGCGCATGCCGTCGACTCGCTCCACGAGCTGGGGTTGCTCGACCGCGGCCGCGTGAGCCTGTTGCGCTCGAGGACCATCCCGGTCGCCTACGTGCTCTTCGATCGCGACCACGAGGCCGCGCGCGAGCAGGTGATCGCCCACTTGCGCCGGCACGGCGTGCACGTCGCCGGCCGGTATGCCAACTGGGAATACAGCTCGATGGAGGACGCGATCCTCTCCGGCCGCCGCGCGGCACGGGCGCTCGCCGGATGAATGCACCCGAGATCTCGATCGTGATCCCGGTCTACGACGAGGCGGCGATCGTGCGCGAGGCGACCCGCGAGCTTCGCCGCAAGCTGGACGCGCTGGGCTGGGAGTACGAGATCGTCCTGGCCGAGAACGGCTCGCGCGACGGCACCCAGGACCTCCTCCGCGAGATCGCCCGGGAGGATCCGCGCGTACGCTGGTTCCACGAGGAACGCCCCGACTACGGGCGGGCCCTGAAGCGGGGCATCCTGGAAGCGCGGGGGCGGGTGATCATCTGCGACGAGATCGACCTCTGCGACGTGGGCTTCTACCAGCGCGCGCTGCCAATCATCGCCGAGGGCGCGGACCTGGTGGTCGGCTCCAAGGCGATGCGCGGGGCCGACGACGCGCGGCCCTGGATCCGCCGGATGGCGACGCGGCTGATCACCCTGCTCTTGCGCCTGACCACCGGGTTCCGCGGCACCGACACGCACGGCCTCAAGGCGTTCGTGCGCGAGCGGCTCGCCCCGGTGGCGCGCGCCTGCGTGGTGGAGCGGGACCTCTTCGCCAGCGAGCTGGTCATCCGCGCCCAGCGCGCGGGCTGCGACGTGCGTGAGATCCCCATCGCCCTGCGCGAGAAGCGTCCCCCCTCCGTCCAGCTGCTGCGCCGCGTGCCCCGGGTGCTGAAGGGCCTGGTTCAGCTGAGTTGGACGATCCGTGTCCGGCACCGGTGAACGGGCTCCCGATTTCGAGCGGGTCGCTCACGAACTCCACCTCGGAGAAAGAACGATCGGCGGTCTCCACTGCTTTTCAGGGGGAGCCAGTCTGGAGGTAGCGCAGGCCCCGGGCCTCCGGGCGGCCTAGGGTGTCGGCTGGCCGAGCAGGTCCAATTGGCGTGTGGCCGCTCTTAACGCGCCGCGTCCCGTTCCAGAACAAGTCGAGACACGTAACGATCGCGCTCGCTCCATGAAGGAGCGCCCGTAGATCTTCTCTGCCGCGTACTGATTGTGGCTACGGCACATCAGCCGGATGCGATCTTCATCGTGCAGATGCGTAAGCGCGAATCCGTCGACGTGTTCGAATTCCAGGTTGCCCGTCTCCGGGCACCTGCGTCCGCGCTCGTCTACGAACGTGCATCGCCCGAGGTCGCGCTCGTAGACCTTCCGCTTGATCGCGTCCGGGATATGGCGGGAGGACGCCTCCTCCTTCACGGCTACGGCGGACGGCTGCCGAGGTTTCCGGCCGACCGCGAACCGCTCCTTCTTCACGTCTTCGATCAGCAGATCGAGCGCCCTGTCCACGATGCAGGCCACGTCTCCATCCGGAAAACGGTGCCGGAGCAGGTCCTGTGCTTCTCGCAGCTTGTCGTGAAGTACCTGGTTCGCGGTGAACTCCACCCGGTACATCTTCTCTGCAAGTGGCGCGATGGCGCGTCGATGGTCTTCGCGCGGCGGCGGCCTTGCGGGCGCCGGCTCGAGGGCGAGGGTCAGCGGTTCCGCCGAGGCTGGAGCGGGCCGCTCCGGGAGTTTCCGGATCGTAGGCGCAACCGCAGGCTGCGGGGCCAGACGCGCGACCAGCTCCTCGATCTCGCGCTTCGTCTTGCTTGCCGCCTGGGCGAGCACCTCGCAGTGATTCTCGGCTGTCAGGTGCGGCGCGAGCAGGCGCAGTCCGGTCAGGTGGACTTGCCCGGATCGCGTTGCCTCGATCATGGCCGGCACTCGCCTCGCTGCGCGTGCCACCATGATCCGGCTGTAAGCGGCGTCCTCGGAGAAGCGGAGCTCGCCGACGCAGAATGCGAACATGGAGGGAAATGCGCGGTCGGCGTACAGCTTCCGCTCGTCGATCTCGCTCAGATACACGAGGAGGTCTGCCTCCGTGCACAAAGAGTGGTCGACCAGCTCGTGTGTCCCGGCGAGGAGGTCCGGATCGCTGAGCAACGCTACAGTTTCCAGTGTGTTGATCATGCACGTTTGGTAGCACGGCCGTTTTGCCACTCTCCGCGCCAGCCGCTGGCGCACGCGGGATGGCGAAGGGGCACGCAAGAGCGGAACTCGATCGCTGCACGCAGGAGAACGCGTCCAGAGCGTTCAGGGGGCAGGATTGTGCGATGATCGGAGCGCAAATCCAAAAGGCCTGCTGAACTCGTCAACTGGAAAAGGCAGGCATCGGTCAGATGACCGATGGTGCGCCCCGCGTCGAAGTTGCTTGTGGGGAGTTGCTCGAACCCTCGGCGACTCGCCGCCCGCGCTGGAGGGCGCGATGAAGCGTCGCCCGTGGCGAGGCCACGTGCGTCAACTTGTTCCAGGACGGGCCGCAGCGCGTCAATCCGGGTGGCCCAAAGCCAGTGCTACCGACCGGGCTTCCATACGAACTGCACCTCTTCGCCTGACTGGGCTTGGCGCTCCCCCGGAAAGCAAAACGAAGATCCACGCCACTCATGCTCGAACGTGGAATTCACGACGAAGCTCTGAGCGCTTAGAAGTCGTGCGTGAACAGGACTGACAGGTCGCGGGTGATGTCGCCCACCGTCGCTTCGATGCTCACGCTCCTGCTGATCTCGTACTCGAGGCGCGCCTCGACGGTGTTCTCGTTGGGTGTCGAAGCCGTCAGGCGCTGCCGGTACCCGATGAAGATGCGGTCGCCGATGTACTTGCCCACCCGGGCCTGGGCCACGCCCGTTCCCTGGGTCTCGATGGTGAGCACGTCGACCGGCAGGACGTTGGCCAGGGTCTTGCGCAGCTCGCCGAACAGCAGGCTCCCCAGCACGCTGCTGGCGGCGCCGGAGAGGTCCACGCCGCCGCCGTTCTGCACGGCGCGTCCCTCGAGGTGCCCGGTGGCGAGGAAGAAGGCGATCGCGTCGGGGTCCATGGGTGGATTGGACGTGAGATCGATCTGCGGCTCCTTCGCGGTGCCGGAGATGACGATGTTGACCGTCGCCTTCGGGTTCTCGAATCGGGCGCGGATGTCGAGCTCGGGGTCGGTGATGTCGCCTCCGGTCTCGGTGATCTTGGCGTACTCGATGACGAAGCGCCGGCCGAGCGCGCTGAAGGTACCTTGCGGCACCGTGATGGTGCCCTCGGCGGTGGGCGCGCCGGGCTGCTGGGCGTCGTAGTCGAAGGTGAGGTGGCTCTCCACCGGAAACTCGAAGTCCTCCGCGGCCACGTAGAGGTGCTCGATGTCCAGCTTGGCGTGGAGCCGGAAGGTGGCGCGCTGGCGCGCCTCGATCTCCGCCTCGACCTCTTCCGGCTCCTTGCCCGGCGGGTGGGGCTTCTCCCCGGGGTGCACCAGCAGCACGTCGGGGTGGGGGTCGAGGCTGGGCAACTTCTTCGCCTGCAGCTGCACGATGCGGATGTTCGCGTCGGGGATCTTGCCGTTGACCGTCAGCAGACCGTCGGTGAAGTCGCCGAACACGTCGAGCTCGCCCTGCACGGTGGCGCGTTCCTCTCCCGCCTGGCGGAGCGGTACCGCCGCCTTCTGCACCGGCTTGCCGTTCACCGTGCGCCCGCGGACGGACTCGTCGTCGCCCAGGTGCACTTCGCCGGTGAAGTCGATCGCGCCCAGCGCCTGCTGATCGGTGGCCGGACGCTGCGATCCGACCAGCACGGCCGAGAAGGTGCCCCCGTTGATGGTGCCCGTCAGCCGATCGACCACCGCCTCCTTGGGAGAGAAGCTCGCGTCCAGCGAGATGTCCTGGAACACGCCCTGACCGACGATGTCGGCGTGCCCGCCGCGCAGCTGCGCTTTCCCCTCCGGCTTCGGCCTTCCCAGAAGCCCGGCAATCTTGACGTGGGCGTCGAGCGTCCCGCCGACGTCGCGGACGCCCGGCGCCAGCCCCGAGAGGAAAGCGAGGTCCAGGTGCCGCGCGTCCAGGTCGCCGCTCAGCTCGCCGTCGCGCACGGCGGCGGCCCCTTTGCGCAGGAGCGAGCGCGCGCCCAGATCGGCGACCAGGTTCGCGTGGCCCAGGAAGCTACCGCCGCCGGGCGGATTGATGCCCAGGTGCACCAGCGCGCCGTCGCTGTTCGCCTCGACGTACAGATCGGCGTTGCCGAGGCGCTTCTGCTCGCGGGCCACGTCCCGGAGCTGGAACTGTCCGCGCAGCTGGGGCGAGGCTGGGGAGCCGGTCAGCGACAGGCGCCCTTGCAGCCAGCCCTCGGCCGGAGTCCGGTCGCGGCCCGCCAGGTTGGCCATCCGCCCGACCAACAGGCCCGGCACCTCCAGCGCCACCGACACGGATCGGCCGAGCAGCGGCTCCACCGCCGCCGAAGAGCCCTTCGCCCGCGCCAGCTGGACGAGCTCGGCTCCGGAGAGCGCCACGGTCCCGTCGAGCCGGCCGATCGAATCTCCGTTCGCCTGCGCGCCCGCCGCGAGCTTGACCGCCTGGTCAACGTCGAGCTGGGTCTGGAAGGAGAGCCCGCGCACCTTGCCCGAGGTGATGCCCTCGCCGCGGGCGGACAGCGCCAGCTGGGGAGCCAGCGGAGTGCCGCCGAGCCGCAGCGACGCACTGACTTCCCCCGCCGCGTTGTCGGGCAGAGCGCCGGCGCGCGCCAGCCGTTCCAGCGGGAGCTGCGCCACGGCCAGGTCCAGCTGGACGGGCCGCTGCAGCGCGCCGCCGAGGTAGGAGCGATCGCGCACCGCGCGAGAGAGATCGAAAGGCGCCTGGCCGGACAGGCTCACCGTCTGCTCGCCGGCGATCGCGATCGCGCCGTCGAGGGACGCGCGCCCGTTCTCGAGCACCATTCCGGCCCGCACCTGCACGTCTCGCACGCGGCGGGTGGCGAGCTCGCGGGCCTCGATCGAGAGGGTGGCGTGGGGCGCGCCCAGCGTCCCGGTGGCGAGCAGCCGCGCGGCGAGCGAGCCTTTCAGCTCCTGCCGCCGCAACGGCTCGATGTGCAGCCGATCGGCGAGCTGCCCAAGGTCCGCGTCGCGCAGCTGCACGTCGGCGCGCACCGGCGTGCCGGGCGCGAGCTGCGGAAGCGCCTGCACTGGCGCGTCGGCGTCGAAAGTCAGCTCCGGACCGCCTCCTTGCGCGCGCACGAATCCTTCCGCACGCAGCCTCCCGCCGTGCAGGTGGGCGTGCGCGTGCGCGTCGAGGGGCAGGTCCGCCGTCCTGCGAACGCCCGCGCCGCGCAGGTCCACCTCCAGATCGAGGTCCGGCCGCGACTTGGGACCGTTCACCACCACGTTGCCGTCGATCCGGCCGTACTGTCCCAGGTCGGACGGCAGGACGAAGCGCGGCAGGCGCGAGAGGTCGAATTCCTTCACCACCGCCGCCGCGTCGACCCGGGACGGGGTGAGCTGCGCGGAGAGGCGCAGGGATCCATGTTCGCCCACCAGATCGAGCGGCTCGACGATGGTGACGCCTTCGCGGAAGTGGATGCGGGTGTCGTGCGCCAGGCGCATCTCGTTCCCGGGCCAGGCGACGGTGAAATTGGCCAGGCGCAAGCCGTCCCGGTCGTCGTCGATCCGCGCGTCCCCGGCGAGCAGCAGCTGGCCTTGATGGACGGCGGAGTCGATGCGCAGGTGCGCCCAGGGCCAGCTGAGCGTCGCCTCGATGCGGGGTTCCCGCATCGCGATCTGGCCCGCATCCAGGGCCTCCGCGCTGAGCCGCAGGTTGCCGTCCGGGGAGGACAGCCGGCCGTGCAGCGTCCCGTCCACCGCCAGCGCGCGGGCGGAGAACTGGTCTCCCACCCGGGCCGCGGGCGCGCGGAGATGGATCCGGGCATCCGGCGAGCGCGGGGACCCGGTCACGTGGGCGGAGAGGTGCGCCGAGCCGGCCAGCGCGAACGACGGCTGCTTTCGCAGCGCGCCGACCGCATGGCCAACCACCTGAAGGTCGGGAGCCTGGACGTCGACGTCCAGCGCTACCGCCTCGAACGAGGCCGTCCCGTTCGCCGAGACCCGCAGGCCGAGTGCTGTGGCGGTGAAGGCGCGCACCAATGCCTGCCGGCCCTGCACGTCCGCCTGCGCGTCGAGGCGGACCTCGCCGACGCGGTCGATGCGGGCGGGGCCGACGTGCGCGCGCAAGGACAGGTCGCCCCGCACACCGTGCGCGTCCAGGACCGGCAGCCCGCGACCCTTCGCCTCCAACCGGCCGCTCACCTCGCCGGCGGGCGCCGCCCGCGCCACCCCGGCGGGGTCGACGCCCTGGAGGGTCAGCGCTACCTGCCATTCGGCCGTCCGGAGAGCGGCGCGTCCCTCGATCTGGATGCGGCCGCCGCCCCCCGTAAGGCGCGCCGTCAGCGAGACGAGGTTGCCTTGCAGGGTGGCGTCCGCGCTGCCGCGGACTTCTCCGGACAGAGGCGGCTGCGCGCCCCGCGTGATGACCGCCAGATCCCGGGGCAGGACTCGGAGCTCGCGGAGGTGCAGCTCCCCCGTGCTAGCGCCCAGGTCGTAATTGCCCTGGCTGGAGAACCCGCTCTCGCCCAGCGACACCCGCAGCTCGCGCACCTCGACGTTGCCGCTCTTGACGTCGCCGGTCAGCTGGGCGTCCACGTCGAGGGCCACCGGATCCGTTCCGGGCGAGGTCAGCTGCGCCCGCAGCGCGATGCGGGCATCGCCCCCGTCGGCCGCGTACCGGGCGTGCGGCGCGGTCAAGGAAGCGCCGCCCAGAGAAAACGACGGCGCCGCGTCCGGAGCGGGCCGCAGGGCGATGCTGCCGTCCTCGAGCTGCAAGCGCGACACGTCGATGACCCATTTGAACGGTCCGCTCTGGGGCTGCGTTTCGCTGGGCGGCCTGCGGGCGGCCAGCGCGCGGCTGAGGGTGGTCGTGCGTCTGCCGTCCGGCTCCACGACGGCCGCGATGTCGATCCGCGGGCGGACGAGCTGCACGTCGCTGACCAGCACCTTGTTGGCGCGCAGCGCGAGCGGATTGACGCGCAGGCAGACGCGGTCCGCCGCGAGCGCCGGGTTGCCGTCCGGATCTCGCAGATCGACCTGGTCGGCGCAGATCGTGAGCAGCCCGCGCACCTGGATCCCGCGCACCGTGAGGTTCCCGCGGATGGCGCCGCGCGCCTTGCCGGTGACGAGCTCGCCGAGCTGGTGCGCGCCGCCGCCGGTGTGCAGCCAGGCGAGCGCCACGACGATCCCCAGCAGTACGACGCCGATCACCGCCGCCGAGGCAATCCCGGCCACGCGGAACACCCGCCGCCACCTGCTCGGGCGTACGGGCGGGCGCGCGCCGGGGCGAGGCACGAAGACAGGCGTCGGCTCGGGCGGATGGGGCTCGGTCACGCGCTTGTAATTGTAAACGCCCTCGGACCCGCCAGCAGCTACCGCGGCCGGTCAGAACGCTTCTCCGAGGGTAATATGATACGCCCAGCGGCGTTGATAGATGCACTGACCGGTCGACTCTATACAGTCCGGGCCAATGGGCGTGTCCTTGGTCCCCGCATAGGGAGAACCGGAAGCCACCGCGGTCTGGGGGTTCAAGAGATAGGCGATGTCGAACCGGATCGGGCCGAAGGGTGTGAGGTAGCGCAGCCCGATTCCAGGGGCGACCTCGAGCCTCCCCGCCCAGGGAAGGCTGGGGTCCGGCGTGATCCGGCTCGCATCCGCGAAGAAAACGACGCCGAGGTGACGGAGGAAGAAATCGGCGTGGAAGCGCGCCTCGCCGGAGAGCAGGAAGGCCCCGTTTCCACCCAGCGCCGCGAAGGTCGTGAAGTAGCCCATCCCGGGATCGAGCAGCGGGCCGAACTGGCGCGGCGAGCCGCCGGCCTTCGGGCCTTGCCCCAGCGGCGCAT
>DATFTN010000310.1:0-24185 GCA_035261845.1 Myxococcales bacterium | reverse complement strand
CCGCGGGGCTTCGAGTCGGAGGCGGAAGGGGTGTCCCGCATGCGCTGCTGGAACCGCTCGCGCAGCTTCATGCGCGCCTCGACGATCCGCGCCTCCTTCTCGTCCGCCATGCGCCGATGCTAACCGCTGCCCGGCCCGGGCAAAAGGCTGCCTGCCCGGCAGGCCAAGGGCGGCGCCGGGGACCGTCCTCTGCCCGGAAGTCCGCGGCGGTGCGGCGTGTTCTGGCATCGTTGCAGGGAAGGTGCCAGCCCTGTACGCTTCGTTCCCCCGCTCCCTGGTGGAGACCCGAGTGCAGCTGAAGGTCCTCAGCGACCCGATCGACGACGACAAGTTCCACGACGAGTGCGGCGTGTTCGGCGTCTTCGGCTACCCGGAGGCGGCGAACATCACCTACCTGGGCATCCACGCCCTGCAGCACCGCGGTCAGGAATCGGCGGGCATCGCGGCGCTCGACGGGGGACAGATCCAGGTCCACAAGACCATGGGACTGGTGGCCGACAACTTCAACGCGGCCACGCTCGCCCGCTTGCCAGGCAACGCGGCGATCGGCCACACGCGCTACTCCACCGCCGGGCAGTCGCGGATCGAGAATGCGCAGCCATTTGTGTTCAAGGGGACCGCCGGGCCCATCGCCGTGGCGCACAACGGCAACCTGGTCAACGCCGAGGAGCTACGCGCCGCGCTGGAGGCGCAAGGCGCCATCTTCCACGGATCCTCCGACACCGAGCTGCTCCTGCACCTCATCGCCCGCGAGCGCGAGGGCACCGCGGTGGAGCGCATCCAGCGGGCCCTGGCGCAGGTACGCGGCGCATACTCGCTCCTCTTCCTCACCGAGGACTCGATCATCGCCGTGCGCGACCCGCTGGGCTTCCGGCCGCTGGTGATGGGCAAGCTGCGCGGCGCGCCGGTGTTCGCCAGCGAGACCTGCGCCTTCGACCTGATCGAGGCGAAGCTGGAGCGGGAGATCGAGCCCGGCGAGATGGTCGTCGCCGATGCGTCGGGGGTGCGCACGGCGCAGAAGCTGCCGCCTCAGCGGAGCGGCAAGTGCATCTTCGAGCTGATCTATTTCGCCCGGCCCGACTCGCAAGTCTTCGGCCGCAGCGTGTATCGGACGCGCAAGGAGCTGGGCCGCCGCCTCGCCATCGAGCAGCCCGCGGAGGCCGACGTGGTGGTGCCGGTCCCCGACTCGGGAGTGGCGGCCGCGCTCGGCTACTCCGAGCAGAGCGGCATCCCCTACGACATGGGGCTCATCCGCAGCCACTACGTGGGGCGGACCTTCATCGAGCCGTCGCAGTCCATCCGCCACTTCGGGGTGAAGCTGAAGCTCAACCCGGTCCAGCACGTGGTGAAGGGCAAGCGGGTCGTGGTGGTCGACGACTCGATCGTGCGTGGCACCACCAGCCGGAAGATCGTCAAGATGCTGCGCGACGCGGGGGCCAAGGAAGTGCACGTGCGCATCAGCGCGCCCCCGACGAAGTGGCCCTGCTACTACGGGATCGACACCCCGGTGCGGAAGGAGCTGATCGCCGCCACGCACACGGTGGAGGAGATCGCCAAGTACGTCACCGCGGACTCGCTCGGCTACCTGTCCGAGCAGGGGATGCACGAGGCGGTGCGCGCCGAGCCGCGAACCTTCTGCGACGCCTGCTTCACCGGCGAGTACCTGGTCCAGCTGACTCCGCCGTCGAAACCGACGGCCGTCCCTCGTGAGCGGTAGTATCATTCTGGACAACGCCTCATCGAGTGGGATCATGTACTGGTGGGGACGATTCTCGAGCTGCTGCAGAAGGTGCAGCTGATCGACGACCGCGCGCACGACGCGGTGATCAGCCGGGCCCGGTCCCGCAGCGGCGGACACATCGTCCAGCAGGTCGCGGAGTTGGGCCTGGCCACCGAAGGGGCGATCGCGCGCGCCATCTCGGTGGAGCTGGGGCTGCCGCGCATCGACCTGCAGATGACGCCGCCCGAATCGGCGGCCCTCAACCTGCTCGACGCGCGCATCTGCGCGGACCGGTTCTTGCTCCCCATCGCGCTGCGCGAGAACGGAGACCTGCTCTGGCTGGCGATGGCGGACCCCACCGACCAGGACTCGCTTGCCGTGGTGCAGCGCAGGACGCACAAGCGCGTCCGGCCGGCCGTGGCAGGACCGAGCGAGATCCTCCGCGCGGTGCGGCAGTGCTACTCGGCGCCCGGCGCAGGCGCGCAGCAGCAGCCGGAGGAGCCGCCGGCCGAGAAGCTGGCCGCGATCGAGCTGGAGGACACCTCGGTCGAGGAGGTGGAGCTGGTCGGGCTGCAGGACGAATCCGCCTCGCCGCTGTCGAAGATCGCCTCCGAGCTGGGAGTGCCGGTCCCGGAGGACTTGCCCTCGCACCGCGGACGGCATGCGGAGCCCATCGAGGTCTCCCATGCCACGCCGCCCCGGCCGGTCGCCCGGATCCCGCCGCCGACCCCGGCGCCGCCGACGCGAAAGGACACTCCCGCTCAAGGCACCGGGCCGGTCCCAGTAGCAGAGGCGGAGCTGTTCGCCACCACCGCGGGCGGCCCGATCAAGAGGAACGACCTGACTGACGACGAGCTGGCCAGCCTGAAGGCCTTGCGGCACAGCCTCGAGCAGGCCGCGGTGGTGATGCGCGCGGTGGCCGAGCTGTGCGTGGAGAAGGGCGTGCTGACCGCCAAGGAGATGGGGCCAAAGAAGAGCTGAGCTCGAGGCTACGCCTTGTCCACGTCGCGGTGGGTGACCTTGACCCGCGCCCGGTGCCTGGCGGTGAGGCGCTTCGACAGCTCCTCGGCCAGCGCCACGCTGCGGTGGCGGCCCCCGGTGCAGCCCAGGGAGACCGTCAAGTAGCTCTTTCCCTCCGCCCTGTATTGCGGGAGCAGGAAGGCCAGGAGCGACTCGAGGTGCTCGAGGAACTCCTGCGTCTGCGGGCGGGCCAGGAGCCACTCCGACACCCTGGGGTCAGTACCCGGATGCGGCTTGAGCCCCTCGACGAAGTACGGATTGGGCAGGAACCGGACGTCGAGCACCAGGTCGCTGTTCGAGGGAATGCCGTTGCGGTACCCGAACGACACCAGCGTCACGTTGAGCGCGTCGGCGTCGCCCGCGGCGCCGAACCGGGCGGTGATGACGTCGCGCAGCTCGTGCACGTTCATGCGGGTGGTGTCGATCACCAGGTCGGCGATGCCGCGGAGCGCGGAGAGGAGCTTGCGCTCCAGCGCGATGCCGTCGGCCACCGTGCCCTCCGGGGAGAGCGGGTGCCGGCGCCGCGTCTCGCTGAACCGCCGCAAGAGCGCCTCGTCCGCCGAGTCGAGGAAGACCACCTCCAGCCGGTGGCCGGCGCGCCGCACGGCCTCCACCTGCTGCGGGGTCTGGTCGAGGAAGCGCCCTTCGCGCGCGTCGATGACCAGGGCCAGCCGGTGCACCTCGTCGGAGCCGCCGTGCACCACCAGCTCGAGCAGCTTGGGAAGCAAGAGCACCGGCAGGTTGTCGATGCAGAACCAGCCGGCGTCTTCCAGCGCCCGGATCGCGGTGGACTTCCCGCCCCCCGACATGCCCGTGAGCAGGACGATGCGGAGCGGCGGCGCCAAGTCACTCCACCTCGTCGCCGATGCCGCGCGTCACCGTCGCCTGCGCGATCTCGCGCGACAGCTTCTCCTGGAAGTCCTTGGCCGAGTGGTGGCCTTGCAGCTTGAGCAGGTGGTTGCGCGCGGCCACTTCCACGATGGTGGTGAGGTTGCGCCCGGGCCGCACCGGCACGACCAGCAGCGGCACCTCGGTGTCCAGCATGCTGTACTTCTGCTCCTCGACGCCGAGCCGGTCGTACTCGACCCGGTCGTCCCACTCCACCAGCTCCACCACCATCTCGAGCTTCTTGCGGTCCCGCACGGCCGAGACGCCGAAGAGGTCCTTGATGTTGATGATGCCGATGCCGCGGATCTCCATGTGATGCTTGATGATGTCCGAGCCGCTCCCGTACACCGATCCGCCCTGCTTCTTCTTGAAGTCCACGATGTCGTCGGCCACCAGGCGGTGACCGCGAGTCACCAGGTCGAGCGCCAGCTCGCTCTTGCCGATGCCGCTCTTGCCCAGGATGAGGACCCCGACGCCGATCACGTCGATCAAGACGCCGTGCACCGAGGTGCTGGCGGTCAGCGCCTCCTGCAGGAACTGCTCGACGTTGTCGATGAAGGTGCTGGAGAGGTGGCTGGTCCTCATCAGCGGCACGCGGGCGTCGTTCGCCTCGCGCTTGATCATGTCGTCGACCGGCAGGTTCTTGGTGACCACCAGGCAGGCGACGGGCAGCCGGAAAAGGCCGCGCATGCGCGCCTGGGCCTCGCCCGCCTTGAGCGTGGCCAGGTAGCTCATCTCGGTGTTGCCGAAAACTTGAAGACGGTCCTTGTGGATGTGCTCGGTGAAGCCGGAGAGCGCGAGGCCAGGTTTCTGGATGCGCGAACTGACCACGCGGCGGTCGAGCCCGGCTTCGCCGGCGAGCAGCTCGAGACGCAGGTCGAAATCCCGGTCCTTGAGCAGCGTTTCGACCTTGATGGAGTCCACGAAAATCAGACTATAACAGCGCCTCCTTCCAGACGAGGAAACGCCCGTGCCGAATCGCCGTGCCGCTCTGCTCGCCCTGCCTGGCCAGACCTGGCCCAATCCCCTGTCCAGAGCGCGGACAACCGGAACGCTCCAACCCGGGATCAAAGACGCCGGCGTACCAGTCGCGCAAAGCGGGTTTGCGCTGGATGATCCGCCGGATCTCGTCTTCCCGGGCCGGGTCCTGCAAGCCGGCGCTGCTCACCGCTGGACCTCAGCCAGTCGATAGAGCGCATGGCTTCACTAATATTTGGAATCTTCGCCGCTGATCAACCCGGCGATCTCCGAGGCGGATTGCGCCGCGGCGATCGATTGCCGGAACGGCGGCGACTTGAACAGCCGCGAGATCCGCGCCAGCGCCTTGAGATGGATCCCCGCCGAGTTCTCCGGAGCGAACAGGACGAAGAAGAGGTACGTGGGCTTCCCGTCGATCGCCGCGAAGTCGACGCCCTTCTTCGACCGTCCGAACGCGGCCAGCAGGTTCGGAACGCCGGGCAGCTTGCCGTGAGGGATGGCCACGCCTTCCCCCACGCCGGTGGAGCCCAGCTTCTCCCGCTCGAGGAGGACCTCGGTCAGCCGGCCGGCGTCGAGGCCGTTCGCGCGCGCGAGCGGCGCGCACAACTCGCGCAGGACGCCCGCCTTGTCGGTGGCCTGCAGGTCGGGGAGGATCAAGTCCTCGCGCAGGAACTCGGCGATCTTCATCCTGCCGGCACACTACACCCGGGCTGCGCGAGCGCGCCAGAATCGGCGCGGCCTTGGGATCGAGCGGGAACGCCCTTATTTCGCCGAGGCGGCCGACCGCTCGGGCGGCGTGGCGGCGGCCCCCGCGGAAGGCGGCGGGACGGCGACCGCGGTCAGCTCCCCGTTTGCCTGGATGAGCCCGAAGTTCCCGTCCCGGCGCCGGTACACCACGTTGACGTCGCGCGAGTCGGGCCGGGTGAAGACCAGGAAGTCGTTGTTCAAGAGGTCCATCTGCATGAGCGCCTCTTCCACGCTCATGGGCTTGGCCAAAAACTCGTTCGACCGCACCACCTCGGGCGGCAGCCCTTCGGTCGGCGAGGCCGCGAAGATCTCGTAGCGCACCCGCACCGGCTCGCGCGCGTGCACGTGCGCGGGCCGGTGGCTCTTCAGCCGATCCTTGTACTTCTTCAGCTGCCTTTCGATCTTGTCGCACGCCAGGTCGATCGAGGCGTACATGTCCTCAGACTTCTCCTTGCCCCGCACGTGGAAATGCCCCGCGTGCAGGTTGATGTCCGCGTGATGCAGGTACCTCTCCAGCGAGAGGGTGACGTGGGCCTCGGTCACCTTGTCCAGGTACTTGTCGACCACCTTGCTCAGCTTGTCGGTGACGTGGCTGCGCAGGGCGTCGGTGGCGAACATGTTCCTGAAGGTGATGTTGACCTGCATGCGAAGTACCTCCGGTGGGACGAGCCCTTCCGGGTTCGATGGAAGCAGGATCGGGGTGCAGCCAAAGCCCGTTGCAGGCTCTGGGCTAGAAAAACCTCTTCCGCTTGCTGCTCGGCAGGATGCCGAGCACCTCCCTGTATTTGGCGACGGTGCGCCGCGCGATGTCGACATTCTGCGTCCGCAGGACCTCGACGATCTTCTGGTCGCTGTACGGCTTGTCGCCCGGTTCCGCGGCGACGATCTGCTTGATCTGGTCCTTCACCGCCTCCGAGGCGATGTCCTCGCCGCCCACCCGCGAGATCGACGAATTGAAGAAGAACTTCAGCTCGTAGATGCCCTGCGGCGTGTGCACGTACTTGTTGGTGGTGACGCGCGAGACGGTGCTCTCGTGCATCCCGATGTCCTCGGCCACGTCGCGCAGGATGAGGGGCCTCAGGTGGGCGATCCCCTTGTCCAGAAACTCCCGCTGGAACTTGATGATCGAGTCGGCCACCTTCACGATCGTCCGCTGCCGCTGGTGGATGGAGCGGATCAGCCACACCGCCGAGCGCAGCTTGTCCTGGATGTACTCCTTCGCCTTGCCGTTCCCGGCCCCGTTCTTCAGCGCCTGCCGATAGTGCGCCGAGATGCGCAGCTTGCTCAAGCCGTCGTCGTTCAGGACCGTCACGTACTGATCACCGACCTTGTGGATGTAGACGTCGGGGGTGATGTACTGCGGCTCATCGGTAGCGTAGCGCCGCCCCGGCTTGGGGTCCAGCCGGGAGAGCAGCTTCACCGCCGCCACCACTTCGTCGAGCGAGACGTGCAGGTCCTTGGCGATGGCCTGGTACTTCTTCGTCTCCACGTTCTTGAGGTGGCCGGTGATGATGGCCGGGAGCAGATCGGCGTCCGGGTCGTCCTTTCCTTCGCCCTCGGAGAGGAACCAGCGGGTCTGGACCAGGAGGCACTCGCGCAGGTCGCGCGACCCGCAGCCGATGGGATCGAAGCGCTGGATGACGTGGAGCACCTTCTCCGCGCAGGCCGCTCCGACGCCAGACTCCAGCGCCAGCGACACCAACGGGTCCGCCGCGCCGCGCGCCGCCCGCGCCACCGCGGCCGCCTTGGCCGCCGCCTTGAGCGCCTTCTCCGCCGTCCGCGCCGCATCCTCGCCGGCGCTGGTGGCCAGGACGGCGGGGACCTCCACGTCCTCGGGCAGCGGCGGCACCGTCGGCTCCGCGTCCGGATCCATCACCAGGTACCCGTCGCGGTTCATGTTGCCGATGATCAGCCCGCCCAGCCGCTCCTCCTCCTCCGTCAGCCCCGCCATGCGGAGCTGCTCCATCAGGTGCTCGGTGAGCCCCTCGGCCCGGGTGAGCGTGTCCTGGTAGTTCGGCAGGTCCTCGGCGGACATGCCCCCGCCGGACGGGGCGGTGTGCTGCGTCTGGTAGTTGTCGAGGTACTGCTCCCAGTCGATGTCGGCGCGCTGCACGTCGCCGTCGGCCTGCTGCTTGGCGTCGTTCTCGCGGTCGGGCGGCTTCTCGGGGAGCAGTTCGCTGGCTTCGATCGATTCGTTGAGGGTCGACGTCAGCTCTGCCGGGGCCTCCTCCAGCTCCGTCTCGGCGCCCTCGGCGGGCTCCTCCAGGAGCGGGTTCTGCTCCATCTCGGTGCGGATGAGGTCGACCAGCTCGAGCCTGGAGAGCTGCAGCAGCTTGATCGCCTGCTGCAGCTGCGGCGTCATCACCAGCTGCTGGCTGAGGCGAAGGGTCTGCTTGAGCTCCAAAGCCATTTCTACGTTCTCCCCTTCACTCTAGCTTGAAGCGCTCGCCCAGATACACGGCGCGGGCGCGCTCCGAGGCCGCGATCTGCGGCGGCGTGCCCGCTTCCAGGAGGCGCCCCTCCACCAGGAGGACGGCGCGGTCGCAAATGCCCAGGGTCTCGCGGACGGCATGGTCGCTGATCAGGATGCCCAGTCCACGTTCGCGCAGCTTCCCGATCACCCTTTGCAGCTCGTGCACCGCGATAGGGTCGATGCCGGTGAACGGCTCGTCGAAGAGCAAGAAGCGGGGCTCGGCCAGGAGGGCCCGGGCGATCTCCGTCCGCCGCCTCTCGCCACCCGAGAGCTGCTCGCCCAGAGAGTCCGCCACGCGCAGCAGGTCGAACTCGTGCAGGACGTCGTCGGTGCGCCGCTGCGCCTCCTGCCCGTGCACGCCGTGCCCTTCGAGGACCAGCAGGAGGTTCTGCCGCACGGAGAGCTTGCGGAAGATGCTCGGCTCCTGCGGCAGGTACCCGAGGCCCATCCGGGCGCGGCGATGGAGCGGGAGGCCGGAAAGATCCTGCCCGCCCAGGTGCACCTCGCCCTCGTCCGGGTGCAGGAGCCCCACCACGCAGTGGAAGCTGGTCGTCTTGCCGGCCCCGTTGGGCCCCAACAGGCCCACCACCTCGCCGGGGTTCACGTCGAACGAGACGCGATCCACGACCTTGCGGCCGCGGAAGCTCTTCGACAGCCCGCGGGCGTGGAGCGCGCTCACGGCTTCACCCCGGCGGCCGGCCGCGCCTCGTCCTGGTGCGCCTCGGGCCGCAGCCGGCCGTGGGCGCGTTCCACTCTCACCTCGTGCGAGTCCAGCGCCACCGCGATCCGCTCGCCGACCAGCACGTCGCCCCGCTCGAACAGGCGGGGCTCGCCGGTCAGCACCATCTCCCGGGTGCGGGCGTCGTAGTCGGCGTTCTGCGCCACCGCGCGGCGCTCGCCTTGCCGCAGCTCCACTCCGCCCCGCAGGTAGAGGTGGGTCAGCTGCCCCGACGAGTCGTAGTGCGCGTCCATGCGCGGGCCGCGAACCACCACGTCCCCGCGGCGCACCACCACGTCGTCGGTGAAGCGGGCCAGCCGCTCGGAGCGGTCCAGCGAGAGCCGGGACGCCTCGACCCGGGTGGGGAGCTGCGGTTCATCCGACTCCGGGACCGGGCGGCGCAGGACGAGCTTGGGCTTCTGCACGTCGACGTCCTCGGTGTCGACGCGCATCACGATGCGGGCGCCGGAGAGGGTCTCCGAGCCGTCCCGCAGGACCGGCTCGTCCTTGCCGTCCCCGGTGAGCACCAGCGTCTGCGCCTTGGAGTCGTAGACACCGTGGGCGCCGTCCGCCGTCCTGCCGCCGCGCTGCACGTGGACGTTCCCGTCCACCGTGAACCTCTCCAGCTTCTGCCCCAGGAGCGCCGGCTCGTCGCGGCCGCGCCGGCGCGGCTTGCGCGGGGGCGGCCGATCGTCGGCGGCGAACTCGACCACCGCGCGGTCGCCGGTCACCACCATCCCGTCGCGGGAGAGACGGACCGACCCCTCGAGCAGCGTGCGCCGCTCGCGCGGCTCCATCCGCATGGTCTGCGCGGTGAAGTCCACCGGACCTGGCGGCGCGGCGGCGGCGGCGGCGAGCGCGGCGGCGAGGGCGATCATCGGGTCCTCTTCGGCTCGCGGCTCGGGCCGGACAAGAGGGGATCTGCCGGACTCGTCGGTTGCAGCGTCCCGATCACGCCGCCTGTGAGGATGACGTCGCTGCCGTCGGCGCGAGCGGAGAAGCCCTGCGAGCGGACGCTGTACCCGGGCCCCTGCGCGGCGACGGCGCGATCGCCGCTGAGGCGGTCCGCGGGTCCGTCCCAGAAGACGCGTTCGGTGTTGCCCCGGTCCCCGCGGGCGGCCTCGAAGGTGACCCCGCCCGAGGCGATACCGCGCTTGTTGCCCAGGTCGCCGTCGACCTCGGGGGCGGTCAACCGCACGTCGCCGAACATCCCGTAGCCCGCTCTCGACTCGGGGTACAGGGTGGCGGCGGCGATCCGGGCATCCAGCCGCCCGCCCGCCCGCTGGTAGGCCAGGACCCGCGCCGTCCCTCGCGCTGCCACCCGTCCGTCGGACAGCCGGGCAAACGCTACCTCATGCAAGGTCAGGTCCGGTTCTTCGGGGGGTGGGGAAGGATCCGACAACTCGACAGAAGGAGCCGGCCGACCCCCGCAACCCAGGAAGAGCGCTGCAGCTGCACCGGGGATGGCGAACTGGCTCCACATTTGCAAGGAACACTAGCACCCGTACCCGCCGGTGTCGAGGTCCAAGGCCGCCCGCAAGTTGTAGAAAATCCGTCAAGACTTCAACGGATTGACCCTGGTCGTGTGCGCCACCGCGGATGCATCCACACCCACTGGTCCGGGTGCTCGCGCACCTCCTCTTCGATGGCCTCGGTGGCTGCCGCCGTCAGCGCGAGCGAGTCCGCCTCGGCATCTCCCGACGCCGGCACGGCCAGGCGCGAGACGCGGATGCGATGCATCCCCGGGGCCACCCGGCGGATCCGCGCGAACACGGCCGGCGCCCCCAATCGCAGCGCGAGATCCGCGGGCGCACGGGGAGTGAAGGCTTCCCTCTGGAAGAAAGGGACGAAATGGCCGGCGACGCCGGTGTCCTGGTCGACGAGCGCCGCGACCACCCAGCCCGAGCGGAGATGCCGGATGAAGGCGCGCGCCGCGCCGGATTGGTTGCGCCACAGGCTGACGATCCCGGCCCCTCCGCGAGACTTCTCAAGCAGGGCGGTGAGCCGGGGGTCCTGCGCCTCGCGTGCCACGGTGGCGAGGGGCAATCCCGCCGCGGCCACGCGGCGGGCGAGGAGCTCCCAGTTGTCCACGTGGCAGGAGAAGGCCACCACGCCGCGGCCTTCGGCGTGCGCGGCGGTCAGCGTTTCGAGAGAGCCCGGATCGAATTGCACGTCGCGGGACAGGTCGAAGTCCGCGGCCAGGATCTCGAGCGCCGAGCGCCCCAGGTTGACGAACGACGAGCGGCCCACCTGCGACCGCCAGCGTCGGTCGCGGTCGGGAAAGGCCAGCGCCAGGTGCTCGAGCGCGGCACGCCGGTGCCGCTGCGCCATGAGCCAGGCGAGCCATCCGGCGGCCGCGCCCAGCGCCAGGCCCACCCGCCGGGGCAGCCGCGAGAGCAGGGGCAAGAGCACGAGCAGAGCGCGCACCCGCAGCTCGCGCCGCATCCGCTTTCCCAGCGGCGCCGGGCGCGGGGCGGGAGGAGCGGCGATCCGGGGCGATCCGGGACTCATCCTTGCGGCGCCGGCACGTCGTCCGGTGGCGGCCATCCCACCGTCGCCCCGAGGAGCAGCTCGCACAGGTCCCGCACCGCGCCCCGACCTGCCCGGTGCGAGGCTACCCAGCGCACCTCGCGCAGCACCTCGGGTGCCGCGTCCGCGGGAGCGCAGGAGAGCGCGGCAAGGCGCAGGGCGGGAAGGTCGTTCACGTCGTCGCCCATGTACGCGGTGGCGGCGAGCGGGACGCCGACCTGCAGGCAAATCTGCTCCAGGGCGGGGCCCTTGGCGCGCGACGAGCCCACCACCGGATCGATGGACAGCTCGCGGCAGCGCTGCTGCACCAGGTCCGCGCGCCGTCCGGTGAGCGCCGCGACCTTGAGCCCGCCGTGCAGCTGCAGGAGGCGCAGCCCGTGGCCGTCGCGGACGTCGAACGCCTTCAGCGCCTCGCCCTCCTTTCCGTAGAAGAGGCGGCCGTCGGTGAGAGTGCCGTCGACGTCGAGCACGACCAGGCGGATGCGGCGCAACAGCTCGCGCGGCGGCTTCCTCGATCGCGGCACGGCCCGGGCTTGTATCAGAACCGGAAGACGGCGCCGCCCGACCCCACCAGGCGAGAACCGACGGTGCCTTGCAGCACCCCCACTGAGGCGAGCAGCGAGATCGATCCCGGCGGCGCGACTGCGAGCCCGCCCTGGAACTGCGTGAACTCGGCCGTGTGCTCGCGGGTGAAGTCGGTCGATCCGAGCAGCGAGACTTCGGTGAAAGCGGCCAGGCGCGGAAACGGCGCGAACCCCACCTGCAGCGCCAGCTCGCCGTCGGTGGTGGCCACCACCCCCGGGCCGGCGCCGAACACGTGGCCCACGGTGCCCCGGATCGTGACCTGCAGCCCTCCCCACCGGGCGGCGCGCACCCGCGCCTGGGCCGTCGGACGGTAGAAACCCTCCGGCCAGAGGTCGAGGCCCAGCCCGACGTCCAGGGCGTCCCACAGACCGTGATCGAGCCGCACCTCGTGGAACGGGCGCCCGGCGCGCGCGCTGAGCGCCGTGGCGCCATCGGGCTGCGGACCCAGCGCACCCAGCGCGGGGAGCGGATCCTCCGCGCCCGGCGCGAAGGGCGTGGAGACCGCCGCGGCCGCGGCGAGCAGGGTCGCGATCATCCCCCCTCCGTGTACGAGTCGCCCCACGTCTCGGCGAGCATGGAGCGCAGGTCGGCGGCGGAGATGCCCCGGTGCATGGTCAGGCGCTGCAGGGTGAAGGGATCGCTGTTCCCATGCGCGCCCACCACGGCGCCGCGGTAGCCGGCCCGCTCGACCGCCCGGCGCACCCAAGGCATCTGGTCGTTGTACGGATAGGCGAAGAAGTCGACGGGCTGGTTCAGGTAGGTCAGGAGCACCGCGCGGCTCTGCTCCACCTCGGCGCGCAGATCGTCTCGGCGCAGGCCGGTCAGCCTGCGGTGCGAGACGGTGTGCGAGCCGATCTCCATCCCGGCGGCGTCCAGGGCGCGCACTTCCGGCCAGATCAGGTATTCGCGGCGGTCGGTCACCACACGGGTCGATGCGTCGCGACCGCAGAACCCGGTCACGATGAAGAAGGTCGCCTTCTGCCCGCGGGCCGCGAGGCGCGGCAGCACGTTGGTCGACGCGTCCTGGTAGCCGTCGTCGAAGGTGAGGACCACCGGGTGACGCGGGAGCTGTCCCGCTCCGCCCTGAGCGTCCATCACCTGGCGGAGGGTGACGGTCTCGAATCCCGCGGAGCGGAGGAAATCGAGCTGTTCGTCCAGCTCCTGCGGCGCGACGGTGAGCGGGTCTCCGCCCTCGCCGACCGAGTGATACATGAGGATGGGCACACCCCTGCCGCACGCCGCGGACAGTGCAGCGCAGAGCAGAAGCGCTCTCCCGGGGGCGGGCACGCGGCGGGACCCTACCATTTTTCACCTTCGACCGGTCCAGTCCGGCTGGAAGTCCGTACAGCTACCGGCCGGCGACCGCCGCCCGGATCCGCTGCACGTCCGCGACCGTCTCCTCCCAGAGGGGGAAGGTGAGCGAGTTGGGGCCGTCGGAGAGGGCGCGATCGGGATCCTCGTGGACCTCGCAGAACAGGGCGTCGATGCCCACCGCCGCGGCGGCCCGCGCCAGCGGGGGCGCGAGCGTCCGGTCGCCCCCGGTGCGATCCCCTTGGCCGCCCGGCTGCTGCACCGAGTGGGTCGCGTCGAAGCATACCGGGGCGAGCTTCCGCATGGCGACGAGACCGCGGAAGTCGACCACCAGGTCGTGGTAGCCGAAGGTCGCGCCGCGCTCGGTGAGGAGCACGTCGCGGCAGCCGGCCTCCCACAGCTTGGCCACCACGTTCTTCATGTCCGTGGGAGCCAGGAACTGCCCCTTCTTCACGTTGACCGGCCGGCCCGTGGCGGCCGCCGCCAACAAGAGATCGGTCTGCCGGCAGAGGAACGCGGGGATCTGCAGGACGTCGGCGACCTCGGCCACCTTTGCGCACTGCGCCGGCTCGTGCACGTCGGTCAGCACCGGAAGACCGGTCTCTTCCTTCACCATGGCCAGCACCCGCAGGCCCTGGGTCAGCCCGGGGCCGCGGAAGCTCTTGCCGCTGGTGCGGTTCGCCTTGTCGAAGGAGCACTTGAAGACGGCCGGCAAGCCTTGCCGCTGCGCGACCTCCGCCACCTTCCGCGCCGCCGCGACCGTCTGGGCCTCGCCCTCGATCACGCACGGGCCCGCGATCAGGAGCAGCGGGTGGCCCGGGCCGACCTGGGCGCGGCCCACCTTCATGCCTGCGCCTTGGGGCCGCCTGCCGGGAACTGGATCTCCGGCGTGGTCCTCTGTGCCTCGAGCGGCTTCTCGCCGCGGCCTTGCCGGGCCCGCTGCTCCAGCGCGGCGCGCACGAATCCCGCGAACAGGGGATGCGGCTGGAACGGCTTGGACTGGAACTCGGGGTGGTACTGGCAGCCGATGAAGTAAGGATGCCCTTCCAGCTCGATCACCTCGACGAGCCCCAGCTGGTCGTTGACGCCCGAGGCGACGAAGCCGCGCTCCTCGAACCGCGCCCGGTAGGCGTTGTTCACCTCGTACCGGTGCCGGTGCCGCTCGGAGATGAGCGGGCGGCCGTACAGCTTGTGCGCCAGGCTGCCCGGCTTGAGCGTGCACTCGTAAGCGCCCAGCCGCATGGTGCCGCCCTTCGCCACCACCGACTTCTGGTCGGCCATCAGGCTCACCACCGGGTGGGGCGTTGCTTCGTCGAACTCGTGCGAATTGGCGCCCGAGAGGCCCAGCACGTTGCGGGCGAACTCGATGGCGGCCATCTGCAGGCCCAGGCAGATGCCGAAATACGGCACTCTCTTCTCGCGCGCGTAGCGCACCGCCGCGATCTTTCCCTCGGTCCCGCGCATGCCGAAGCCGCCGGGCACCAGGATCGCGTCCGCGTGCGAGAGCAGCGTCTCGGCGCCCAGCTTCTCCACGTCGGAGGAGTCGACGTACTCCAGGCTGACCCGGCAGTCGTTGGCGATCCCGCCGTGCACCAGCGCCTCGTTGAGCGACTTGTAGCTCTCGGTCTGGTCGACGTACTTGCCGACGATCGCGATGCGCACCTCGCGGGAAGGCTCCTTCACCGCCTTGACGATCTTCTCCCACTTGTCCAGGCGCGGCGCGCGGCTCCAGATGTTCAAGAGCTCGGCGACCCGGTCGTCGAGCCCCTCCTCGTGGAGCGCGAGCGGCAGCTCGTAGATGGTGGACACGTCGGCCGCGGTGAAGACGCTGCCCGGCTCCACCGAGCAGAACAGCGCGATCTTGTCCTTGATCTCCTTGGAGAGCACGCGGTCGGTGCGGCAGAGCAGGATGTCGGGCTGGATGCCGATCTCGCGCAGCTTCATCACGCTGTGCTGGGTGGGCTTGGTCTTCACCTCGTGGGCCGTCTGGATGTACGGCACCAGCGTGAGGTGGATGTAGATGGCGTTCTCGCTCCCGACGTCGTACTTCATCTGCCGGATCGCCTCCAGGAACGGCAGGCTCTCGATGTCGCCGACGGTGCCGCCCACCTCGACGATGACGATGTCGTTCCCGTCGGCGGCGTTCAAGATGAAGCGCTTGATCTCGTCGGTGATGTGGGGAATCACCTGCACCGTCTTCCCCAGGTACTCGCCGTGGCGCTCCTTGTTGATCACGTTCTGGTAGATGCGGCCGGTGGTCGCGTTGTTGTGGCGCGACATCTTCGCCGAGCTGAAGCGCTCGTAGTGCCCCAGGTCGAGGTCCGTCTCGCCGCCGTCGTCGGTGACGTACACCTCGCCGTGCTGGAACGGGCTCATCGTGCCCGGGTCCACGTTGATGTACGGATCCAGCTTGAGGTGGGTGATCTTGAGGCCGCGGTTTTCCAGCAGCGCGCCGAGCGAGGCGCTGGAGAGGCCTTTCCCCAGGGAAGAGACGACCCCCCCGGTCACGAAGATGAACTTGGTGCGCTTGCCGCGCGGTGCGTCCATGCGGCCGCCTCGCAGTGCGCTCATCCGTGCCTCCTTTGCTCGTCCAGGTACGAAGCCCTGGCGCGCTCGAGATCTTCCGGCGTGTCCACCCCGGCCGAGCTCCAGGGACCGACCGCCACCTCGACGGCGTGGCCGTGGTAGAGCGCCCGGAGCTGCTCGAGGCCCTCGGCCCGCTCGAGCGGCGTCTCGGGCAGCCGGGCGAACCGGTCCAGGAAGGCCGCCGAGAAGCCGTAGACGCCCAGGTGCGCGAGGGGAACGACCTCGCCGGCGTTGCGGGGGAAGGGGATCGGGCTTCGCGAGAAGTAGAGGGCGCGGCCCCGATGATCGAGCACCACCTTGACCACGCTGGGCTCGCCCGCCTCTTCCGGCCTGAGGGGCCGCGCTGCGGTGGCCATCTGCGCGCCCTGCCGCAACAGGTTCGCCACCGCCGTGATCGCGCGCGGGTCGATCAGCGGCTCGTCCCCCTGTACGTTCAGGTAGGCGTCGGCGGCGACCGACCGGGCCGCTTGCGCGATCCGCTCGGTGCCGTTGCGCGCGTCCCCGGTCATCACCGCGCGGAAGCCGGCGGCGCAGACCGCCTCGGCGATGCGCGCGTCGTCGGTGGCAACGGCGATCTGGTCGACCCCCTCGGCACGGGCAGCCCGCTCGCAAACGCGCACGATCATCGGCGCGCCGCACAGGTCGGCGAGGGGTTTTCCAGGCAGGCGCTGGGCCGAGTAGCGCGCGGGGATGAGTGCTGCGAGGCGCACGTCGCGTTGTAATCCGCGGCGGCCGATTCTGCAACCCTGGCCAGGGAATGCCCAGGGAATATAGAAGAGCCGATGTCCCACATCGACCCCCAGGTCGACCCGGACGTGCTGGCGGACATCCGCCGGGCCGCGTTCGAGCTCCGCCAGACCGATCCGCAGGAGGCGGTCCGGCTGCTCCGCCGGGCGGCGGCGGCGGGAGGCGGCGCCGAGGTGCTGGCGCGCGGCGCGCTGGGCGAGATCTACCTGGAGGAGCTGGGCGACCTCGACGGCGCCGAGCATGAGTTTCGCGCCGTGCTGCATGCCGTCCCCGGCCTTCCCGCGGCCGAGCTGGGACTCGCACGCGTCCTCCACCAGACGGGCGATCGCCGCGGCGAGCTGCAGGCGCTCTCGCGCGCGGTGGAAGGCCTGTCGCGCGACGTGGCCGGCTTCCGCGAGCGCAAGGCGGCCGGGGAGGCGCTCCCGGCGGGCGTCGAGGAAGTGGTCCTGACGCTCCTGGAGGCGGCGCTCGATCGGGCGCGGGTCGATCCCGAGGCACGGCTGGACGAGGACCTCCTCCGCTGGGCAGAGCAGGAGAGGCTGTTCGATGCGCTGCGCGAGGAGGAGGAGGACCCGCTACAAGACTGGGTCCGCTTCCACTCGCTGTGGGCGGAGCTGCGCAGGCTCACCGGCCGCGCCGCGGAGGCAGCTCGGGCGCTCGCCGAAGCCGAGGCGGCCGGGCAGCTGCCCGCGCGGGACGCCGCCGCGCTCCGCCGCGACGCGCTGGAAGACGCCGGGGACCTGGAAGGCGCCGCGGCCGAAGCCCGCCGTTTCCTCGACCTGCAACCGCCGGCCGTCATCCCGCTGGGCGTGAAGAAGTAGCCCAGGCGAGCGCGTCGGCGATCCGGTCCTGCCCGAAGAACAGCTCGTCCCCCACCACGCAGTCCGGCGCGCCGAAGATGCCCGAGGCGCGCGCCCGCTCGGTGTTCGCGCGCAGCGCAGCCTTGGCCTCGGGCGAGCCCGCGCGCGCGAGCACGGTCTCCGCGTCCGCTCCGCAGGCGCGCAGGACCGCGCCGACCACGGAGGGGTCTGCGATGTCCCGATCCTCCGCGAAGTTGGCGCGGAAGAGGCCGCGGATGCACTCGCCCTGCCGCGGATCTCCCTCGAGCGCGCAGGCCGTCCGGGCGGCGAGGATGCTCCTGCGCGGGAACGCAGCCGGCTTCTTCCAGGGAATACCGTGCTTCGCGCAGAGGCGCTCCAGATCGCGCCACATGTACCGGCCCCGCACCGGCTGCACGTTGAACGGCGAATCCTGGATTCCCAGCTGCTCCGTGAACAGCGGACCCAAGAGGAACGGCTTCCAGCGCAGCGGGACGCCGGCGCGCGCGCACTCCTCTTCGATCCGCATCGCCCCGACGTACGAGTAGGTGCTGGCGAACTCGAACCAGAACTCGATGTGAGGTTCCAGCGCCGTCATTGCGGACCGTCCTTTCCCCGCCGTGGAAAGGTCTCCTGCCGGCGGAGCGCCGAGGTCATGCCGTGCCGAGGGAGCGACGCTCCGCAGCGCGGACACGCGGCCGGCTTCAAGTTGCGCACCATGAGCCCGCATCGGGGGCAGAAGCGGGTGGTGTACAGGTAGCCCAGCTCGACGACGAAGAGCGCCAGGACCAGCACCAGCTGGAAACCGGCCGAGGCCCGCGCGAACACCCCGCGTCCCGAGGCCAGCGCGAGCAGGCCGACCAGCAGCGTCAGGAGCGTGGCCCGGAAGGCGAGCCGTTTCACCGCGCCCGGCGCCTTGCCGCGGGCGAGGAACCACAGCCAGGCGACGGCGAGCACCGCCGCGGGTGCGATCCAGATCGACACAAGACGGTTCTACTCCCGACCGCTCTGCCCCGTTGCCCCGGTCGACCTGGCCGAGCGCTTTGCTTGGCCCGGCTAGAACAGCCTGGCGCGCAAGCGCCGCAGGCGCAGCAAGCGCCGGCGCGACTTCCTTCTCATCTCCCCCGCTCCTCGCAGAACTTGACCAGGATCCGCGCGATCCTCTCCGCCGCCCGCCCGTCCCAGAGATCCGGCACGCGGCCTTTCTTTCCACGTCCTTCCAGAACCGCCATGGCCGCGGGGAGGACCTGCGCCGGATCCGTCCCCACCAGCGTGTTGGTGCCCACCTCCACCGTCACCGGCCGCTCGGTGTTGCGCCGTACCGTCAGGCACGGCACGCCCAGCGCCGTGGTCTCCTCCTGGATCCCGCCCGAGTCGGTCATCACCAGCCGAGCATTGGCGGTGAGGGCGAGGAAGTCCAGATAACCGATCGGCTCCGCCAGCTTCAGCCCTCGCGCTCCCTCGACCCTCTCTCGCAGCGACGCGTCCGACCAGAGGCGCGCCCGCGTGCGGGGATGGATGGGGAAGACCACCGGGATGCGCCCCGACACTTCGGCAAGCGCGCCGAGCAGCTTCTCCAGGGCGGCCGGCGCGTCCACGTTGCTCGGGCGGTGCAACGTCGCCAGCGCATATTCGCCCTTGCGGACGCCGAGCTGCTCGTGGATGCGGCTCTCGCGGGCCCGCGGCAAGGCGGCGTGCAGGCTGTCGATCATCACGTTCCCGACGAAGTGCACCCGCCGCAGGTCGATGCCTTCCTTCGCGAGGTTCTCGTCCGCGTCCCGGGAGGGAGTGAAGAGCAGCTCGGACATCCGGTCGGTCAGGACCCGGTTGACCTCCTCGGGCATCGACCAGTCCCAGGTCCGCAGGCCCGCCTCGATGTGGGCGACCGCGACGTCGAGCTTCGCCGCCACCAGCGCGACGGCCACGGTCGAGTTGACGTCGCCCACTACCACCACCACGTCGGGCCTCTCCCGCAGGATGACCGGCTCGACCAGGGCCATGATCTTCGCCGTCTGCTGAGCGTGCGACCCGCTCCCCGCCCCGAGGTGCGCGTCGGGCGCGGGCATGCCCAGATCCTGGAAGAAGACCTCCGACATGTTGGGGTCGTAGTGCTGCCCGGTGTGCACCAGCACCTGCCGCATCCGCGGGTCCTTGCGCAGCTCTTCCCAGACCGGCGCCACCTTCATGAAGTTGGGGCGCGCTCCGACGACGTGGAGGACCTTGATCACCTCCGTCAGGTGGTGACGCCGGGCCACACCTGCAAAGTTCTGTCGGCTATCCGACTGTGCGAGGGGGGCGCGGCGGGTTAGGTTCAAGCGCGGATGATCGAGGACACCGCCCGGGCGCTGGTCCACTTCGAGGTGGAGCCCAACTACGCGGGCTGGACGCTGGCCGAGTACGTCGCCGAGAAGCTCAAGCGCCCGCTGGCGCCGGCGCGACTGGACCGGCTGCTGCGCGGCCGCGCTCTGGTCCACCAGGAACCGCAGCTCCTCCCAGAGACCCGGGTCTGGCCCGGCTTGCGCTTCGCGCTGCGCAAGCGCTCGCCCGGCGACGAGGGGGAGCCTCCGGCGGTGCCGGTGGTCTACCAGGACGACGCGCTCCTGGTGGTGGACAAGCCAGCCGGGCTCGCGCTGCACCCGACCGCGCGCTACCACGTGTCGACCCTCACCCGGGCGCTGGAGACCCGCCACCGGAACGCTTCCGGGGAGAAACCCGATCCCGCCCACCGTCTCGATCGCGAGACCAGCGGGCTGGTCGCCTGCGGCCGGGGGACCTTGCATACCCGCGCGCTCAAGGCGGCGTTTGCCGCCCGGCAGGTCGAGAAAGCGTACCTGGCACTCTGCGAGGGAGATCCGCCCGGTGAGTTCCAGGTGGACGTGCCGCTGTCGGTGGGCACCAAGCGGATCAAGGTCAAGGCATGGCCGGACCCCCAGGGCATGCCGGCGGTGACCATCTTCCGGGTGCTCGTGCGCTACCGGGATTCCCAGGGGCAGGCGCTTTCGCTCTTGCGCTGCGAGCCGCGGACGGGGAGGCAGCACCAGATCCGCGCGCACCTTCACGCGGCCGGCTTTCCCCTGGTCGGCGACAAGCTGTACGGCCCCGACGACGGCATCTTCCTCCGGCTCGCGGAGAGCGGCGGCGCCCCCGCGCCGCGCGGCCAGTTCGACGACCTGATCACCTCCGAGGAGCGGCGGGCGCTTCGCCACCACCGCCAGGCGCTCCACGCTTCCGAGCTGACGCTCCCTCACCCCGTCACGGGCGAGCGCCTCCGCTTCGAATCGCCACTCCCTGACGACCTGCAACAGCTGATCGCGACGCTGACGGCGGTCTGGAAGCTCGGCTAGGCGGCGCGGCCCAGGGTGGAGCGCCAGGAGCGGACCAGGTCGGCAAGCCCGTCGGCCAGGCTGATGCGAGGTTCGTATCCGAGCACGCGGCGGGCTTTGGCCAGGTCGGCGGAGGAGGCGCGGAGGTCGCCAGCGCGCGGCGCCTGGTGCTCTGGAGAAAGGTGCGTGGCCGCGGGCCCGATGGCCTTCTGGAGCAGAGCGATCAGCTCCAGGAGCGAGGCGCTCCTGCCGCCGGCCACGTTGACGATCTCGCCCGGCGCGTCCTTCGCCGCGGCGGCGAGCAGGTTCGCCCGCACCACGTCGGAGACGTGCACGAAGTCGCGCGTCTGCAGGCCGTCGCCGTAGACGATCGGCCGCTGCCCCGAGAGCAGCCGGGTCACGAATCGGGGGATGGCGGCGGCGTACTCGCTGTTCGGGTCCTGGCGCCGGCCGTAGACGTTGAAGAAACGAAGCGCGACACAGGGCAAGCCGTAGGCCCGCGTGTACATCTGCGCGTAGAGCTCGCAGGCGACTTTCTGCGCCGCGTAGGGCGAGGCCGGCCTTGGAGGCAACGCCTCGTGCTCGGGCTCCTCCGGTCCGTCTCCGTAAGCGGCGCAGGAGCAGGCGAGCACCACCCGCTCGGAGCGCGCGCGCAGCGCCGCCTGGAGCACGTTCACCGTCCCGCCCACGTTCACCGCCGTGGTCCGCTCGGGCTCTTTCATGGAAACCGGCACGGACGGGATCGCCGCCAGGTGGAACACCCACTTCGCGCCCGAGACCGCCCGGGCGACCGCCTGTGGATCCGCGATGGTCCCTTCGATCAGCCGGAACGCCGGGTACCGCGCGAGCAGCGCAGCCGTGTCGCGTTTCCCGCTGGAGAAGTCGTCGATGCCGGCGACCTCATGGCCAAGCCTGAGCAGCTGTTCCGCGACATGGCCGCCGATGAATCCCGCCGCCCCGGTGACGCAGACCTTCGCCATTCTCCCCCCTTCAAACCCCACCGTCCTTGGGTGGTGGCGGATACGTCAGGCCGCAGCCGGCCCTCCCCTCCGGCGTCGCCAGGTTCTTGCAATTGCAGGCGTTGGAGTCCAGCAGCTGCTGGCAGAACGCCTTGTCCTGTTGATTGACCGGAAAGGTCGATTCCGCGTCGCTCGCCCTCTGGTTGCACGTCGCCCTCGTGCCGTCGTCCGGGTAACAGACGCAGATCTGGTTCGCCAGGTCCTTGCACGGGTCCCCGCAGCCGGCGGCTGACGTCAGGGTGAGCATGCAGCCGAGGAGTGGCAAGACCTTGACAACGCGGCGGGTCATGGCTGCGGGCGATCTACCACGGATTCCGCTTGCGCCCTCTCCCAATCCGCTGCTCAGTGGACAGATGCGCTACCTCTGGCTGCACGGGTTCTCCAGCTCGCCGGGCTCGGGCAAAGGCCGCTTCGTGCGCGAACGCCTCGCCGAGCGCGGCGCGCGGCTGGAGATCCCCGACCTGAACCAGCCGGCGTTCCGCGACCTGACCGTGACCCGCATGCTGGGACAGATCGACGCGCTGCTCCAAGGAGACCCGGTGGTTCTCTTCGGGTCGAGCCTGGGCGGCTACACCGCGGCGCTCTGGTCGTCGCTGCACCCAGGTCGGGCCCGCGCCCTGGTCCTCCTGGCGCCCGCGTTCGATCTGGCGGCACGCTGGAAGCTGCGCACCGGGTCCGACGGCCTGCGGCGGTGGCGCGAGAGCGGCGAGGCGCTGATGGATCACCATGCCTGGGGCCGGAAGGAACCGCTCTCGATCGGGTTCTTGGACGACGCAGGCCGGCACGAGGCCTTCCCGCTCCCCGACGCGCCCACCCTGGTCCTGCAGGGCAGGCGCGACGAAGTAGTCACCCCGGATCTGGGCCCCGAGTTCATCCGCCGGATGCGCGAGCGCGGGCGGGACGCCCGCCTGGTCCTGATGGACGACGGGCACGAGCTGAACGCCGACCTGCCCCGCTTGTGGCGCGAGATCGAGCCGCACGTTCCTTGCCCCAAGGACATTAGCTCGGCTGGCGCCGGCCGACCCCGTGGTAGGTGAAGCCCAGCTCGGCGACCCGCCGTGCGTTCCAGATGTTCCGGCCGTCGAACACCACGGGCCGCGCCATCAGCTGCTTCAGCCGATCGAAATCCGGCTGGCGGAACTCGCTCCATTCGGTGACCAGGAAGAGGGCTTCCGCCCGTTCCACGGCCGCGTACGGGCTAGCGGCGTACTGGATGCGGTCGCCCAGCTGCGCGCGGGCCGTCCCCATCGCGACCGGATCGTGGGCGGAGATCACCGCGCCGTCGGCCAGGAGCTCCTCGATCAGGGCGAGCGCCGGCGCGGAGCGGACGTCGTCCGTCTTCGGCTTGAAGGCGAGTCCCCACACTGCCACCTTCCGGCCGCGCAACCCGCCCAGCGGACCGAAGTGCGCGCGCGCCTTCTGCGCCAAGAGGCGCTTCTGGCGATCGTTCACGGCATCGACCGCGGCCAGGAGGGCGAAATCGAGCCCCTGGTTGCGGGCGGTGGCGACCAGCGCCTTCACGTCCTTCGGGAAGCAGGAGCCGCCATATCCCACGCCCGGGAAGAGGAACGGGTGGCCGATCCGCTTGTCCGCGCCCAGCGCCTTGCGGACCGCGTCCACGTCGGCCCCGACCCGCTCGCACAGGTTCGCCATCTCGTTGATGAAGCTGATCCGCATCGCCAGCATCGCGTTGGCGGCATACTTGGTCAGCTCCGCCGAAGCCGGATCCATGAAGTAGATGGGGCTCTCGGTGCGCACGAACGGCGCATGCAGCTCGGCGACGATGGCCCGGGCGCGCTCGCTGAAGGAGCCGATGACGATCCGGTCGGGGCGCTGGAAGTCGTCGATCGCGGTCCCTTCCTTGAGGAACTCCGGATTGGAGACCACCTCGACGGGGACCTTGGTCCGCGCCGACACTTCCGCCTGCATGCGGGCAGCGGTGCCCACCGGCACGGTGCTCTTGTTGACGATCACCGTGTAGCGATCGGCGGCATCGGCGATCTGGTGGGCCACCTTCATGGCCATCGTCAGATCTGCGTTGCCGTCGTCTCCTTGCGGCGTGCCCACAGCGATGAAGACCACCCCTGCGCCGCGCACCGCGGCCGAGAGGTCGGTGGTGAACGACAGGCGCTCGGCCTTCGAGTTGCGCGCGAGCAGCTCCGCCAGGCCCGGCTCGTAGATGGGCGTCTCTCCCCGGCGGAGCGCCTGCACCTTGGCCTCGTCGACGTCGACGCAGGTGACCAGGTGACCGGTCTCCGCGAAGCAGGTGCCCCCGACCAGACCCACGTAGCCGGTTCCCACCACCGCGATGCGCATGCGCCTTCGCCCCTTCCGGGAAAGCGCGTGACCCTACTCGACGCTCCCCTGCTCGGCAACCAATCCCAGCGCGCGGGCCATCTGCAAGAACGCGCCCGGCCGGTCCGGCTCGGCGGAGAGCTCGAATCCGTCGACCGCGCGCGCCGCCTCCTCCGACCGGTCGATGTCGGGAAGCCGGCCCGGGTCGAACTCCACCCCGCCGAACCCGCGGGCCGCCGCCGCGCAGCGCTCCAGGAGGAGCAGGGCCGCCCCGAGCTGCGCCGACAGGCGCGCCTGCCGGGCGCGGGCCATCGCCAGGACCGGCTCGCACCGGCGGAAGAGGTGGGCCAGGTCGACGATCTCGATCAGCGGAACGCGCATCCCGCGCTCCTCCAGCGAAAGCGCGTGCACCAGGATGGCGTCGTCCG
>DATFTN010000309.1:0-6236 GCA_035261845.1 Myxococcales bacterium | reverse complement strand
ACCATCGTCGGCGCGCGCCGCGACCGAGGTCGCAAGCACGAACGAGAAGGCGAGGACCGGGGTGCGACTCACGACCGAAAGACCCTCCAGGCGGCGCGTTGGCCACCTGGCGGCATTATACGGCGGACCCCGCCTGGGGCCTCCAGAGAGACATTCTTCGACACAAACGAATCCGACGTTCACGCCCGTCGGGAACGCGAGGCCAGCGAGGCGCCCACGCCGGCGCCGCCAGCCAGCTGCCCGCAACCGGCGGCGACGTCCTGGCCGCCCGAATAGCGGATGGCGAACGGCATGCCCGCGCGCCCCAGGACGTCGAGGAACGCCGACCGCGCCTCGCGCGAGGACCTGCGGAAGCCGCCGACCTCGCCGTTCACGTCGATGAGATCGAGCTTGACCAGTCCTGGATCCAAGAGGTGCGCCAGCGCCTCCGCATCCGCGGCCGAATCGTTCACTCCGCCCAGCAGCACGTACTCGACCAGCACCCGGGTGCGGCGCGCCCGGGCATGGTCGTGCAGCGCCGCCACCAGCTCGTGCGTGGGATGGGTCCGCTCGATCGGCATGAGCTGCAATCGCTTGTGCGGGTCGGCGTGCGTGAGCGAGACGGCGAGGCGGAACTTGTGCGCCTCGGCCGTGTACCGCCGGATCGAGGGAACGATCCCAGCGGTGGAGATCGTGATGGCGCGCGCGTCGATCGAGCCGCCGCAGGGATGGCTCAGGATGTGGGCGGCCGCGATCACCTGCTCGTAATTGAGGAACGGTTCGCCCATCCCCATGAAGACGACGCCGCGGACCGGACGATCGGCTTCCGCCCGCACCGCGAGGACCTGGCCGACGATCTCGTGCGCCAGCAGGTTGCGCGAAAAGCCCAGGCGGCCGGTGGCGCAGAAGGCGCAGGCCAGCGCGCAGCCTGCCTGGCTGGAGATGCAGACCACGTACTTCTTCTCCTTGCCCGCGTACGCGCTCAGGTCGGCTCCGGGCGCCTCGCACGGCACCGGAATGCGCACCGCCTCGACCTGCGCGCCGCCGTCCAGCTCGAAGAGATACTTGAGGAACCCGTCGGCAGCGGTCTGGCGGCCAAGGACGCGCAGAGGCGCGGCGCTGGTCGCGGACTCGATCGCTTCCAGGACGGCGCGGCGCACTCCACGCACCGATCGCAAGTCCTGCTCGCCCCGCCGCACCGCCGCGGCGAGCAGCTTGCGCCCGACTTCTTCCGTGACCCCGAGCGACCCGTACTGCTCGGGAAGCATCCCGCAGCGGTGCATCACGACCGCGGATCTACTGGAAGTCGAGCGTGACCTCCAGCCCATCGAGCTGGACCGCGCTGGTCGAGGCCGAGGCCACCGTCGATCGGAGGCTGGACATCAACATGAAATAGACGTTGCCGTCCGCCTGGACGAAGTTCAGCGCATTCTTCGGAGACGCGAAGATGTCGCCCGTGATCGTTGGATTTCCCAGGAGCTGCCACGCCGATCCGTCCCACCCATACAGGGAGTTGGGCGCGAAGTTGCCGAAGATGAAACGGGACGTGAACGTCCCCGCCGCGGTGATCGACATCGATGCGTTCGTGACCTGGCTGCGAGAGCTGATGCCCGTAGGGGCCTTGATGAGCAGTCGCGGAGCCGCTTGCCTGCTCAGCGCCCAGACGTCGTTGGTGAGCGCGTTGCCCACTGCGCCTCCGAAGAGGAATGTGCTCGGGGCGGTCGCGTAGAACGCAGTTCCGTTCGTCGTCGCCCCAGCCATGACTGCCTTGGTTCGAGCCGCGGGAGCGATCGCGGCGGCGGTGGGCTCCAGGGTCGCCTTCCGCCAAGGATAGCCTCCGGCAGGCGGAGTGGTCGCGGCGAGGTCCAGCTCCCAGACGTCCGACTGTATTCCGGTCGCGTCGGTTCCGCCGTAGACGGCCAGCTTGCGCGAATCCGCAAACCCCATGACCGCCCCCGTCCGAGGGCTCGGCCTCGAGGTAGGAGCCGTACCAGCGGTGGGGACGAGCGTCCACGTGATCTGGGTGACGGCAGACGTCCCGACCGTGCAGGGTGGCGTCGCGGGAGGGGGCGTGCTGCAGACCACCGAGATGGTTCCCTTCCAGAGGTCGTTCTGCAGAACGGGCGTGGCACCGACGGGGCCGCCGCTGCGCGCGCCGCCGAATAGATACACGGCCGCTCCGTCGACGCCGTTGTCGGTCGGCGCGAGAGCTTCTCCAGTGCGGAACCCGATCTGCCCGATCGGCGCCGCCACGGCCCATTCGGCCGTGTTGCACGAGTTGACCTGGAACGTCGGGTTTGCGCTAAAACTGAACGCGGTCAGGTACTGGCACGCCGCCGTGTCGTTGTTCGCCGTCGTGATTCCCCGCCCTCCGGCCATCACGGTGCCGCCGTAGAACACCTGGTTGGTGCCGGACGGCACCGGGATGCTGAACAGCGGCGCGGACGCCATCCCCGCGTTCGGCACCAGCAATCTCGGATTGGGCGTTCCCAGGTTCGTGCCCTCCGCGGTCGCGTCCCACCAACCCAGGAACACGCTGCCGAAGGCGGTCTTGCTGCCGTAGGCGAAGATGTTGTTCGTCTGCGTCCCGTCGGGCTTGGTTCCACCTGCGACTACGAAGGTCATGTTGTAGTTGACCCCGTTGCAGTTGCCGCTGATGCAGTTGAAGGAGCCTCCCGGGCCGAGCGCCGCCCCCGCTCTGGAGATGGTCGCCAGTTGCGTTGCGGTCGCGAGACCGAAGTTGAAGTTGCTCGATGGGAAGGGACCCGGCGAGGTGGTCGAGGTCACCGTCGGCACCGTCGTCCACCCGACCGCGGTGGTCCCGTTGAGGAACGTGGGAGGGTTGAAGGCCCAGATGGTCGGCGCCGAGCCCGGATCGGCGATCGCGCCCGTGGCGTCGACGCCGCCATAGAGGACGTATTGATAGGAGGTGTTCCCGACGCTCACGCCGACCGGCGCGACGCTCATGTCGGTCCGAGGCGAGGGCGCAACCGCCGCGTTCGCGGCCGTTGGGGCGATCGCGATGCGTTCCCAGCCGATCGGACCGGTTGCGGTGGGCTGGGGAGGAACCGCGGTTGCGGAGACGATTCCGTCGATGCTGGACAGCCCGTTGTAGGCGGCCGGGCTGGCGACGCCGTTCGTGACCGGCGAGCTCGCCGGAATCTCGGTCAGGCCGGCGCTGATCCAGGTCGCCGGAGCGAACAGGGAGTCGGTTCCCGTCACCGCGTCGTACGCGGCGATCGGATTCGCGTTCCCCGCCACGTCCTTGCCCTCGAAGCTCATCACCACCCGCTCCGCGTAGCCGGTGACCGGGATGGAGTGGAGGCTGTCGTCCTCCACGCGCAGCGATACCTGCGTCAGGGCTTGCGGAAGCTGGAACACCGGGACGGAGCCGTCCGACTGGACCGCGGAGCTGCCCAGATCCGATCCTCCCTGGCTCGCGACCGCGCGCACGCCGACAAAGTCGGGAGTGGAGGTGACGGCGCCGGGAGCGGCCGAGATGGTGGTCCGCACCGTGCCGTCCCCGGCCGGCTGCCTGATCAGCAAGAACTTCGCCGCGTTGGCGGCCAGGGTCCTGAGCACGGGCGCGCCGGAGACGCACTTCAAGCTGCCCGTCGTGGAGGCGGTGCCGAGGTCGCAGTGGTAGTCGCCAGGGCACTCGCGCGAGCTGGTGCAGGAGAAGGTGCTCGGATCGGGTCCCTTGCACCCTGCCGCGGCGGCGAGCGCGGCGGCGAGGCACGCGAGTGGGAGGGTGCGGAGCAACCGGCGGTCGTTGGTACGGCTCATCTCGTGCGGCCCCCGTGTGGAGTCGTTCGGTCCGTTCCTGGAAACGAAGGAAGAAAAATCCTGCACCTAGAACCTGCCCTGCACGGCGACGCCGTCGCCCGATGGCAGGAAGTAGAGCAGCCCCGCGCCGATGCCCGCCGCGGCGCCGGCGCCGAGGAGGACGGCGCCGAGCGTCCGGCTCGACTTGGCGGTGGAGGAGAGGTCGTCGATCGTGGCCTGCGGATGCGGGCGCGCGGTCAGCTCGTCTTCGTACTTGGAAGCCTTGGACAAGAACGCCAGGCCCCCCGCGAGGCACAGCGCGGCCGCCCCGGCGGAGATGTACGCGTACGTGCGGCGGTTGCTCGAGGAGGGCTGGACCCCCGTGCTCACCACTGCCTGCGACGGAAGGGGCGTCCGTGTCGCAGGCGCCGCGGCCGGCGTTCCGGCGACGGCCGGCGCGGCGGCGGTGCCCGCCGAAGGCTGGGCGACCGCGGGCTGCGCTGTCGCAGCCCCTGGAGCAGCGCCCGCCGGGGGAGCGGCGACGGTCGGCGGAGGCGCAAGCGCTGGTGAGCCGCCCGTCACCGGAGGAGCGAGCGCGATGCCCTTGGGCGGACCGTCCTTGGCCCGCTTCTCCTTCGCCTGCAGCTCCTCGATCTCACGGATCGCCTTCTCGACCGCGGAGCGGTTGCTCGCGGTGGCGTCCTTCGCCTCGCGCAGGTAGCTCTTGTAGAACTGCTTGGCCTTCTCGTAGAGGCCCGCCTGCCGGTAGCTCTGCGCGATGTTGTAGAGCAAGGCCGGCAACGGCTTGATCCGGTAGACGAGGATGTACTCCTCGGCGGCCTTCTCGTACTCGCCCAGGTCGTAGTGGACCTTCGCCCGGGCTGCATGCGCCTTGGCCTCTTCGAGCGAGGAGTCCTGTGCGCGTGCGGGCTGCACGAGAAGTGCGGCGACCGCGAAGACGAGCGTCAATCGGAGCATCGAGCCCCCAGGGGGAGGTACTAGAAGTCAATCTTGATGGTCTCTTCGCTCCCAGGGTCCACTTTTTTGTCTTTCTTGGCCTTGTGGGATGCCTGCGCAGGTGTGGCGGCCACGACCTTCGGCTCCGCCACCAGCTTGGCCTGCGCCGTCTGTGAGGCGTCCGTGAACACGTCGCTCGCGTATGGGTTCGGCAGGTAGCCCGCCTTGCGGAACTCGAGGTGCACCTTGGTGTTCTTCGGGACGTCGAAGTTGAAGGGGGTGACCCCCTGCTTCTTGCCGCCGGTCCAGCTCGCCTCCACGTCGGCCCCGCCCGGATCCGACCAGACGAAGAGCGTCACGTTCTGCGCAACTTCGGCCGGCTTGGCGCTCTCCGCCGCCCGCTTCTCGGCCGCCAGCTTCTCCGCCTCGCGCTGGGTGCGCTCCGCCTCGCGCCGCATCGTCTCCGCGATGAGCCGCTCCTGCTTCTTGCCGGAATCCCAGACCATGTACCCGATGCCGCTCAGCGCCAGGACCACCACGACTCCGGCGATCAGCGGGACGTGCGACCGCTCGGCGGCGCGCTCGATCACGACCGCGGGAGGGGAGGTGGGCCGCGCCGGAGTGGCGAGATGCGCGCGCGCCGGGTCGGGGGCGGGCGTCCGCGGCGACGGCTTTCGGGTGAGCGGGCGCGGCGCCGGGGTCTCTTGCGGCATCCCCGGGTTGGAGCGCGCCATGGCCATCTCGTCGGCGGTGGCCAGCGGCAGCTCGTGCCCGATCCCCAGGTGCTCCATGCAGCCGGCGATGGCCAGCCGCAGCTGCTCCATGGTCTGGTACCGGTCCTCCTGCTTCTTGGACAGGCACTTGAGAACGATCGCGGACCACTCCTGCGGGAGCAGCGGGTTGAGCGTGACCGGGTCCGGGGGCGGAAGCTGGAGATGGCCGATCAGCACCTCTCCGAAGCTCTGCCCCGGGAAGGGCAGCTTGCCGGTGGCGAGCTGGAAGAGGATCACGCCCAGCGAATAGATGTCGCTGCGCGGGTCGATCTTGGTGGTGAGCCCGCCGGCCTGCTCCGGTGACATGTACGCGGGCGTGCCCATCACCATGCCCGTCTGCGTCTTGCCGGTCGACTGGCCCGAACCCGGGTCGGTGAGCTTCGCGATGCCGAAGTCGACCACCTTGACGAAGTGCCTGCGGCCCTTGTGGATGGTCAGGTAGATGTTGTCGGGCTTCAGGTCGCGGTGGATGATCCCGCGCTCGTGCGCAGCCGAGAGCGCCTCGCAGATCTGCAGGAGGATCGGTCCCGCCGTCTCCGGCGGCACCGGGGTCCCGGGATCGATGAGATCCTGCAAAGGCTTGCCGTACAGGAACTCCATGACGAAGTAGTGCCGGTTGTCGTCTGTGACGTTGAGGTCGAGGATCTTGAGGATGTTGTCGTGGCCGATGACGTTGACCGCGCGCGCCTCGTTGAAGAAGCGGTCGACGATCTTCTTGTCGGCGGAGAACTGCGGGTGCAGGAACTTGATCGCGACGCGCGA
>DATFTN010000308.1:0-3873 GCA_035261845.1 Myxococcales bacterium | reverse complement strand
CGGTTGCTCTGCCGCTCGCATAATCAGTATACCGCCGAGCGGATGTACGGCCGCGATTTCATGCAACGGGCGCGCACGTCGCGCGATCCGCCACCGACTTTGCCAGGCATGTCGGGCTGAGCCTTCCCTTCCGGCGGGCATGGCACACGGGCGTCGGCCGAGATGTGACGAATCGTGAGTCCCAGAACAGGTTGACCGACAGCATTCTCTACGCGGAGAAGACTTACGGACACCCCGGGCCCGCGTTGCGGCGGACTAGAGATCCTCGGCGATCCGGCGCTTCAGAGCGCGGATCGCGGCTTCGTCGCGCTTGTAGAAGGTCCACTGCCCGACGCGCTTCGAGGTCAGGAGGCCGGCGCGCGCCAGACCCTGGAGATGTGTCGTGGCGGTGGGCTGCGACACGCACAGCTTGTTGGCGATGAAGATCACGCAGACGCCGTCCTTCACCAGGTCCCCGTCGCGCTGGGGAGGGAAGTGCGCCCTCGGGTCCTTGAGCCACTCGAGGATCTGCAGCCGCTTGGGGCTCGCCAGCGAGGCGAACAGCTCGGGATCGAGCGCGGGAGGCATCCGTCAGTAGCGCTCGAACTCGCCGCGGGCGACGATCAGGGCCGAGCCGCCGACCTCGACGCGCTCGATCCGTTCCGCCGAACCCTCCGCCCGTGCGTAGAGGATCGAAGGCCGGCGAATTTCCTCCCCCTGCCGGATCTCGATCTCCTCGCCGAAGGAGATCCGGCCGTGTCGAGCGAGGTGGACCGCCAGCGGTCCGGCGGCAGATCCGGTCGCCGGATCCTCCGGTACCCCGTACGCCGGTGCGAACATGCGGGTCTTCCAGCGCCGGCCCGCCCCGGCGAAGCAGTTGGCCCCGATGGCGGGCAGCTCGGCCAGGGCGGACATGTCGGGGCGGAGCGATGCGACCGCTTCCTCGCTTTCCAGCGCGACGTACACGTGGAGCGGACCGTTCTTGTAGGCCTCGACCGGCAGCCGCGATCCCTTGACCCCGAGCGCGGCGAACAGCTCCTCCTGACGCTCGTACACGCTCCAGGAGGGAATGGGCTGCCGCATGCGCCCGAAGACGATCTGGCTCCCTTTGCGGTCCAACTCCACCGGGATGAGGCCGACCCCCGTCTCCAGCCGGACGACGGCGTTGCTCGGGAGCAGCTCGCCGACCACGAACGCGGAGCCGAGCACAGGGTGCCCGGCGAAGGGCAGCTCGTTCGCCGGCGTGAAGATGCGGATGCGGGCATCCCCTCCGCTTTCGGCCGGCAGGACGAAGACGGACTCCGCGAAGTTCATCTCGCGAGCGAGGCGCTGCATCTGCCCGGAGGAGAGGCTGCGCGCATCGAGGAAGACGCCCAGCTGGTTGCCCTCCAGCGGTTTGTCGGTGAAGACGTCGGCAACGACATAGCGCAGGCCGCTTGGCATAGGCGCGATGCTATATAGCTATCTGCCTATATGCAAGGGTGCCGGCCGGCCCATGGTACGGTCGCTCGATGCCCGCCGCCGCGTCCGGCCTCGCGCGCCGCATCGGCCTGTTCGACGCGACCATGATCGTGATGGGGGGGATCGTCGGGTCGGGGATCTTCGTCACTCCCGCGGACGTGGCGCGCAGCGCCGGCTCCCCGGGTCTCATCCTGGGCGCCTGGGTGGTGGGAGGCGTCGCGGCGCTGCTCGGCGCGTTCGTCTACGCCGAGCTGTCGTCGGCCCGCCCCGAAGTAGGCGGGCAGTACGCCTACCTGCGCGAAGCCGTGCACCCGCTGGCGGCGTTCCTCTACGGCTGGGCCCTCCTCCTGGTCATCCAGACCGGCGGGATGGCGGCGACGGCAATCGCCTTCGGACGCTATTTCCGCGAGCTGCTGCCCGTCCCGCTGGGCGAGGCCGCGCTCGCGGCGGCGGCGATCGCGGGGCTGACGGTCATCAACTGCCTGGGCGTCCGCGCGGGCAGCACCGCGCAGAGCCTGCTCATGGTGCTGAAGATCGGCGCGCTGGCGGCGCTGATCGGCGCCGGGCTCTTCTACGGCGGCGCCGCTCCCTCCTCTTCCGGAGCTCCGGCTTCGGGGGCGGGCTTCGGCGCCGCGCTGATCCCCGTGCTGTTCGCCTACGGCGGGTGGCAGACGGCGTGCTTCGTGGCGGGCGAAATGAAGGACCCGCGGCGCGACCTGCCCCGCGCCCTGCTCCTGGGAGTCGCGGGCGTGATCGCGCTGTACACCCTGGTCGCGTTCGTCTGCCTGCGCACCCTCGGCGCCGAAGGGCTGGCCCGCACCAGCGCTCCGGCGCTGGAGGTGATGACGCGCACCCTGGGACGACGCGGAGCGCTGGCCATCGCCGCCGGCGTCTCCGTCTCCACGCTGGGATTTCTCAGCCAATCGATCCTCACCGCGCCTCGCGTGTACTTCGCGATGGCGGGCGACGGGCTCTTCTTCGGCGCAGTCGCGCGCGTGCACGAACGGACGCGGGCCCCGATCGTCGCCATCGCGCTGCAGGGCGCCCTGGCGATCGCCATCGCATTGGCCGGGACGTTCGAGGCGATCACCCGCTACGTGGTCTCGATCGACTTCGTCTTCTTCGCGCTCACTGCCGCCTGCGTCTTCGTCTTCCGCCGCCGCGGCGTGCGGGGAACGTTCACCATGCCCGGTCACCCGGTGACGACCGCGGCCTTCATCGCAATCTGCGCCGCCGTGGTGCTCTCCACCTGGCGCGCGGATCCGCTGCACGCCTTCGCCGGCCTGGGAATCACCGCCGCCGGAATCCCCGCTTTCCTGCTCTGGCGTTCCCGGATCGCGGCTACTGCTGCCGATCAGCCCGGGCCGCCAGCTCCGCCTCGATGAATCGCTTCACGACCTTCCGGTCCGCCGCCGGCGCGCCCTTGAGGCGCGTCATCAGCTTGGGCAACCGCCCGTCGGACATCTTTGCCGGCCAATCCACTTCGTGCAGATCGTAGACGGCCAGCGCCTGCAGGTTCTCTGTCGACACCGCCGTGTCATGGCACTTCCCGCACCCCTGCTCCTTCAATACCTTCCTCGCCTCCTCCCTCCCTTGCACAGCACTCCTTTCCCCCGCCACCGCCCCCGCGCTACAGAACACCATGAGCGCGACCAAGAACGTTTCACGCAGAGGGCGCGGAGGAAAGGGAGGTCGCAGAGTTTGGTTTCGTCTGTAAACCATGAGCTCCTCCGCGTCCTCCCCCCTCCTCCCCTCCTCCGCGTGAAACGCTCGTAGCCAGTCTATCGGCTGGATCTAGCCGCCGCTGACGGCGGCGAGGAGGGAGATGGTGGAGCCGTCGCGCAGAGGGGTCGACAGGCCGCCTGTGTCGCGGATGCTCAGGTCGCCGACGAAGACGTTCACGTGGCGGCGGACCGAGCCTTGCTCGTCGAGGACGCGGGAAGAGACGCCCGGGTGGCGCTCTCCCAGGGCGCGGAGGGCGTCGCCTACCGTTCCGCCTGGCAGTTCGAGGCGCACCTCTCGCGCGCCGCCCGCGAACGTGCGCAAGAAGCCGGTCAGCTGGAACGTGACGGTCACGCCCGCGCCGCGCGCACGCACACGATCGGCGGCAGCCCGGTGGACACCGAAGTCCAGGATTCGCCGTCGTCGCGCGAGGCGAAGAGCTTCCCGCTGCGCGTCCCGAAGTAGATTCCGGCGCGCCCCTCCTGGTCGGTGCCCATCGCGTCGCGGAGCACCGTCTCGAAAGCGTCGCGCTGAGGCAGACCCTCGGTGAGCGGGTGCCAGGAGCCGCCGCCGTCGCGCGTCCGGTAGACGCGAAGCTTGCCTTCCGGCGTGCAGCGGAACCCGTCCGACTCGAGCGGCACGATGTACGCGGTCTCCGCGTCGTGCGGGTGCACCGCCATGCAGAAGCCGAAATCGGACGGCACTCCGCGC
>DATFTN010000307.1:0-2262 GCA_035261845.1 Myxococcales bacterium | reverse complement strand
GAACCTGATCGTCCAGCAGCAGCGCTACGCGGACGGGACGCGCCGCGTCTCGGCCATCAGCGAGGTCCGCGGCCTCGAGGGCGACGCCATCGAGGTGCAGGACGTCTTCCAGTTCAGGCAGGAAGGCTTCGACGCCGAGGGACGGGTGGTCGGGCGCTTCGTCGCGACGGGCCTGGTCCCGGCCTTCTACGAGGAGCTGCAACAGCGCGGCGTTCCCGTGAACATGGACGTGTTCCAGGAGGCGTGAGCCCCCGGATCATCTCACCGCGTACCCCGCGGGGCGCCACTGCCCGTCGTCGCACAGCATCTCGGTGACGCTCTCGAACGCGACCGGCCGACGCTCGAACTTCGACCGGTACTCCACCACCACGTACCGGCCGGGCGGCGCGGACGGGACCGAGCGCGTCTCCATCAGGGAGATCAGCTTGCGCAGGCGCGGCCTCCCCAGGGACGCGCGCATCGCCCCCGCGGACTCCGTCCAGCCGCCGCGCGGCGTGCTCTGCTGCAGGAACGGCGCCGCCGACTCCCAGCTCTCCTCGAACCGGCCCGAGTCCAGGAGCGAAAGCCAGCCGTCGGCCTGCTGCTTGGCGGCGCGCGAACCGGCGAGGTCGCGTTCCTCCTCCGCCAGGGCGGGCGTCGCCCGGGGGATCGGCTTGTTCGCGCGGGCCGCGCGCTTCCACTTTCCCGAGGGTTGACGCTCGTAGAGGACGTCCTGATCCACCACCTCGCTTCCGGAGCCGAGCCGCGCGATCACCACCACGGCCTTGTCCTTCTCGTGCTCGGCGTGAGGGCGGAGGTACTCGAACAGCTCTTCGGCGGCGGCCTGCACCTCCCTCTGCGTCTGCGCCGTGCTCAGGTAGGAGAGCGCCAGCGCGAGCCGCTTGCCCTTGTCGTCGAGCAACGGACCCGAGTTGAGCACGCGGAAGACGTGGCCGGAGGAAAGGGTGAGCAGAACGTAAGCCGGAGCTGCGGGCTCGGCTGGCGTGGAAACCGAGGCGAGCATCGAGGCAAGCAGGAGGGACGTCACGGGCATGCAGCCCACTTTAACCGCGGCGGCGGAAGCAGGTGACGAGATGATCGTCCACCATGCCCACCGCCTGCATGAACGCGTAGCAGATGGTCGGGCCGACGAAGGTGAAGCCCCGCTCGCGCAGCGCTTTCGACATGGGCGGCCGCCAGCGCGCGATCTTCCGCGGATCGAAGCCGTCGAAGGCGCGGCGGAACGCCTCCCGCTTGCGCAGGATGATCAGCCAGGAGAGCCCGGCCTGGAACCCGTCGAGCACCAGCTTCTCGAACAGGGCGCGCGAATCCCGCTCCGGGAACCCCCATTCCTCGTCGTGGTAGCGAACGTACAGGGGGTCGCTCGTCGACCATGGGCAGCGCGTCACGCGCGCATGGTCGCACACCGGGAAGCCTGTTAGAAATCACAGGTGCCCTCGCTCTGGCTCGTCGACGGCTCGCACGCCATCTTCCGCGCCTACCACGCGCTGCCGCACCTCTCCACGCGCCAGGGCGTTCCCACCAACGCCGTCTACGGCTTCACCACCATGCTGCTGCGGGCCATCCGCGAGGGCAGCCCCACCCACCTGGCGGTCGCCTTCGACGAGGAGGGCAAGCAGGCGCGCAGCGAGATCTACGCCGACTACAAGGCGACCCGCGGCGCGGCGCCCGAGGACTTGAGCCCCCAGTTCCCGCTCGTACGCCGCGTGCTCGAGGCGCTCAACGTGCCGGCCGTGGGACTGTCAGGGTGGGAGGCGGACGACGTGATCGCCACCCGCGCCCGCCGCGCCCGCTCCATGGGGTGGGAAGTGGTGATCGTCAGCGGCGACAAGGACCTGCTGCAGCTCGTGGACGGCGCCGTCCGCTGCTACGACAGCATGTACGAGAAGTGGTACAGCCCCGCCGAGGTGGAGGAGAAATGGGGAGTTCCCCCGCACCTCGTCGCCGACCTGCTCGCGCTGACCGGGGACAAGATCGACAACGTGCCCGGCATCCCCGGAGTCGGCGAGAAGACGGCCGCGGCGCTGCTCAAGGAGTTCGGCACCCTGGAGGGCGTGCTGTCGCGCGCCGGCGAGATCAAGAAGCCCAAGCTGCGCGAGAACGCGCTGGCGAACCTCGAGACGGTGCGCCGCGCGCGCAAGCTCATCCAGCTCCACGAGGACCTTCCCCTGCCCGTGCAGCTGGAGGACCTCTTGCGCAAGCCGCTCAACGAGGAGAAGGCCCGCGCCCTCTTCACCGAGCTGGAGTTCGTGCGGCTGATCA
>DATFTN010000306.1:0-2041 GCA_035261845.1 Myxococcales bacterium | reverse complement strand
GCGCCTTCGGCGTCTGCGAGGCCAGCGGACCCAGCCGCGTGCCCAGACCACCTGCGAGGATCGTCACCTGGATCATCGGCCGTACACCTCGTCGACGATGCGCAGCGCGGCGAGCGCGTCCGGAAGTCCGCCGCAGACCACCCCCCCGGTCGTTGCGGCGCGGGAGAAATCGCGCCATTCGAGCTCCCAGGACTGGTCGGCGCCTGGATATTCATGGATGACGGTCTCCGGAGGCCCCATCTCCGGCCGCATCCGGTAATGGTACAGGCGCTCGACCCCGTAGCTACCGCCCAGCCCCTCCAGGTGCAGCTTGGCGTTCCGGCAATAGATCTCGAACGAGAAGAGGTTCTTCCATTCGGTGCAGCTGGCGTGCAGGTGCGCGACCTGGCCGGAGCCCGTGGTCAAGGTGAGAAACGCGTTGTCATCGACGGGCATGTTCCAGAAGAAGGTCGCCGTCTGCGCCGAGATGCGCGCGAACTCCGCACCCAGGTACCAGCGGGCCAGATCGATCAGATGGACGCCCTGATCGATGAGTTCGCCGCCCCCGGCCACCGCTGGATCGGCGCGCCACTCGCGCTCGTATCCGAGGCGGCCGCCGTGGCCGTACCGAGCGCGCACGAAGAGGACCGGGCCACACTCACCTCCGTCGAGGATCTCGCGCGCGCGGATCGCCCCGGGGTGGAACCGGTGGTTGAAGCCCACCTTCACCACCCTCCCGTGGCGCGCCGCCAGCGCGACGACCGGCTGCAGCTCGGCGGCGTTCCGCGCGGCAGGCTTCTCGACCAGCACGTGCTTGCCGGCCTCCAGCGCTTCCGCCGTGAGCGGGGCGAGCTGGTCGTTGGTGGTGGCGACCACCACCGCATCACAGTGACCGAACAACTCCGCGGGCGAACCGCACGGCCGGGCCCCGGTGCGCGCCGCCAGCGCCTCCGCGCGTGCCGGGTCGCGATCGCAAACGGCGGTCAACCGATCTTGCCCCAGCGCCGAGGCGCGCTTGCCGCCGATCACGCCGCAACCCAGGATCCCGACCCGCATCACGCGACCAGCGTTTGCGCGCCTTCGAAGTCGAAGCGCATGCGAACTTCTTGCAACCCGGCGGCCGCCATGGCCTGCCGGAGCCTTGCTTTGTCCTCGGCGAGGAACATGAGGAATCCGCCACCACCCGCCCCGATCAACTTGCCGCCGAGAGCGCCGTTCTCACGGCCGAGCTGGAACCAGCGCGCGATGTTGGAGTTGACCATCGACCTGGACCGCGCCAGCTTCAGGTCCCACTGCTGGTTGAGCAGGGCGGCGAACTCGCGCAGGTCTCCCTTCTCCAGCGCAGCCTTGCTGCGCCGGCCCAGCTCCTTCACCGCGTGCAGGTTCTCGATCATCGCCGCGTCGTCCCTGCTCGACTTCTCGTGCTGCTCGGCAAGGATCGAGGCAGCCTGCCGGGAGTAGCCAGTGAAGAAGAACGCGCAGCTCTCCTCCAGGGCGTACAGCGTCGGACGCGGGATGTGGAGCGGCACCACCTCGACCTGATCGCTGCCGACGGCGATCGAGAAGGAATTGATGCCGCCGAATGCCGCGATGTACTGGTCCTGCTTCCCCACCGGGCGGCCGAGCTGCTCGATCTCCACCCTGCACGCTTCCTCGGCCAGCTCGCGGTTCGTGACGTGCTTGCGCGTATAGCTGTGGAGCCCCTTGAGCAACGCCACGGTGAAGGCGCCCGAGGAGCCGAGGCCGGTCCCCTCCGGCAGATCGGCGAAGCTGGAGATCTCGATCCGCTCGCGGACCCCCATGGTTCGCAGACATTCGCGCAGCAGCGAGTGTTCCACTTGCTCCACCGACTTCACGCGCTCGAGCTTCGAGTACTTGAGGATGATCTCGTCGGGGAAGATGTCGTGGATGGAGATGTAGATGTACTTGTCGACGGCCGCGCTAATCCAGAAGCCCCCGTGCTTGAAGTAGTAGCTGCGCAGGTCGGTCCCCCCCCCGCCCAGGGTGATCCGCAACGGAGCCTTGGCGATGATCATGGCTTCTTCACCTCGGCGAAGAGCAC
>DATFTN010000305.1:0-8436 GCA_035261845.1 Myxococcales bacterium | reverse complement strand
GCGCCAGACGCGCGACCAACTCCTCGATCTCGCGCTTCGTCTTGCCTGCCGCCTCGGCGAGCACCTCGCAGTGATTCTCGGCTGTCAGGTGCGGCGCGAGCAGGCGCAGTCCGGTCAGGTGGACGTGCCCGGACCGAGCTGCCTCGATCATGGCCGGCACTCGCCTCGCTGCGCGTGCCACCATGATCCGGCTGTAAGCCGCGTCCTCGGAGAACCGCAGCTCGCCGAGGCAGTACGCGAACATGGAGGGAAATGCGCATTCGAGGTAGAGCTTCCGCTCGTCGACCTCGCCCAGGTGCACGAGGAGGTCTGCCTCCGTGCAACAGGAGTGGTCGGCCAGCTCGCGCGTCCGCTCGAGGAGATCCGGGTCGCTGAGCAACGCTACGGTTTCGAGTGAGTTGATCATGCATGTTTGGTAGCACGGCCGTTTTTCCAATCTCTGCGGCGGCCGCTGGTGCACGCGGGGTGGCGAAGGAACACGCCAGGGTGGAACTCGATCCTCCGTGCAAGGGAACGCCTCCTGAGCGCTCAGGACTCAGGATTGTGCGATGGTCGGAGGGCCGATCCGAACGGCCTGCTGAACTCGTCAACTAGAAAAGGCAGGCATCGGTCAGATGACCGATGATGCGCCCCGCGCCGAAGTTGCTTGTTGGGAGTTGCTCGAACCGTCGGCGACTCGCCGCCCGCGCTGGATGGCGCGATGAAGCGTCGCCCGTGCCGTGCGTCAACCTGTTCCAGGGCGGGCCGCGGCGCGTCAATCCGCGTGGCCCAGAGCCCGTGCTGCCGACCGGGCTCCCATGCGAGCTGCACTCTTCGCCTGACTGGGCTTGGCGCTCCCCCGGAAAGCAAACGGAGATCCACGCCACTCATGCTTGAACGTGGAATTCACGATCGCGACTCGGCCTCGCCCCAGGCGCACGAGGCAAGAAGTGACCAATCATGGGAGCGAGCTCGTCGATCGATGCTACGGCCTGCGGCCTCCGCCCGTCGCCGGCAAAGCCGGCTCCTCCGTCGTGGAGGCGCCGAAGGCGCCGGATCGAAGAGCGTGTTGAGGTTGCAGAGCCGTCAAACGGAGACGTTCTCCGCGTTATGGTACATGGAGCGCCATGCGGAGCCGACTCGTCTGCGGGGCGCTGCTGTTGTGCGCGGCCTGCGCCCGGCACGTGACGCCCGCCCCGGGCGAAGACCGGACCGTCGGCGCCGGAGTGCCCGTCGCCTACGGGTCCGACCGGGACCTGCCCCAGGGCACCCGGGTGGTGTGGGACTTCGGCGACGGGACACCGCCCGCCGAAGGAGCGCGCGTGGAGCACGCCTTTCCCCGGGCCGGCGCGTACCTCGTCACGCAGACGGTAGTGGATCGGGACGGGCAGAAGCTGAGCGCATCGGCGAAGGCGACTGTGCTGCGGCGGTCCGTCCCCGCCGCCGTGCCCGCCGACGTGCGCGCCGCCTGGGTGCAGGAGCGTCCGTGGGAGCGCGTCGGCGCACACCGCGCCACCGCCGCCAAGCTGGCGCTGAGCGACGTCTTCGACGAGACCGCGGCCGAGCTGTCCGATGCGATCGGATTCGACGCGCTCGACGCTTCCGCCGCGCTGCAGAACGGCTTCGATCCGGACGAGGGCCTGGCGCTGTTCACCGTGCCGCAGGACGCGGAGGCGCTGGTCGCTGCCGTCGGCACCAGCGACGACGCGAAGGCGCTCGCGGCGGTCAGGCGCCTGCTCTCGCACGCCTCGGAAGGGCGGTTCGCCGGTGGGCCCTTCCAGCTCAGCGACACCAGGACGGAGAACGGCGTGCCCGTGCTCCTCGGAGCGGGGCGCGGCGGCGAGCAGGTCGCGGTCGTCCTCCGGTACGGATACCTGTACCTGCGCCTGCCCGGTCTCACCGACCCGACGCTGGCGCTGCGCGGCGTGATCGCGCTGCCGCCTTCGGGCGGACTGGCCGCGGACCCGGCCTGGCAGCTGGCGCTCCAGCACGTCGGCCAGGGCGACGCGGTGTTCTTCTCCCGCCCGTCCGAGAAGGACGCGAAGGGCCGCTTCGCCGCGCAGCTCGCCCTCGCCGCGTTCTCCGTTCTCGACGGGGCGGAAGCCCTGCAGATGAAGCTGTTCGCGCAGCCCCGGCGGATCTCCGGCGAGGAGCTGAAGAGGACGTTTACCCCGTTGCAGCCGCCACCCGACCTGGCCGCGCGGCTGCCCGCCGGCCCCGCCGCGTACGTGAAGGTCTCGGGCCGGCCGGACGATCTCTGGCGCGAGCTGCTGAAGGCGAGCCAGGCGGACGCCAACCGCGCGCGCGAGCGCGCCCAGGAGCTGACCGGCCTGGATCTGGAGAAGGACCTCTTGCCGGCGTTCACCGGCAACCTCGGCATCGCCCTGTACCTCGACGCGACCGCGCTGCTCGAGGCCGTCCTGGGCGAAGAGGTGGGCGCGTTCGACCGCTCGGGCTTTTTGGTCGCGGCCGAGCTCGCCCCGGAGCGGGCGCGGACGCTGCAGCAGGCGATCGACAAGAAGGTCAGCGCGGCGCAGCGCGTGCGCATCGGAGGCACCACACTGTGGAAGCTCGGCGGCGGCGCGGCGATGGCCGCGGTGAAGGACGGGTTCTTCTACCTGGCCGTCGGCGGCCTGCCGCAGGAGGAGCCGGATCCGGCGCCTCCGCCCGGCCGTGGACGCCGCCGCGGGAAGCCGGCTCCGCGGCCGGCGCAGCTCGGTCCCATCGGGCTCGCCCTCGCGCCGGAGCGGGGCGCGCGGACGCTGAGCGACCAGCTCAAGGAAGCCGGTGTGCCCGGCCTCGATTCCCCGCCCGACCAGGTGGGCTGGTTCGACTTGCGGGGCCTGTTGCGCTCGCTGCAGGCAGCGGCCGAAGGAGAGGGGGGCATGGTGGGCACCGGGGCCCGGATGGTGGTGGACAGGATGGCCGCGCTGCGCGACGCGGTGCTGCTGGCGCGGCCGGTGCCCGACGGCGTCGACGCAACCCTCTCGCTCCGGTTCCGCCGCGACCGCGGCCGTGGTCCAGCCGGAGGCGGCGAGGGAAGGCCGCCGCGCTGAAAGGGACTGACGGAGGCTCTGCATGCGCGACCACGCGTACGACGAGATCCCGTACCGTGCGCCCGAGATGCCGCATCGCTATGGCCCCTCGGTGCACGTGCTCGCCGACCCGCTCGCGCTCACCCAGCTGGCCAGGCTGTGCGCGAAGGGGACCAACCAGCCGGACATCAACCGCCTGGTCGGCGAGCTGTACCGCGACCTCTTGCGCGTGGTGGTCAACGCCGAGTTCCCCCGGCGCGCCGTCGCCACACCCACCCGCATGATCGATCACACCCCGCACGGAGTGTTCCACGGCCAGACCATCGACCCACAGGTGCGGGCCGTGACGGTGAACATCGCGCGCGCGGGCACCTTGCCCTCGCAGGTCGCTTACGACTTCCTCAACACGCTGCTCGATCCGCGCCTGGTCCGGCAGGACCACTTCGTCATGGCCCGCGTGATGGACGTGGCCTCCAGGGTGATCGGCGCGCGCATCTCGGGCAGCAAGATCGGCGGCGACGTGGACGACGCCATCCTCCTCTTCCCCGATCCCATGGGCGCCACCGGCGGCTCGATCTGCACCGCCCTCGACGCCTACCAGGGGCAAGTGATGGGCGCGCCGCGCAAGGTGATCGCCGTGCACCTGATCGTCACTCCCGAGTACGTGAAGCGCGTCACCACCCAGCACCCCGACACCGTGATCTATGCCCTGCGCCTCGATCGCGGGCTCTCGCCGCCCGAGGTGTTCGACACCGTGCCCGGGACCCTTTGGGAGAGGGAGCGGGGGCTGGACGATCGGCAGTACATCGTTCCGGGCGGCGGCGGATTCGGCGAGCTGATGAACAACGCGTACGTGTGAGTCCCGAGGAGATCCGAATGAAGCTGGGCGAGGAGGTCGAGGTCCTGTACACGCAGCAGCAGATCGCCGGCCGCGTCCGCGAGTTGGCCGGGGAGATCGAGCGCGATCATCGGGGCAAGGAGCTGGTGCTGGTCGGCGTTCTCAAAGGGGCGTTCGTGTTCGTCAGCGACCTCTCGCGCCAGATCGACCTGCCGCTTTCGGTCGACTTCATCGGTCTCTCCAGTTACGGGGAGGAGACCGAGAGCTCGGGGGTGGTGAAGATCACCTCCGACCTGACCCGGCCGATCGAGGGCAAGCACGTGCTCATCGTGGAGGACATCGTCGATACCGGACTCACCATGCGGTACCTGCTCGACAACCTGTCGACGCGCCGGCCCTCCTCGGTGAAGATCTGCGCCCTGCTGCAGAAGCCTTCGCGGCTGCGCACCCGCATCCCCATCCAGTACCTGGGGTTCACCGTGCCGGACCTGTTCCTGGTCGGATACGGCCTCGACGCGGGGGAGAAGTACCGCAACCTGCCGTTCATCGGCGCGGTGAGGAAGACCTGAGATGGCGGAGGCACAGGCGCAGCGCCGCGGCGGCGTTCTGTCGAGACTCGTGCTCTGGCTCCTGGTGCTGTGCCTTCTGGCCGCGGTCTGGTGGCTCGCCTCGGAGCGCAACCAGCGCCGCTTCGCCTGGCGGCCAGACGAGTCGGTCCTGACCATCTCGAAGGGGCGCTTCTTCCCGCTGGGGATGGCGAACCTCGCGCCGGACGATCCGCAGTTCGGCAAGATCTACGGACCGCTCCCGATCCCGCAGGGCACCAAGGTCTCCGAGCAGGAGTTCGAGGACCAGACGGAGCTCGATCGGGCCCTCTTCGACCTGGTGGTGCCGTGGGCCCGGGCGGACGCGCAGAAGGGCGACGAGAAGTCGATCGCCGAGGCAGGCCGGCTGGTCGACCGCGGCAGCGCGCTGCCCGGCCTCACCGCAGAGCAGCACCAGCGGCTGGCCGGGCTGCGCGGCGAGCTCGCCTTCACCGCCGCGAAGCAGGAGCTGCTCCAGGCAGCGAAGCTGGTCCTCTCCGCCCGCCGCAAGCTCCAATCCGTCGAGGAGGGCGGCGGCGATCACTCCCTCGAAGCCGGCCCGGTGCTCCGCGAGCTGGAAGGCATCCAAGGCCTCCTCGAAGACGCCTCCCAATCCAAACCCCACCCCGCGCCATCCCCGCCACCGCCTCCCCGCCAACCCACCCCACCGAAGCAACCCCAACCCGCCCCCACTCCCGACGCCGGAACTCCTCCCCCGCGCTAGCCTCAGTTACAGGACCAAGAACGTTTCACGCAGAGGACGCAGAGGAGAAAGGCGAGGGCGCGGAGGGTTCGTTTTTCAAACGAGATCCTCAGCGCTCTCCCTTTCCTCCGCGCCCTCTGCGTGAAACGTCTGCAGGCACGATCGCGGGTGTTCAGTCGGGGAGGTGGCCGGTGAAGACGAGTTGGGCGGGTCCGCGCATCAGCAATTGGCCGGTGAGGGGATCGCGGCGGATGGAGAGGGAGCCGCCGGGCAGCTCGACGATCACTTCGGCAGAGGGGTCTACGTCGCCGCGGGCGGCGGCGGCCGCGGCGACGGCGCAGGCGCCCGTGCCGCAGGCCTGGGTCAGGCCGGCGCCGCGCTCCCAGACCACGGCCGCGTAGCGCGAAGGGCCCACGCGGGAGACGAACTCGATGTTCGCCTCCTCCGCGCGGCAGAGCGCCGGTCCGTGGCGCGCCGCCAGGACGCGCAGATCGCCGTCGGTGAAGATCACGCGGTGCGGATTGCCGGTCGAGACCGGCACCGCGCTGAAGCCCCCGGGCAGCTCGCGCGCAGCGCCGACCTCGGCCGCGCCCATCTCCACCTCGACCTGGCCGAAGGCGCCGGACTCGGCCTCGACCGCGCAGGGCCGCGGGCCCGCATCGGTCTGCAGCACCACCCGGGCGCGGGCGGGCCGCGCACCTCCGCCGGTGGCGATCCACAGCGCTGCACACCGGGCGCCGTTTCCGCACATCTCCGGGACCGATCCGTCTGCGTTGTGGATCACGAACCGGTCGCCTTCCAGCAGCGTCAGCACTCCGTCGGCCCCGATTCCCCGATGCCGGTCGCACAGTTCGGCGGCGCGCTGCGGCGAGGGCGGGGCGCCCCCGGCCAGCCCGCGCAGGTCGAGCAGGACGAAGTCGTTTCCCAGGCCGTGCAGCTTGGCGAAGCGCATGGACGATGCAGCATAACCCGGCCGGAAAAGGCGCGGGCGGTTGCTTGACAGCAGTGCAGCCTGGCGATTCAACTGGAGGTTCCCGTGCCCCGCACCTGTCCCGACTGCCACAACACCTACGACGACGACGTCCTGCACTGCCCGGAGGACGGCGTGAGTCTCACCGGGGGCGCGCCCGACGACCTGATCGGGCAGATCGTCGGGTCCTACCGGGTGGTCAAGCTGCTGGGGAAGGGCGGAATGGGCTCGGTGTACATGGCCGAGCACCCGACCATCGGGTCGAAGGTCGCGATCAAGTTCCTCCATCCGCAGTACTCGCACGACGAGAAGATCGTCGAGCGCTTCTTCAACGAAGCCCGCGCGGTCAACGTCATCGGCCACGACAACATCCTCAAGATCCTCGACCTCAACGTCACCGACGACAACCGTCACTACTTCGTGATGGAGTTCCTCTACGGGCGGCCGTTGCAGAGCCTGCTCAAGGGAGGCGGGGCGGTGCCGCTGCACGTGGCGGGGCCCATCGTGCTTCAGGTCTGCGATGCGCTGGGCGCCGCGCACGATGCGGGCATCGTCCACCGCGATCTGAAGCCCGACAACGTGTACCTGATCGCGCTCAAGGGAAAGAAGAACTTCGTCAAGGTGGTCGACTTCGGCATCGCCAAGCTGACCAACGCCGAGGGCGTCTCCACCGGCAAGACCCAGACCGGCATGGTGATGGGCACGCCGGCGTACATGTCCCCGGAACAGGCCGGCGGGCGCACCCAGCTGATCGACGCTCGCAGCGACATCTACTCGCTGGGCGTGATGATGTTCCAGCTCGCCACCGGAAGGCTGCCTTTCCCCGGCGCCGCCTTCGGCGAGGTGCTGATCGGCCACATCCAGCTGCCGCCGCCGCGCCCCCGCGACCTGAACCCCGCCGTCCCGGAAGGGTACGAGACGATCATCCTGCGCACGCTGCAGAAGCGGCAGGAGGATCGCTTCCAGAGCATGCAGCAGCTGCACGACGCGATCTCGCGGGTGATGGAGCAGCTGGGCATCAGCGCCGACCTGCCGCCCGCCGACAAGCGCGAGGAGATGGAGACCATCGCCTCGCGGGGAACGCCGTCCAACCCCGGCCCCCGCACGCCTTCTCAACCGGGCCGTTCCACGGATCCGCGGTCGGGAGCGCGCCGAAGCTCCCCGGGGAAATCGCAACCCGTCTCGCGACCGCGCGCTTCCACCCCCGGCCGGGCGCGCGTCGCCCCCGGAAGGCCGCAGACGCGCGGGGACGAGCCGGAGGACCAGCCGACGCTCCCGGCCAGCGCCCTGCAGAAGAGCCGCGCGCCGATCGTCGTGGGCATCGTAGCGGCCGTCGTGCTCCTCCTGGGCGCCGTCGGCTACCTGGTCAACAAATCGTTGACCGCCGCCAACGAAGCCAAGCTTGCCGCCGACGAAATGGTGAAGACGCGCCAGGCTGCGGCCCAGCCGACTCCGCCGCAGCCCGAGCCGGAGCCCGTGTACGTGGTGGTGGTGAGCGATCCGCTCGAGGCGCGGGTGAAGGCGACGTGGAAGGGTGGCGAGAAGAACGGGACCGCGCCGCTCTCCATCGAAGCGCCCCGCAACGCGAAGATCCACTTGGAGATCACCAAGTCGGGGTATTTGCCCTCCCAGGCGGACCTGGTCGCCGACGTCGCGCAGACCTTCACGGCGAAGATGACGGCGCTGGCCATCGCCTCGCCCACGCCGCCGCCGCGCGAGCCGGAGCACGCCGCCCGCAAGGCCCCGGCGAAGAAGAAGAAGAAGGAAGCGTCCAGCGACGCGCTGATGGACATCGGCGACGCCTTGAAGTAGCGCCGCGCCACGCGCCGCCGCGCGCAACTCCCGTGCAGCCCAGCTGAAACGGCTGCTTGACAGCAGCGCCCGACGGGGTGTCGACTATCGGTGCGGGCGGGCGCACGCACGGGGGGAAGAGGGCCTCTTGGGCCCTCTCGCCTTCCGGCTGTACGCAGCGGCCGAGGCATTACGCGGAGAAAAACTCGTGTCCCGGACCTGCCCCGAGTGCGCGAACACGTACGAGGACGAGATCCTGCATTGCCCGGAGGACGGCCTCGACCTGACGGGGCTGGAGCCCGACGACGAGTTGATCGGCCGCAGCATCGGTTCGTACCGGGTGACCCGGCAGCTGGGGAAGGGCGGGATGGGGGCGGTGTACATGGCCGAGCACCCGGGGATCGGCTCGCGCGTCGCGATCAAGTTCCTGCACCCGCAGTTCTCCGCCGACAAGAAGATCGTCGACCGCTTCTTCAACGAGGCGCGCGCGGTCAACGTCATCGGCCACGACAACATCCTCAAGATCCTCGACCTCA
>DATFTN010000304.1:0-16173 GCA_035261845.1 Myxococcales bacterium | reverse complement strand
GAGCTGATGGTCACTCTCTCCTCCGAGCGCCACGGCAGCTTCTCCGGTTGGAGCACCAGCGTCTCGCAGGGCGGCTGTTTCGTGAACACCCACCTCGCCGCGCCGGTCGACGACGTGGTGCAGGTCCTGCTGCAGCTCCCGGGCGAGGCAGAGTGCAAGCTGCAAGCGCGCGTAGTCTGGTCGCAGCCTCCTGGCCCGGGCGTGGACGAGCCGGGCGTGGGGCTCGAGTTCCTCGACGCGGACGAAGCCACCCGGGCGCGCCTCGGGCGCATCGTCTCGCAGCTGTCGAAAGACCTCTCCACCGCGCCCGCCTGACCCCAGCGCCTCGATCTCGGTGACCGCGAAGGTACAGCTTCGCATCGAGTCGCTGGTGCACGGCGGCGAAGGGCTCGCCCGCCACGGCGGCCGCGTCGTGTTCGTGCGGGGCGGGGCGCCTGGCGACCTTGTCGAGGCCGAGCTGGAAGGCGGCGAGGGGCGTTTCGAGCGCACCCGCGCGCTGCGGGTCATCGAGCCCGGCCCGGCGCGCGTCCTCGCCCCGTGCCCCATCGTCGACCGGTGCGGAGGCTGCCCGGTGCAGCAAGTGGACTACGCCGTGCAGCTCAGCGCCAAGAGCGCGCTCACGGCCGACGCTCTGGAGCGCATCGGCGGTTGCGCCCCGGACAGCTACCGTCTCCTGCCGATCTCGCCCAGCCCGAAGCAGTTCCGCTACCGCCGGCGCGCCCGGATGCACCGGGGTCCGCGAGGCAGCTGGGGATTCAAGGGGGACGAGGGCGTGGTGCCCGTCGACGAGTGCCTGCTGTTCGAAGAGCCGCTGCAGATGCTCGCCGACGCGATCCGCGGCCACGACCTGCCAGGCGTCCTCGATCTCGGCCTCGACACGAGCGCAAGCGGAGCAGGGGCCGTGGACCTGCGAACGCAGGGCCCACCGTCCCAGGCCCTGCGCAAGCGCGCGCAGGCGCTGCTCGGCACCGTGAAAGGGGTCACGCTCGGCTCGGAAGCGCTGGGCGATCCGGTGCTGGTCGATTCCTACCCCGGCTTCCGCACGAGGTCGCGCCCGGACGTCTTCTCGCAAGCCAACCGGTCCATGGTGCCCGCCCTGCAGGAAGCCGCGATCGCCGCGCTGGGAGACGCGGCATCCGGCCACGTCCTGGAGCTGTTCTGCGGCAGCGGCACGCTGACCCTGCCGCTCCTCCTGCGCGCCCGATCGGTGGTCGGCGTCGATTTCGCCGGTCCGTCGCTGCAGCTCCTCCGCCGGAGCGCGGACGAGATCGACTCCGGGCCGGCGAAGCTCCGCCTTGTCGCGGGGGACGCGGCCGAGGCGCTCCGGGGCCTGCCGGGGCCGTTCGACGCGGCACTGCTCGATCCTCCGCGCACCGGGGCCGCCGACGCTGTGCGCGGGCTGGCCGACCAGGGCGTCCCACGGATCGCCTACGTGAGCTGCGACGCGCCGACGCTGGCGCGCGACGCGAAGCTCTTGCGCGAGGCGGGCTACCAGCTGGTCTCCGCGCATCCCCTCGACCTCTTCCCGCAGACGGCCCACTTCGAAGTGGTGGCCGCGTTCGTCAAGGCGGGCGGTGCGAAGTGAGGAACTTGGTGAAGAAGTCGTCCGGCTTCCAGGTAGGACGCGCATCGGCCTGGACGAGGGAAAGCGCGACCAGGAACTCGAAGCGCGCCCAGGCCGCGGCGGCGCTCCAGTCGAGCGGCTGCCGCAGGTCGTCGCTCGGCTGATGGTAGCGCGTGGCGCGCCACCTCCGGAAGATCGCCTCGTTCGTGGATCCGCCGCGATCGTCCCGGAAACCCTGCCACAGACAAGCCGCCGGGATCCCGCGCCGGGCGAAGTTGTACTGGTCGCTGCGCAGGAAGAAAGTCTGCTCGGGCACCGGATCCGGGCTGATGGACAGCCCCAGAAGCGCCGCGGCCACCCGGACGTGATCCTCCAGCGTGCTCTGCTCGGCGCCGCGCAGCACCACGTCGTGCGGTGTCCACATCGGCGCGAGCTGGTCCAGGTTCAGGTTCGCAACCACGTCTTGCAGCGGGACCGTCGGATGGCGGGTGAACCAGGCGGAGCCGTGCAGGCCGAGCTCCTCCCCGGTCGCCGCCAGGAAGAGCACCGCGCGCTTGCGATCCGGCTGCGCGGCGAGCGCCCGGGCCATCTCCAGCATCTCCGCGATGCCCGTCGCGTTGTCCACGGCCCCGTTGTAGATGGCGTCTCCGTCCACCGGGTCCCCGATGCCGAGGTGATCGAGGTGCGCGGAGATGACGACGATCTCCTTGCCGCCCACTCCGGTCGCGGGGAGCAAGCCGAGGACGTTGTGCGAGGTGATCTCGCGCGCGGCGGAAGCGAGGCGTATCCGCGCGCGCACGCCGACGTCGAACGCGCGGAGCTTTCCCTCGCGAGCGCGCTCGAGCTGGTCAGACAACCCGCTGCCGGCGTGCGCCAGCAACGCGTCCGCGATGTCCGGCTGGACGGCCACCACGGGCGGCATGGGCGGCGCCTCGGACGAAACGACCGTCCCCCGGCGAGCTGCGTGCGCGGCGCGGTCGAACGGTTGGATCTGCAGCCGCTCCGGCGTGAGCAGCGCGAGAATTCCCACGGCGCCGCGTCCGGCCAGCGGAAGCCACTTGACCGCGCTGTCGGAGTAGACGGCCTTTGCCAGCGCCGGGAACGGGGCCCCAGGCGCACCCTGCAGCCAGACGACGACCTTGCCCGCGAGGTCGACTCCTGCCGTGTCGTCGTAACCGAGCTCCGGCGCGCGGACGCCGTATCCGACGAAGACGAGAGGCGCATCGATCTCGACCTCGGTGCGGTCGGTATCCGCCCCCGGCAGGTAGTCCTCGAATGGACGGAGCGCAGGACCGCCGCCGAAGGACAGCGACGATCGGTCAGGGTCCGCCCGCAGCTCGCGGAGGCGGACCTCCTGCAGCCACCCCTGGCGCTCGCCCGCCGGACGGAGCCCCAGCGCCTCGAACTGCGCGGCGACGTACCGCTCGGCGATCGCGTGGCCGCGCTCGCCCGAGCGGCGGCCCTCCAGCAAGTCGTCCGCGAGGAAGCGGACATGGGCGGCGATCGCCTCGGGCCGGATGGCAGAAAGCCCGGGAGCGGCCTTCGTGCGCAGCTCCGCCGGGGAGAGCGCCAGGAGCGCAGCGAGCAGCGCGACCATCCGCGCACGCTACCACTCAGTGGGTCACGTCCCGAACAGCCGTTTCATCCAGCCGCGGCGCTTGCCGTTGTCGCCCTCGTCGAGGGGAGGGGGCTCCTCGCCCTGCTCGCCGGAGAGGCGGCGGCGGACCGCTTCGGGAGTGTCCTGGGTGCTGAAGGTGGCGGTGACGGTTCGCGCGGTGCCGCGTTCCTCGGCCGTGACGGTGAGGATCGACTCCGGCGAGATGGCGAAGATGATGTCGAACACCACGTTTCCCTTGGTTCCGGGCGGCAGGTCGGGGACCACCAGCGTGCCCAGGTATTCGTTGTCCTGCGCGCGGTCTCCCTCCCCCTGGAAGATGGGGATCTCCAGCGTCTTCTGGCCGTCCTCGCTGGTCCAGATGGAGTACGTCTTCTTGTGGGGGAGAGAGGTGTTGCGCTCGACGACCTTCTTGAACCGTCCGCCGGGCAATCCCACCCCGATGCTCATCGGCAGCACGTCGACCAGCACGATGCCGCCGATCTCGCCGCTCTGGATCGAGTCGGCGAGGAGCGCCGCGCCGAGCGCCACCGCCTCGTCGGGGTGCACCGCCCGGGACGCTTCGCGGCCGAAGAAGGCGCGGATCTTCTCCCGGACCAGCGGCATCCGGCTCTGCCCGCCCACCAGCAGCAGCTCGCCGATGTCGGAGATCTTCAGACCGCAGTTGGTGAGCACGTCGTCGCAGACGCGCAGGGTGCGGTCGATCAGGCCTTCGGTCAGCTTCTCCAGCTCGGCGCGGGTCAGGGTGGTGTCGATGTCGCAGGGCTTGTCGTCCACCAGCGTGACGAACGGGACATTCACCGGCATGGTCAGGCGCTCCGATAGGGCGATCTTGGCCCGCTCCGCCGCGTCGGCGATGCGCTGGTACGCCACCCGATCGCCCTGGAATTCGACCCCGTGCTTTTTCTGGAACCGCGCCAGAAGCTCGTTGATCACCGCCTTGTCGAAGTCGACGCCGCCCAAGAAGGTGTCGCCGCCGGTGGAGATCACCTCGTAGACGTTCCCGTGCAGCTCGAGCACCGAGGTGTCGAAGGTGCCGCCGCCCAGATCGTAGACGAGCACCCGCTCCTCTAGCCTGCGCCCGTGCGCGAAGGCGATGGCCGCGGCGGTGGGCTCGTTGACGATCCGCTCCACGTCGAAGCCGGCCAGGGCGCCCGCCGCGCGCACCGCCTGGCGCTGGTTGTCGTTGTAGTACGCCGGGACGGTGATCACCGCGCGGGAGACCTCGCACCCCAGCCACTGCTGCGCGATGTCCTTCACCTCTCCCAGCACCAGCGACGCGATCTTCTGCAGCGAGTAGATCTGGCCGGCCAGCTTCACCGCCGCCTCGCCGCGGGGCCCGGCGGTGATCTCGTAGGCGAATCGGCCCAGGAGGTCGTTCACCACCGGCGACTTGAATTGACGCCCGACCAGCCGCTTGGCGCCGTACACGGTGTTCCCCGGGTTGATCAGCATCTGCCCGCGCGCCGGGTGGCCGACGAGCAGCTTGCCCTTGTCGCCGACCGCCACGACCGAAGGAATCGTGTTGTAGCCTTCCCGGGAGGGGATGATGAACGGCTTCTTGTCCTTCACCACCGCCGCGCAGGAGTTCGTGGTGCCCAGGTCGATGCCGATGATCGGCCCTTTTCGCGGCCCGGCGGGGCGGGAGGGCACTACATCCTCCACGACGACCGGAGCAGCGGGTGCGGAGGCCTCGGCGGGCTGGCCCGGGGCGAGCGTCGGCCGGGGCAGCGGCGGCGGAGCAGGGCGGCGCGACACGGGAGGGTGGCTCCGCCCCCGGTCCGGTCGAGCGGGCTCCGCTGGTCGGGCTGCAGGGATCGGTTGCGGCGGTACCGGCGGGTCCAATGATTCCACTGGTTCCGGTCCGGCGGGCGCAGGCGGCTCGAGCTCGAGTCCGGGCGGTGATTCTTCTGCCGGCTCCGGCGCAGCAGGCTCGGGAGGAAGCGGCGTGACCGGAACGGCGCGGGTGACGAGCTGCACGGCTCCGAGGCGCTTCCCGGGCGGCGGAGGAGGGGGATCCGGGGCGGCAAGGGGCGGCGGCGGATCCGGAGGAGCGCGGGGCGGCGGCGACGGCGGCCCGTCCACGGCGCGATCCGCCGCCGCCGCGGCAGCTTCGAAGGCCTTCAAGAGCGGCGGCGGGGAGCCGCCGATCCAGGCGACCAGCTCGCGGCCGGCATCGTCCGCCGCCAGCAGCCAGAGCGTCATGCCTGGCTCGGGCGCGCCGTGGACGCGCTCGACCACGGCAGTGCCGCGGAAGCAGTGCTTGCCGTCTTCGAGGCGCACCTCGAGCTGCACCACCGTGTCGAGCGGCTTCGGCTCGTCGGTGCGAAGCAGGAAGCGGCGGGAGCGCAGCTCGGGGTGCTGCGCCCGCAGGTCGTCGAGGGTCGCGCAGGGCAGCTCCAGCTGCAGCGCGGACGCACGCCTGCGGCCGGGCCCACCCGGCCGCTGGGGACCCCCCTCGCTCATGGCGGAATTGTGCCCGCCGCCCGCAGCGCGTACCAAGAAACCGGCGCAAGCACTTCGCCCCACATTTGGGCACCGGGTCAGTCGCCGCCGGACAGTCGCCGCCCCCTGGGCGGCGCTGCGCCTTTGGAGTGGGCGGTCGGTCGGCACTGTGCTTTTCACTGCGCGGACTTTGTGAGATGCGCTGTGTCCCATGGACGCGCGCCTCGCGGACTTCGTCGGCCTCCTCCGCCAGAACGGCGTGCGCGTGTCGCCTTCCGAGGTAGCCGACGCCGCTCGGGCATCCGTCCTGATCGGCCTCGAGCAGCGCGATCCCTTCCGGGCCGCGCTGAGGGCCACGCTGGTGAAGCGCGGGCCGGACGCCGCGGTGTTCGACCGCCTGTTCGATCTCTATTTCCTGGGGGTGAAAGACCTGGTGGAAGGCCTCTCGGGTTCGCTGCTCGACGCGCTCGCGGCGGAGAACCTCACCGAGCTCGACCTCGAGGAAGCAGCGAAAGTGCTCGCCCAGATGCGGCTTTCCCCGCTCACCGATGCGCTGATCAACGGGCGCGCGGATCAGCTGGCCCGCCTGCTCCGGCAAGCGACGCTGAGCCTCGATTTTCGCGGATTGCAGAGCCCGCTGCAGCGGGGGTTCTATGCCCGCCGTCTGCTCCAGGCCGCCGGCGCCTCGCGAGCCGAGCAGGAGCTGCAGGAGTTCCTCCTCCGCCTCGGCCAGCAGGGCTTCGATCCGACGCACCTGGAGGTGGTGTCGCGCCGCGTGAGCCAGACGCTCAAGGCGCTGGAGGAAGCCGCCCGGCGCGTGGCCGAGCGGGAGCAGAAGGCGCGCGACCCCGAGCAGAAGGGCGAGTCAGGCCTCTTGCAGCGCAACCTCGCCGCACTCACTCCCGCCGAAGTGGAACGCATGCGAGCGGTGGTGCGGCGCCTGGCCGAGCGCCTCAAGACGCGCCTCTCCCGCAAGCGCAAGGTCCGCCGCCGCGGCGTCCTCTCGGTCCGCCGCACCTTGCGCAAGAATTTGGAAACAGGCGGCTTCCCGGCGCGGCTCGTGTTCCGCAGCAAGCGCCCCGAGCGTCCGGAGATCCTCGTCCTCTGCGACGTATCCGATTCGGTGCGCAACGTCTCGCGGCTCATGCTCCAGTTCGTCTACACGCTGCAGGAGCTGTACGCGCGCGTGCGCAGCTTCGTGTTCGTCAGCGAGATCGGCGAGGTCACCGACCTCTTCAAGGCGATGGACGTCTCCGCGGCCGTGGACCTCGCCACCGCGGGCCGGGTGATCAACGTGGCCGCAAACTCCAACTATGGCCACGCGCTGCGGATGTTCCACACCACCTGGCTCGGTTCGGTCACCCGCCGCTCGACCGTGATCGTCATCGGCGACGGCCGGACCAATTACAACCCTCCGAACGCCTGGGTGCTCGGCGAGGTGAAGCGCAAGGCCCGGCGTGTGATCTGGCTTTGCCCGGAGGACCCGGGCAGCTGGGGTTTCGGGGACAGCGAGATGCCACTCTACGCGCGCCACTGCACGCGCGTCGAGGTCGTCAAGTCGGTGGACGACCTGGGACGAGTGGCGGCGGAGCTGATGCCCTGAGTGCGGAAGCCGGCACTCCATGTTACGAATTGCCGACCTCGGCCGGAGCCAACTTCGCCTTGAGCCATCCGCCCATCCCAGACTGGCAAGAGCAGCTCCAGGCGAGCTTGCGCCGGGCGCAGGAAGCCATTGCCCGCGGCAGCACGCAGCAGGAGCAGATGGTGCGGGAGTGGACCGAGAGCCTGCGCACCGCGTACCCCGACTGGGGGCGCGAGCGCTGGCAGCGCCGGCTGGAGCGCAAGCTGCGCCGGCGCGCGGAGCGCGAGGCGCGGATCGCCAATGCCAGCCTGTTCGAGGGCTACCTCTGGCTCCTGGGCGCCATCGTGCTGTTCATCGTGGCGCTGAGCGCGCTGCCGTTCCTGTGGTGGCTGATCTTCCCCGCCGCCGGGCTGGGCAGCCGCGGCACGCGCGTGATCGCGCGCCACGCAGGGATCACCAGGGCCACCGTCACCGTGGATGCGTCCCTGCCCGTGGGCACCCGCGCGCCGGCCGGGCAGCCGTCGGTCGACGAGCAGTCCCGCGCACGCGCGCAGCGCTTCGGCACCCTGGGGAACCGCACCTCGGCCCTGGGAGGCCTCACCCTGCGCGGCGGTGCCGGGGCGCCCGGGGCCGGCGCGGCTCCCCAGATGGACCCGCGCGACGTCCGGGTGGACGGGATCTGCGACAAGATCCTGGCCGAGCTGCGCGTGGCGCCGGAGGTGGTGAAGGAGATCTTCCGCAAGCCGGAGGAGACCATCTCCGCGCTGCGGAACACCTGCCGCGATCTGACCCGGCGCGAGAGGGACGTGCGCAAGTTCCTCTCGCCCGAAGAAGACCTGCGCCTCTCCCGCGAGCACGACGCCCTCCGCAAGCGGGTGGAGACGGAAACCGACGAAGTCGCCAAGCTCCGGCTGTCCTCGGCGCTCGCGGCGTTGGAGCAGCAGCGGGATCAGCGCCTGGAGCTGGCCCGCAGCGCCGCCCGGTTCGAGGCGGAGCACACCCGCATCTCGTACACGCTGGAGAGCCTGTACACCCAGATCGTCCGGATGCGCTCGGCGGATTCCGCTTCCGTCGACGTGGCCGGCGCGGGCCTGCGGCGCAGCCTGGACATGCTCAGCCAGGAGGTCAACGCCCTGGCGGACGCGCTGGAGAAGGTGAACCGGGGCGAGGCCGCGAAGATGAAGAAGGTGGCCGAGGGCCCGGCGGCGGAAGGCGGGGCAGCTCCCCCGGCGGCAGGCCAGCGGGAGAAGGCCTGATGATCCAGACCGTCAACGGACGCACTCCGCGGCTGGGCCGCGGCGTCTTCATCGCGCCCACCGCCACGGTCGCGGGTGACGTGGTCCTCGGCGACCGCGCCAGCATCTGGTACGGCTGCGTGGTGCGCTGCGAGGAGCAGCGGATCGAGATCGGCGAGGAGACCAACATCCAGGACCTCTCCGTCATCCACGTCGCCAACAAGCGATTCGGCACCCGGATCGGGGCGCGCGTCACGGTGGGCCACCGCGTGGTCCTGCACGCCTGCACCATCTCGGACCTGTGCTTGATCGGGATCGGCGCCATCGTGCTCGACCAGGCGGTGATCGGCAGCGAGACCATCGTCGCGGCTGGCAGCGTGGTGACTCCCGGCACCCAGGTTCCCCCCCGGGTGCTGGCCGTGGGCTCGCCGGCGCGGGTGAAGCGGCCGCTCACCGACCAGGAACTGGAGCACATCCGCTGGAATGCGGCAGACTACGTCAAGCTGGCCGGGATGCATGGTCGGGGGGCTTGATGGACCGTTTCGCCGCTCTGCGCGGATCGCTGCTCTTGCGTGAGTTCAGCGACGTGGGCGTGCGGATCCTGGCCGAGGCTTGCGAGGAGCGCTCCGTCGGCCGCGGCACGTACGCCTTCCGCGCCGGCGAGCCGTCGACCGCGCTGTGCTTCATCGGACGGGGCACCCTGCAGCTGCAGCTCCGCGAGGGCGGGCAGGCGCTGGGCGAGCTGAAGAGCGGCGACACGGTAGGGAACTTCGCCCTGCTGGCCGAGGGAGAGCACCTCGTCTCCGCCTGGGCGGCCACGGACGTGGAGCTGGCGGTGCTGGAGCGGGGCGCATTCGAGACCTTGCGAAAGCAGAAGCCGCAGGCCAGCCTCAAGCTGATGCTGGCCCTGGCACAGGACTTCGGCGAGAGACTGAGGGAAGCGAGCGGTCCTCTGCGCGAATTCCTCGCCTGGCAGGTGAGCAAGCGTCAGGCCTGAGGCCGCCCAGCGGCCCGACAGGCCGGAAGGCGCTTACGTTGCCGTCCGGGAAGGCCGCGGGTAGGCTCGGACGTTCGTCGACAGCGGAGCCGCCGACTGCACAAGGCAATCTACCACTTCCTCCTGCAGTTCCACGGCGCGGCCGGGTACGTGGGCGTCTTCACGCTTCTGGTGGCGTGCGGCCTGGGCCTGCCCCTCCCCGAGGACGTGGCGCTGATCACCGGCGGCTACCTGGCCGGGAAGGGCCCTCCCATCGGGGTGGGCTCGCTCCCGCTGATGATCCTGGTCGGGCTGGCGGGGATCCTGATCGGCGACTCGATCATCTTCCGCGCCGGCGCCACTTACGGCGAGGCGCTGCTGCAAACCCGCATCGGCCGCCACATCCCGGGCGAGAAGGTCGAGCGGATCATCGGCCTGTTCGAGCGCCACGGCCCGAAGTTCATCATGATGGCGCGCTTCCTCCCGGGCGTGCGCGCGGTGACCTACTTCGTCGCCGGAACCACCGGCGTGCCGTACTGGAAGTTCCTCCTCTACGACGGGATCGCTGCTTGCGCATCGGCGCCGGGCTGGGTGCTGCTCGGGCATTGGGCCGGCAAGCACCGCATGCTCCGCAAGGCCTGGCAGTACGCAAAGGAAGTCCAGATCGGCGTGATCCTCCTCGTCCTGGCGATCATCCTCCTCTGGATCGCCATCGCGCTGATCCGCCGCCGCATGCTCCGAAACCGCACCCCGACCCTCTCCGCTCTCCCCGGCGGCCGCGGCGCCCAGACCGATCCCCGCCGCCGCGCCAATCCCGGCTGACGAATCCCGCGCTCTACTGCGGACCGGCGCCGGGGGCCCGGGGGCGCGTCCGCAGCGCCAGCGTTCGCCCCTGGGGTCCGAGAAGCGCCGACCTCTAAGGCTGGGGCTCCTAATGTCGCTGCGAACGCGCCCCCGGCTCCCCCGGCGCCTATGTGCAGTTGGGCGCTGCCACATGCCTGCTCCGGCCAGTCCATCCGTGAAGGGAATCGGGGCATCGCTCCCGATTGATCTGCTTCAGACCGCGGCAACAATGAGACGCCGGACCCGCCGGAGCCGGGCCCGGGGGTGCGTTCGCAGCGACATTAGGAGCCCCAATCTCGGCGGGCGGCGCTCCTCGGACCCCAGGGGCGACGCTGGCGCTGCGGACGCACCCCCGGGACGGGCCGGTCAGCCTCGCGGCCAGTCCAGCGCTCGGCGATCCCGGGTGGGCGGATGTGCGTAGCCGAGTCGGCGAGAGTGCGTTGCCCGAGTCAAGTACGGACGATACACTCGCCGCTCCCGACGGAGCGCTGATGCTCGATCCGAATTTGCCGCTGGCCCTCACGTTCGACGACGTCTTGCTGCTCCCCGCCGAGAGCGACGTGCTGCCGCGGCAGGTGGACGTGAGCGCCCAGCTGACGCGGAACCTCCGGCTGCAGATCCCGCTGGTGAGCGCGGCGATGGACACCGTGACCGAGGCGCGCACCGCGATCGCCATGGCGCAGGCCGGCGGGATCGGGTTCATCCACAAGAACATGTCGCCGGCGCAGCAGGCGCTCGAGGTGACCAAGGTCAAGAAGTACGAGAGCGGGATGGTGGTCGACCCGGTCACCATCGAGCCCGAGGCGCGCCTCTACCAGGCGCTCGAGCTGATGCGGCAGCACGACATCAGCGGCATCCCGGTCACCCGCAAGGGCCGGCTCGTGGGAATCGTCACCAACCGCGACCTGCGCTTCGAAAAGAACCTGGAGCAGAAGGTCGAGGACGTGATGACCCGCGACCTGATCACCTGCCGCGAGGGCATCTCCCAGGAGCAGGCGAAGGAGCTGCTGCACAAGAACCGCATCGAGAAGCTGCTGGTCGTCGACGAGAAGTTCGAGCTCAAGGGCCTCATCACCATCAAGGACATCGAGAAGACCCGCGCGCACCCGAACGCCGCCAAGGACGAGCACGGCCGCCTGCTGGTCGGTGCCGCGGTGGGCGTCGGCCCCGACCGCGACGAGCGCGTGCACGGCCTCCTCCGCGCCGGCGCCGACGTGATCGCCGTCGACACCGCGCACGGGCATTCCAAGGCCGTGGTCGAATCGGTGCGGGTGCTGAAGAGCAACTTCCGCGACATCGAGCTGGTCGCGGGCAACGTGGCCACCGGCGAAGGAGCCGCGGCGCTCTGCGAGGCCGGCGTCGACGCGGTGAAGGTGGGCATCGGCCCGGGCAGCATCTGCACCACGCGCGTCGTCGCCGGCGTGGGGGTCCCGCAGATCAGCGCCATCGACAACTGCGTGCGCGCCGCATCGCGGGCCGGCGTGCCCTGCATCTCGGACGGCGGGATCAAGTACTCCGGCGACATCGTCAAGGCCATCGCCGCCGGAGCGCACAGCGTGATGATCGGCTCGCTCTTCGCCGGCACCGAGGAAGCGCCGGGCGAGGTCATCCTCTACCAGGGCCGCTCCTACAAGTCGTACCGGGGGATGGGCTCGATGGGCGCGATGAAGCAGGGGTCGCGCGACCGGTACTTCCAGGCGGGCGAGGAGGACTTGAAGCTCGTCCCGGAGGGGATCGAGGGACGCGTCCCGTACAAAGGGCCCCTGGCGATGAACGTGCACCAGCTCGTCGGCGGACTGCGCGCCGGGATGGGCTACACCGGCTGCCGCACCATCGACGAGCTGCGCACGCGCGCGAAGTTCGTCCGCATCACCCAGGCCGGGCTCCGCGAGAGCCACGTCCACGACGTGCAGGTGACTCAGGAAGCGCCCAACTACCGGGCCGAGTAGTGCAGCTCGCCACCGTCACGCGCCTCCCGCGGCGGCCCCGGCTGCTGCTCAGCTTCATCCTGCTCTTCCCGCTGGCCCTGTTCCTCCTGGCCGGCCTCCGCGCCGTGCAGCTCGCCCGCGAAGGCGAGGTCCCCGACGCGCTGCGGGACCTGGACTGCGACGGCAAGGTCAGCCTGGCCGAATGGCTGCGCGGAGGGATCGACTTTCGTCTCAGACCGTCCAAGCTCGTCCCCGGCTGCCAGGACGTCTACGCCGCGAAATCAGGACAGGTTCTGGTGGTGCGCTGCTCGGCCGAGCCGCGCTGCCGCCGAGCCGGCGACTTGCAGCGGTCCCGCTGAGCGGAAGCGGGAAAAGCTAACCAAAAGAGTGACTTCAGGGTCACGGGGTAAGACCCCCTGTGCCTCGCAGGCCTTGCGCCCCCACCGGGTCGACTCTGTATTTGTTCAGGTGCTCCACCCTACCTCGCAGAACGGGGGGAAATTCGTGCTGACGGTGATCGAAGTCGCTGGATCCGCGCTGGTCGGGCTCCTCTACCTGGGTATCCTGGCTACGGTGGTGACCATGAAGACGGGCCGGAAGCCCGCCTCCGGGGCCCGCCCGCAGAGGCGGCCCACCACCGTGCGCGTGCCGGGCGCCGACCAGGGCACCGTACCGACCCGCTAGCCGGCGGATCCGTAGAAGAGCCGCACGAGCCCCAGCGGCACGATGGGGATGTACGTCGAAAGCGCCAGCACGATCAGCAGCACCCCGATGAACCAGACGTTGACCTTGGTGACTTCCCACATGTCGGCTCGCGCGATCGAGCAGGCCACCGTGAGGACGCTGGCGACCGGCGGGGTCTGCTGACCGATCCCCAGGTTGATGGTGATCACGATCCCGAACTGCACCGGGTCGATTCCGACTGCCCGGACCAGCGGCATGACCACGGGCACCACCAGGATGATGGCCGCGGCCGAGTGAAGGAAGAAGCCGAGCAGGAGGAAGAGCAGGTTGAGCAGCAGCAGGATCACCCACTTGTTGCTGCTCAGGGCGGCGGCCGTGGCCGCGAGCTTCTGCGGCGCCTGGATCTCGGTGAGGTGCACGCCGAGCAGTGCCGAGGCAGCGACGAGCAGCATCACCACCGCGGTCTGCACCGAGCCGTCGATCATGGCGGCGTAGAGCTGCTTCGCGTCCAGTTCGCGGTAGATGACCACGCCGATGAAGATCGCGGCCAGCACCGCCAGCGCGGCGCCCTCGGTCGCGGTCACCACGCCGCCGAAGATGCCGCCCAGGATGATCGCCGGCAGCACCAGCGCCCAGGATGCCTCCTTGAACGCGACCCGGACCCGCCCCCAGGAGAACCTCTCCTCGACGGGGAAGTTGTACTTGCGAGCGAACCGATAGGCGATCACCATCATCAAGAGGCCGCCGAGCACGCCCGGCACCACCCCGCCCACGAAGAGCTTCACCACCGAGGTGTCCGCCATCGCCGCGTAGAGGATCATCGGGATGGACGGCGGGATGATCACCGCCAGCGTGGCGGACGAGGAGAGCACCGCGGCGGAGAACTCCTTGCTGTACCCCTTGCTCTTCATCGCCGGGATCAAGATGGAACCCAGCGCTGCCGCGTCCGCCACCGCCGAGCCGGAGATCTCGGCGAAGAACATCGAGGTGACGATGGTCACCTGCGCGAGCGCGCCGCGGACGAATCCGAGTAGCGCGGAGGAAAGGCCGATGAGCCTCCGCGAGATCCCGGATGCGTTCATGATCGCGCCGGCGAACACGAACAGCGGGATGGCGATGAGCGGGAAGCTGGTCGCTCCCGTGTACATGACGATGGGCACGTTCGCGAGCTGCCCCAACCCGCCCGTCTGCACGATGGCCACCAGGGCGACCACGGCGAGCGCCACCGCGATGGGAATCCCGAGCAGCACCAGCACCATGACGGCGCCGAAGAGGCCGAGCATTTCCATCAGTGGCTCAGTTCTTTCGCGGCGTCCGGGGCCGCGGCCGCCTGCGCGGTGGGTTTCCCACGCGCCCAGGCGATGCGGTCCGGCAGGTTGAGCAGCTCGGCGACGATGAACAAGGCAGCCCCGATCGGGATCACCGATTGGGTCACGCGGACCGGGACGTCGACTGTGACCAGTGTCTCGCCGCCGAGAAGCTGCAGGACGCGCACCCCCCACACGGCGAGCAGCGCGAAGAAGCCGATCACGGCGACTTCCTGCGCAACCAGCGCGGCCATCCGCCCGCCCGGCGGGAGCGCGTTGACCAGCCCCGGGAACCCGATGTGAGATCTCTTCAGCGCCGCGAGCGCGCTCCCGTAGTAGGTCACCCAGGCGAGCAGCACCGAGGCGACCTCGTCGTACCAGGAGAGCGGCCGTCCCGCGGCGCGGAAGGCGATTCCGACAAGCACCTCCGCGGCGAGCGCGACCAGCAGCGCGGCCGAGATCCACTCGAACAGACGCTCGATGCGGCGCCGCAGCGCGCTCACTTGGCCGATCCGAGGGCCACCGCCTTGTCGATCATCTCCTTGCCCCCCGGGGTCTCGGCGGCGAACTCCTCGTAGATCGGCTTGCTCGCGGCGCGGAACGCGGCTTTGTCCGCCTCATTCACCTGCATCCCGGCCTGCTTCAGCTTGCCGAGCAGCTCCTCGTCCTGCTGCGCGCCGGTCTTGTATACGTAGGCCTGCGTCTCGCGCGCCACCTCCTCCAGTCCCTTGCGGACGTCGGCGGGGAAAGCCTCCCAGCGCCGCACCGAAGTCACGAGATAGGCCGGTGTGTACACGTGATCGGTCATCGACAGGTACTTCTGCACTTCCTGGAACTTGGAGGTGTAGATCTGGGTGAGCGGGTTCTCCTCGCCGTCCATCACGCCGGTCTGCAGCGCCACGAAGACCTCGGAGAGTCCCATCGCGGAGGGGCTGGCGCCGTAGGCCTGGAACATCTTCACGCGCCACTTTCCCTTGGGAACGCGCAGCTTGATGCCCTTCAGGTCCTCGGGCTTGCGAATCGGGTGCGAGTTGCTGGTGATCTGCCGGAAGCCGTTCTCCCAGACGGCCACGATCTTGTAGCCCGCCTTCTCGGCCTGCGGCGCCAGGGTCGGCCAGACGATGTCCTTCTCGATCCGCTTCATGTGCTCGCGATCGCGGATCAGGTAGGGCATCTCGAACAGGCCGAAGGAGGGCACCACCGAGGACATCACGGTGGAAGGCAGGCTCAGATCGAGCGTCCCGATCTTCACCTTCTGCATCATCTCGGTATCGTCGCCGAGCTGGCTGGACCCGTAGAGCTGGACGACCACTTTGCCGCCCAGCCTCTGTTGGACGCGCTTGGCGAATTCCTGGGCGGAGAGGTCGAAAAGGGAGCCGGGCGAGCCCACGTGTCCGAGCTTCAGCTCGAGCGGCTGGGCAGCGGCGGCGGTGCCGCAGAGCGCCAGTGCGGCGAGGAGGGTTTTCATGGGGGCTGGATAAAGCGCAGTAATCCGCCGTTGGTCAAGGGGGGCTCCCGCGCGGTACTGTGCCGCGCTCCATGCCGGCTTCCCTCGTCGCCGCGGGCGCTGGGCAGGGCGATCCGGTCGCCGGGTTGGTGCTCGCGCTGGCGTTGATCCTGCTCGTCGCCAAGCTGGGAGGCGATCTCGCGGCGCGGGTCGGACAGCCGGCGGTCCTGGGGGAGCTGCTCGGCGGGATCCTGCTCGGCAACGTGCCTCTTTTCGGGCACTCGCTGATGGAACGGCTGAAGGGCGATCCAACCCTGGACATGCTGGGCCGCATCGGGGCGCTCATCCTGCTCTTCGAGGTGGGACTGGAGTCGACGGTCGCGCAGATGCTGCGCGTCGGGCCGTCGTCGCTGCTGGTCGCCGCCGTCGGCGTCGTCGGCCCCTTCTTGCTCGGGTACGGCGTGGCGGCATGGCTCCTGCCGGGCTCCTCCGCGTACGAGCACGCGTTCCTGGGGACCGTGCTGTGCGCGACCAGCGTCGGGATCAC
>DATFTN010000303.1:0-13064 GCA_035261845.1 Myxococcales bacterium | reverse complement strand
CACCTCGAAGCCGGTCGCGCCGTCGAGCCGCTCCCGGGCGATGTCGACCAGCTCGGCATCGACTTCCGTCCCGCAGACTTGCCGGAAACCGTACCGGCGAGCGATGAGCATTTCGGAACCGACCGCGCATCCGGAGACAAGAAGTCTCCGGCGCGTGCCAGGCGGCATCCGTGCCGAGAAGTAGTCGAACCGATCGCAGACGCCGCTCTGCAGGGAAAAGAGTTGCTCGGTATTCTCTTCCACGCCGTGCTGTCCTCGTCTCACGAGCAGCTGGACGAGCCGGTTCCGGCTAGCTCTCTCCCGGACCGGATCGGGCTGGAACGGGTGGTAAGGCTCGCGATCGGGCACCGCCAAAGGGACCGACGCTTCGGTCACCGCGAGGGATGGCGTTCCGGTGTCATGTCCCGACGTCACCTTGGAGACTGGCTCTATCACGGAGCGTCGCCGGTCCGGCACGCAGCGCGGCGGATCGGCTCTCGAGCAAATCGTCTCAGCCGGTCATCCTGTCGGGCTGCGTCGCGGAAAAGCTCCGCAGCTCCAGCTTGTGGAGGACGTAGTCTCCGGGCACGCATCCCGGCCGCAGGCGAAGGCCGGTCAATCCCGCGGCCAGCTGGATGGCGAGCACGTTTCGTCCCCTCCGGACGCTCCTGCGAACGGTCCATTCGACCACGTCTTCCTTTGTCTCTCGAGCGACGGGCCGCGGCTCGCCGGACACCGTCAGCGAGGTGTCGGCCGGGCTGTCGATATCGAGCCACAGAAACATCACCTCGCCCGCCCGGCTGTCGAAGGCGGCCAAACGGACCGAGGGAGCGGATCCGGTCGCTCGCAGCAAGAGGGCTCCGCTGCTCGCCAGCTCCAGCTGCCGGCTCAGCTCGAACTGCTTCAGGTGCTCGTTTCCTTCCAGCCGGAAGCAACGCTCGCCCGGCAGATCGGGCGAGGCGGCGCGCGCTCCGGTGGGCAGAGGGGCGCCGCGAGCGTCCTCGATCGCTCGGAGCTCGAGGTCCCTCAGCAAGAAGTCCCCCTCGACCTCGCCAGGATCCAGACGGACGCGACCACCCCACCACCGCGGCAATTCGACCAGCAGCTCGTTCCGACCGCGGTGAAGAGGAACCTTGACGCTGTGCTCCTCGCTATAACGCCACCGCATGGGGCGCCCGGGCAGGAGAAGCCTGCGGAGCATGCGCCGACCCTTGGCGACGATGCCTTCCTTTGCGATGGCCGGGCAGAACAGCTGCAGCGTCGTCGCCGCCGGACTGACCATGTCGATCCGTGCCAGCAGACGGGAGCCCACGGCCACGTCGAACTGGGGCAGCAGCAGACCGGGATCGGTGCCCCTCGACCGGAGCACGAGATAATCGGGGCGCAGCACTTCGACCTGGGTTTCGGGAACCAGCTGATCGGTGCCCGCCTCCTGATCGATCCGCAGCGTCACCGCCGCCTTCGACCAATCGATCGAGCTGGCGGGCTGTGCGACCCGCTCACGGAAGAAGGCCGCGTACCGGGTGTAGCAGGCGTCCTCGGTGAACCGGGCTGCGGTCTGCTTCGCCTCGGCTCGCAATCGGGCGAGCAGCTGCCGATCACCGATGAGCTTCTCCAGCGCCGCCAGATACCGCTCCGGCTTGTTCAGCTCCCGGACAAGCACTCCGTTCACGCCATCGCGCAGGAACTGGTTCACACCCCCGGAATCGGAAGCGACCACCGTGGCGCCCGCGGCCATCGCCTCCAGCGGGAGCAGACCGAAGCCTTCGTGGAACGAGGCATCCACCAGCACGTCGCAATCGCCGAGAAGGGCCGCGATCGCGCCGCGATCGAGCGGCAAGCTGGCGAACACCGAATCCTCGTCCTGGCTCCATTCAGCGGGGACGGCGTGCCGGCCCGAGGAGAAGATGGTGACGCACACCTGCTCCTTGTGCGCGAGCAGTCGGTGGAGCAGCTCCTGCAGAACCCATTGACCTTTGTCCGGCGCGGTCCGAAGCATCACGGCGACCCGGATCTTTCCCTCGCCCCGGACGGCCTCACCGCCCACGAACATGTGCTCGTTCACGCCGATGGGAAGGAGCGCGACCGGCTTGTCGGGAACGTGACGCCGGATGCCTTCCGCCAGCCATTCCGAGGTCGTGATCATCGCGTCGGCGACGCCATAGGCGTCCTCGACCTCGCGGCGCCGCGTGCCGTTCTCGAAATAAAACTCATAGCCTTGGATGAAGTTGAGCAGAGGAATTCCCCGCATCCGCGAGTACGCAAATGCAGGCAACGAGGTCGAGAAGAGAGTCGCCACCACCAATCGGGGAGCAAGGCTCTCGTCGGCCAGCAGCGCAGCCTCATCCGCGAAATGGAGCAGCCCGAAGTAGATCGGCTCCTGGTACGCCCTCAGATCGCCCTCGGTGAATCCGCCTAGCACCGCACATCTCGCCTCGATACCGTGGCGGACCAGGTAGTTGCATACGTCGATCACCACGTGTACGCCGCCGACGCCTTGCGAGAGCCCCGGGAGGACGAACAGCACGTCGGGGCTGATCTTCGTCCGTATCCCGTCCAGCGCCTGCGCCGCCGCGTCCACTGGGTCATGGGACGCGCAGCGGGCGGCGTACTCCCGGTATCGATCTCCCCAGGTCGACAGGAACGTCGCCAGGGCGTTCTTCTGGATCTGCGCCAGCGCCGGATCGTATCGGAACGTCGCGCTGCCGAAGTGGTAGACGTAAGTGTCGATCAGCGCGACGCCGCGAAAGCCGCGCTGCATGGCGCGCATCTGGAAGTCGGTCTCTTCCCCGTATCCGGACTTCCACATCGGATCGAATTCGCCCGTGGCGTCCCAGCACCTGCGGGAGATCATCAGGCAATTCCCGACCACCGTGCACGCGTCGATCGCCGCTGCGCCGGCAGGCTTGCCTCGCGCCGCCGCCTCGAGCATCTCGTTCATCTCCTGGTACGACCGGCCGGGGCGAAGCGGCAGCGTGAGCACCGGAGAGTTGTTCGACAGGGGGCATGCCATCCCGATCGACGGATCCGCCTCGAACACGGCGATGAGCTTCCCGATCGTCCCGCGGGTGATCAGGCAATCGGTGTTGAGGAGCAGCACGTAGGGCGCGTTCGATCGCCCGACTCCGAAGCTGCACGCCCCTCCGAATCCGGGCCGCCCGCCGTTGCGCAGCAACTGCACCTCGGGATGGCGGGCACAGATCTTCTCCAGCGTCGCATACGAACGCGGGGTTGACGAATCGTCGACGACGATCACGCGCCCTCGCTCCTGCGGAGTGCTGTGCCGGAACAGCTCCTCGAGGCAAGTGGCGACCCACCAGACCGCGTTCTTCACCGGGATGATCACGTCGCACCGGCCGGTCATGAGCGGCTGCCCCGAAGCAGGCGCCAGGGCGCAGTGATCGCCCGTCCGATCCGGTAGCTCCGGCCCGACAACTGCGACCTCGCGCGGGCGAGCTCGAGCTTGACCTCGTTCATCTCGGCGAGCTCGAGCTTGACCTCGTTCATCTCGGCGCGCACGCGCGAGGCCTCCTCGGTCAAGCGCTGGATTGTCGCGCTGCTGTCGCGCACGGCGGAATCGAACTCGAGGATCTTCGCCTCCTGCTCGCGAATGCGCGCGTCGCGGAAGCGGCACTCGCCGTCGTACTCCAGCACCTTCCGCTGCGTCTCTTGGAGCAACCTTCCCTGGCTCGCGTTCTGCGCTTGCAGCGTGATCCGGCTGCCCAACGCAAAGAAGAACGCCCGCACCGATTCGGCTGCGACGCCACGCAGGTCGAAAAACTCTTTCATCGCCGGCGGCACGGCCGGCCCCGCTGCGAGCACCCCGAGGCCATGGCCGTGCTTGAACTCGAAATGCGGGCGACCTGCCTTGATCTCCTCCCACAACTTCCAGACTCCGAAGTCCCGCTCGCGCACGTTGATGTCGTGGAACAGGACCACCGCGCCGGAGCCGAGCTTCGGCTTCCAGGTCTCCCAGTCGTGTGCCACCGCCTCGTACGTGTGCAGGCCGTCGACGTGCAGCAACGTCACTGCGCCGTCGGGGAGGTGGCGCGCTGCCTCGTCGAACGTCGACTGCACCAGACGCGAGAACGTCCCGTACCGCGCGTCGTGGTGCTTGCGCAGCTCGGCCAGCACCTCGTCGCCGAAGAAGCCCGCGTGCTCGTCGCCGCGCCAGGTGTCGACGCCGTAGCAAGCCGTGTCGAGGCCGAGCTCGGCGACCGCCTGGCAGAAGGCGAGATACGAGTCGCCGGTGTGCACACCCAGCTCGACCAGCACCTTGGGCCGCAGCATCTGCACCAGCGCCATCCCGAACGGGATGTGCTCCTGCCACGAAATGGCGTTGACGTGCCGAGGAAGCTCGAGGCAGAGCGGATGGTCGAGCGGATTGAACGGCATCGGCGGCATGTGTCGGCGGTCGAAAAGAGCGTCGGCGCTAGATACCGTCAAGTACCCTTGCGTTCAAGTCGGCTTCCGAATGAAAAAGGCCACCCGTGACCGTCGACCGGCCGGTTGTGGTAAGGCGAACGCGGCGATGCGGGTACGCAGGGCGATTGCTCTCCAGCCCGGCGAGGTGCGCGACGCGGTCCAGGACGGCGCGGCCGGGTGGCGCGTCACCGGCCCCCGGCCGGCCGTGCGACTGCGCGCGGCGGACTCGGAGCTCCCGTCCGGATGGGTGCTGGTGCGCGTCGAGCAGGCGGATGGTCCGGCGCCGATGCTGGTCGATTCGCCCGAGCCAACCTGGCGCGCCGAGCTGCCGGCGCCCCGCCGCGGCGTGGTCCGCGGCCTGGTCCGGCTGCCGGAGGATTTGCCGGAGCTGTGGCTCAAGCCGGGCGGGTCGCCCTTCCGGGTTGGACAGGTGGAAGTGGTCCCGATCGGCGATACCGAGGTTGCCCTCCGCGAAACTGTCCGCGTCGCCGCGCAGCTCGGGCGCGCGCCGGGGCGGCTCGCTCTGCTGCTGAGGAAGGCGGGGCAGACTCTCCGATCGGGGGGCTTGAGCGCCCTCCGGCAGCGCCTGCTGGAGCGCGTCGCCCACGCGAGCAGTCGCGCCCGCTATGCCGAGTGGCGGCGGCGATACGACACCTTGAGCGCCGCCGATCGTGACGCGATCGCGGACCGCATCGGGCAGCTCCACCAGAAGCCGCTGATCTCGGTCCTGATGCCGGTCCACGACACTCCCGAGGAGTGGCTGCGGGCCGCCATCGAGTCGGTGCGCGGGCAGCTGTATCCCCACTGGGAGCTATGCATCGCCGACGACGCTTCGCGCGCTCCGCACGTACGGGTAGTGCTGGACGAGGCCGCGGCGGCCGACGCGCGCATTCGCGTCCGGTACCGGGAGACGAACGGGCACATCTCCGCGGCGACGAACACCGCGCTGGAGCTGGCGCGCGGCGAGTACGTCGCCCTCCTCGACCACGACGATGCGCTTCCCCCGCACGCGCTGTACCTGATCGCCGAGGAGCTGGAGGCCCACCCGGCGACAGACCTGCTCTACACCGACGAGGACAAGCTCGGCGCGGCGGGCGGCTACAGCGATCCGTATTTCAAGCCGGAGTTCGATCCCGACCTCCTCCTCGGGCAGAACTACTTCTGCCATCTCGGCGTGTATCGCACCGCGCTGGTGCGCAAAGTGGGCGGCCTGAGGCCGGGCTTCGAAGGGAGCCAGGACTACGACCTCTGCCTGCGGTGCTTGCGGAAGACCTCTCCCGAGCGCGTCCGCCACGTGCCGTTCGTGCTGTACCACTGGCGCGTCCACCCTGCCTCCACGGCTGCGGGCACCGGGGCCAAGGGCTACGCTCACGGCGCCGGCGAGGCGGCGATCCGGTCGTTCCTGGAGGACGGCGCCCAGGTAGCTGAGGTCGGCCCCGGGCCTTTCGACACGACCTACCGCGTCCGCCATCCGCTGCCGCAGCCGCCGCCGCCCGTCACCATCGTGATCCCCACGCGTGATGGTCGCCTGCTGCGCCGATGTCTCTCCGCGCTCCGCAAGCACACCGACTACGCGGCCTACGAGGTGGTGGTGGTCGACAACGGCAGCCGCGAGCGGCGCACGCTCGACGAGCTGGCCAGGCTCCAGGCGGAGGGCGCGATCCGCGTGCTGCGCGACGAGCGGCCGTTCAACTATTCGGCGCTCAACAACCTGGCGGCGCGGGAGGCGCGCGGCGAAGTGCTGCTCTTCTTCAACGACGACGTGGAGGCGACGTCACCGGGCTGGCTGTCCGAGATGGTGAGCCAGGCGATGCGCCCCGGCGTCGGTGCGGTCGGCGCGCGCCTCTTGTACCCCGAGGGGACCGTCCAGCACGCGGGCATCGTGCTGGGCCTCTACGGCGTCGCCGGCCATCTCCACCGGCGCCTGCCCGCCAAGGCGCGCGGCTACTTCAGCCGGCCGCACCTGGTGCACGAGGTCAGCGCAGTGACCGCCGCGTGCCTGGCTGTGCGCAAGGCAGCGTTCGACGAGGTGGGCGGGTTCGACGAGCGGAACCTGCCGGTCGCGTTCAACGACGTGGACTTCTGCCTGCGGCTGCGCGAGAAGGGGTACCGGAACGTGTGGACCCCGTACGCCGAGCTGATCCACCACGAGGCGGCCACGCGCGGTCCCGACGAGGCGCCGGCCAACCGGGCGCGCTCCGCGAGCGAGGGGGCCTACATGACGCGACGCTGGGGAAGCGCGCTCGAATCGGACCCCTTCTACAGCCCGAACCTGTCGCTCACCTCCGAGCAGGCCGATCTGGCGTGGCCGCCGCGGGTGGTGCGGCCGTGGCGGAAGCAGGCGTGATGCCGCTGCGAACGGTCCGGCGCCTCGGTCGCGCCCTCTCCCGGATCCTGGCGCGCGACACGCGGCCGCGGCCGCTCACGTACGCCGCATGGTCGGCGCAGCGAGCCCCGTCGAGGCGCGACCTGGAGGAGCAGCGCCGGCGAGCGGAATCGCTGGGCTGGAGGCCGGCGTTCGACGTGGTCGTGGTCAGGCGGCCGGGCGACTCGGAGGCAGCGCTCCGGACCACCGCGTCGCTGGCCGCGCAGACCTATCGCCGCATGGCGGTCCACGAGTGCGCCGATCCTTCGGCGGATGCGCTGAACCGCGCCGCCGCGGCGGGCCGGGGCGAGCTGCTCGTGCTCCTCGACGCAGGCGACCGGCTCGTTCCGCAAGCCCTGTTCTCCCTGGCGGCGACCGGCGCGCGGGACGCGGGGCTCCTCTACTCCGATGAGGACCTTCTCGGGCAGCAGCCGCTGCTCAAGCCCGCCTGGTCTCCGGAAGCGCTGCTCTCGCACGATTCCGTGGGCGGCGTCGCCGCCGTCCGGCGCGAGCTGTTCGAGGCCGCGGGCGGATTCCGCGAGATGGGCGGCGCCGAGCGGCACGACCTGCTCCTCCGCCTCCTCCCGCGGCTCGGGCGCGTCAAGCACGTGCCGCAGGTCCTCCTGCACCGGACGGCCGACCGGCCGCAACCGGAAGAGGACCGGCGGCGCGCCATCTCCGATCACGTGCTTCGCGCGTACGGACCGCACTACCGGGTCGCTCCCGACGGCGCGATCCTGTACGAGCCCCCGACGCCGGCGCGGGTCTCGATCGTCGTCCCCACGCGCGACCGTGCCGATCTCTTGCGCGCTTGCATCGAGAGCCTGGATCGGCACCGTTTCGCCGCGAGGGCAGAGCTGGTCGTCGTCGACAACGGCTCGGTGGAGCCCGCCACGCACGAATACCTCGCCACCTTGGCGCGTCGCGAAGCGACGAAGGTGCTTCCCTACCCCGCGGCGTTCAACTGGTCCGCGGTGAACAACTTCGCAGCGCGGCACGCGACTGGCGACTACCTGCTCTTCCTCAACAACGACGTCGAGGCGCTCGCGCCCGGGTGGCTGGACGCGCTGCTGGCGTTCGCGAGCCGGCCCGAGATCGGGATGGCCGGCGGCCTGCTCCTCTACCCGGACGGGACGGTGCAGCACGCCGGCGTCGTGGTGGGGCTGACGGGCTACGCGGGCCACGTCTTCGCCGGCCGCCGCCCCGACGAGATCACGCCGTTCGGCCGCGCGGACCGGATCCGCGACTGCACCGCGGTGACCGGCGCCTGCATGATGATGCGCCGCGAGGTCTTCGACCAGCTGGGCGGCTTCGACGAGTCCTTCATCCTCTGCGGCAGCGACGTGGAGATCTGCCTGCGCGCGCGTGCGCGGGGATTGCGCGTCGTGATGACCCCGCACGCCCGGCTCCTCCATCACGAAGCGAAGACGCGCGGCACCGAGATCCCGCGCTCCGACTTCCAGCGCAGCTTCGCCGCGTACGAGCCGTACCTGCGCGGGGGCGACCCGTATTTCAACCCGAACCTGAGCCTGAAGGACCCGGCGGTGATGCTGCGGGACGGCCCCGAGGACATGCTGGAGTTTGCGCGGAGCTTCCTGTGAAGCTCGCGGCGGCGCGCGGCCGCATCCTCTCCCGGCTCGGCCGCTTCTCCTGGCTGGGCGCCAAGGACCTGCTGCGTCGCACCCGGTTCGCCATGGGCGTCCAGGACCGGCTCGACCTGGTCGAGGCGCTCGACTTCACCGCGGACGATCTCGCCGCCAACCGCGCCTGCCTGGAGGCGGCCCGGGGGCTGCGCGCGCCGATCCGCAGCGTTCACTGGTACGTGCCGTACTTCGAGTACGCCTTCTACGGCGGCGTGCACACCATCCTGCGCTTCGTCACGGGACTGCGCGAGCGGCACGGCGTCCAGAGCGACCTCGTCTTCTACGACCGGCCGTCCGTGGCGGCCGAGGACATGAAGCGCAAGGTGGTCGAGGCGTTCCCGGCGCTGCGGGACATCGAAGTGCGCGTGCTGCGCGCCGCGATGGAGGAGGTGCCGCCGGCGGACGCGAGCATCGCCACCTTCTGGACCAGCGCGTACGCCGTGATGAAGAACCGGACCTCGGCCCGCAAGTACTACTTCATCCAGGACTATGAGCCGCTCTTCTACCCGGCCGGTACGTACTACTCGCTGGTGGAAGCCACGTACCGGTTCGGCTTCCCGGGCATCGTGAACACGCCGGGCCTCTGCGACGTGTACCGGCGCGAGTTCGGCGCGCCGGCGGTCTCCTTCACGCCAGCGACGGATCCCGAGCTCTTCCATCCTCCTCCGTCGCGCGACGAGCGGCCCTTCCGCGTCTTCTTCTACGGCCGCCCCGAGACGGACCGGAACGCGTTCGAGCTCGGCCTGGCCGCCCTGCGGCGGCTGAAGCAGCGGAATGGCTCCGAGGTGGACGTGGTCGTGGCGGGAAGCCAGGTCCCGCCGGAGATCGCGCAGCGCGCACCCGGGCTCCGCTTCCTGGGACGCCTCCCCTACCGGGAGACCGCCGACCTGTACCGGAAGTGCCACGCCGGGCTGGTGCTGATGCTCACCAAGCACCCCTCGTACCTCCCCTTCGAGCTGATGAGCTGCGGCGCCGTGCCCGTCGCGAACGTCAATCCGGCCAACGCGTGGCTCCTGCGCGACGGGGAGACGGCGCTGGTCGCCGAACCCAGCCCGTCGCTCCTGGCCGGCGCGCTGGAGCGCCTCCTGCGCGATCCCGCGCTGCGCCACCGCCTCTCGAGCGCCGGCCAGGCCCTGGTCCGCAGCATCACCTGGAACGAGCAGATCGACCGCGTCCACGAGTTCATGTCGGCGCCGGTCGCGAAGTCATGATCAGCGCCGCGCCGGCACCTGCCAGGAGGAGCCAAGGCCCCCACCCCAGGGGCGGGCTCCATTCCGCGTGCAGCGGGAACAGCCAGGAGCCGGAGGTCCCCACCGCCGACCTTCGGCCGTCCGTGTAGACCCCGACGAATTGCACGACGCCGCAAACGAGCGCGAGTCCCGCGCCGAGGCGTCCCGCCGGGCGTCCGTTCCGGACCAGCACTTCCGCCGCGATCATCGGCACCGCGACCGACAGCGGCAACACGTGCCGCCCTTGCACCGCCCAACCGATGGGCCGCATCGCAAAGGCGTCGAGAAGCACCGGGATGACCAGCGCGGCGCCGATCGCCATCGCAAGGGCGAGCCGCTCGCGCCGCGTGCCCACCCAGACCGCGGCGATCACCAGCGCGACCACCAGCGCGATCCAGAGCAGGTACGCGAAGCCCGGCATCTGCGAATCGAGATACTGGTAGACCCCGATCTGCTCCCGGATCCAGCGCGGCAGGGCGCGCAGCGACTCACCGAGCGCCGCTGGAATTGTCTCCAGCCCTGCCGCCGGGAGATGAGGTCCATACGCGGCCTCCCACACCCTGTTGACTACCGCGGCGGAGCCGATGATGCCCGCCGTCCAGGTTGCGTGGCGCGGCGCAGCGCGCACGGCCCGCCACGCCTCCGGTATGCCGCAGAGCGCGATGCATTCCGCGCCGAGGAGCACGAGCCAGATGGGCCCGAGCGAGCGCGACAGGCAGAGCGCCGCGCCGCCGGCCGCCGCCGCCGTCCAAGGCGGGCCGCGCGCGCTGCCACGCGCAAGCGCGATCAGGCCGGCGACGAACGCAATCGCGCCGGCGATCTCGGGACCGCTCGGGTTCAGTGAGGACGCGAGAAAGACGGCCATGGGCGTCACCGCGGCGACCAGCCCCAGCAAATGCGGGCGCAGCGCCCAGGCCGCCGCGGCAAGCAGGGCAACGCAGGTCAGCGCATTGGCGATCCGGCCCAGCATCAGGCCAGAGACAGGTCCGTCCGCTCCGCGGAGGACGAGCGCGGGCAGCAGATAAGCGGCCGGCTGGTAGGTGCCGTTCACCGTCAGGCGGCGGACCGGCTCTCGCGGTGGCGGCGGCACGCGGTCGGCGCAAGCGGCCGATACCGCTGGACGGAAGGCGTTGCAGCCGTAACCGTCCGGCGCCATCCCTGGCGGCACCTCGGTCCAGCGCACGGTCTGCGCTACCCACGCTTCCTGCCGCGGATCGAGACTGGCATCGTGGAACGACTCCACCGGAGCTCCGAGGAAGCGCCCGTGCGCGATGCCCAGCGTGCGCAGGTAGTGCGACCATTCGTCCGGCGCGGAAAACGGCGGAAGCGTGAAGGTCCAGGCGAGCATCAGGCAGCCGTACGCCGCCGACAGCCGCCGCGCGTTTGACAGTCCCATCGCGCGCACTGTACCAGCGCAACCCGGATGGCTGCGTACGATTACGAAGGAATCCCCGTCGGCTTCTACGACCAGGTGCTCCGCGGCGGGAACCCGATCCGCCGGCTGTGGCATCTGTCCAAGTTCGAGCGCGTCCTCGACTGCCTTCCCAAGGAAGGCCAGACCTCACTCCTCGACATCGGCTGCTTCGCGGGAAGCTTCCTGTCGCTCGTTCCGGCCGACCGGTTCCGGCGGCAGCTCGGCGTCGACATCCTGCCCGCACAGATCGAGTACGCCAAAGCGCACCACGGCACCAGCTTCCGTGAATTCCGCTTCATAGACGCGATCGAGCGGCTGGACACGCTCGGCGAGCGCTTCGACTGCATCACGTTGATCGAGGTGCTCGAGCACCTGACGGCCCGGCAGGGGCAGGAGATGCTCCGGCAGATTTCGCGCCGGCTCGCTCCCGGGGGCAGGCTCGTCCTCACCACTCCGAACTACGCGAGCACGTGGCCGCTGCTCGAGGCGCTCCTCGACCGCTTCTCCGACGTGAAATACGAGGAGCAGCACATCACCAGGTTCACCTTTTTCAATCTGGAGCGAAAGCTCGGCGAGCTGTACCCCGCATTCGCGCGCGAGTTCCAGGTCGAGCTGAAGACGACCAGCCACTCGGTCACGCCGTTTCTGGCCGGTCTCTCCTTCCGCGGAGCGCGGTTCCTCTCGCGCTTGGTGCCGCACCGGCATTGGCGGTTCCCCTTCGGAAACCTGGTGCTCTTCGTCGCCAGGCGCACGGAAGCCGCGCAGCATTCATCGGCCGCTCGCGCGAGCGCGGCGCGCTGATCGGTCACGCCACCAGCACCACCTTCCCGAAATTCTCCCGCTGCTCGAGCCGCCGGTGCGCGCGCGCCGCATCGGCCAGCGGCACTTCCAGGTCCACGATCGGCCGGAAGGCCCCCTCCGCCACTCCCTGCAGGATCGCGCGCAGCTCGGAGGTGAGCAGGTCCTCCTCGCCCCAGAGGCGGCCGATGTTGACGCCGATCAGGGCCTTGTTCTCCTGCATGACCTTCAGGGGCCAGAAGGGCGTCATCTGCAGCACGGAGGAGATCATCCCCACCGGGCCCTGCATCACGGAGCTGGCGCCGAACACGACCAGCTTCCCGGTGGGCGCGAGGCACCGCCAGCCCTTCTTGATCGATGCGCCGCCGACCGCATCGAGCACCACGTGCACGCCGCGGCCGCCGGTGATGCGCTTCACCTCGTCCTCGAAGTCCTGCTTCCGGTAATCGATCGCGTGCGTCAGGCCCAGCTCGCGGAGCCTCGCGTGCTTGGAGCCGGACGCGGTGCCGATCACCTCCGCGCCTACCCGCCGGCAGATCTGCACGGCCGCCGTCCCCACCCCGCCCGCCGCCGCGTGCAAGAGGACGCGCTGGCCTCGCTTGACGTTGCACAGCTCGATCAGCATGTGCCAGGCGGTGATCCAGTTCACTGGGATGGCTGCGGCCTCCGCGAACGACATGCGCGGCGGGATCTCGATGGCCCGCTTCGCCGGCACGACAACGACGTCGGAGTAGCCGCCGAACCGCGTCAAGGCCAACACGCGCTGCCCGATGCGGTGCGGCGGACCTGCGTCGATCTCGCCCGCCACTTCGTACCCGGGCACGAACGGCAGCTTCGGCGCGTCCGGGTACAGCCCCCGGCGCGCCATCAGATCGGCGAAGTTCACCCCCGCCGCGCGAACCCGGATGCGCACCTCGTCCGGCCCCGGCTGCGGGTCGGGCGCTTCGCGCACCTCGAGCACCTCGGGCCCACCCTTGCGCGCGATCCATACCTGGCGCACATCGCCTCCTTGCGAAGCACCCCGTCGTCCTGCAAGCTGGAGCCATGCGCGCGCGCGGCAAGTCGTGGGTGCTCTGCCTCGCGGCGCTCGCAAGCTGCGCTGTCCCGCGCCTCTCTAGCACGCCGGACGAGACGCCGCTCGCCGTGGAGGTCCGCGGACCGGGGTTGCTTTTCGAGGTGCGCTACCCGCGCGACGACGCCGGCGAGGCGGG
>DATFTN010000302.1:0-8892 GCA_035261845.1 Myxococcales bacterium | reverse complement strand
TTCGCGCTGCGCATCGATCGCTGCACGTTCTTCTTCCTGCCCGGCGTGCCCCGCGAGTACCAGCGCATCTTGAACGAGCTGATCCTGCCGCGGCTCGCCCGGGCCACCGGGAACGCCGCGCTGCGCACGCGGATCCTGCAGTGCTACGGCGTCACGGAGAGCCGCCTCGACGAGATGGTCGACCCCATCCGCGCCGCCCACCCCGAGGTGCGCTTCGGGTTCCGCACGAAGTTCCCGGAGAACCACCTCTCGCTCGCCGCGCTGGCCCCAGACGACGCGGCGGCCGCCCGCGCGCTGGACGCCGTCGAGGCGAAATGCCGCGAGGTGCTGTCCGGCTTCGTCTACGGAGCCGACGGAGTCACCTTCGCGCAGTCGGTCGGAGAAGCGCTCGCCGAGCGCGGGCAGGACATCTGCTGCGCCGAGAGCTGCACCGGCGGGCTCGCCACCCAGCTCCTGACCGAGGTGCCCGGCAGCTCGCGCTGGACCAAGGGCGCGTTCGTCGTCTACTCCAACGAGCTGAAGCAGAGCGCGCTGGGCGTCCCCGACGAGCTGCTCCGGCAGCACGGCGCCGTCAGCGAGCAGGTCGCCCGCGCGATGGCCGAGGGAGCGCGCCGCGCCTCCGGCGCGACCTGGTCGCCCGCGATCACCGGGATCGCCGGGCCGGACGGGGGGACTCCCGAGAAGCCGGTCGGGACGGTGTGGCTGGCGCTGGCCGGCCCCGGCGGGACCCGCAGCAAGCACTCCCACTTCCGCGGCGATCGCGGCCAGGTGCGGACGCTGGCGGCGTACGGCGCGCTCCAGCTCGTCCGCGAGGCGCTCGGCGCGCCCCCTCTCCCGCGCCACTTCTGGGAAGTGGGTCAAGGCGCTTCCCCGGGGAAGGCGTGAGCCAGGGCGGCTGGCGCGCCTGGGCCAGCGCGCACCGGGTGGACCTGCTGCTCTTCGGGCTCTCGCTCTTTGCCTACGCGCTCTCCAGCGGGAGCCTCCTCGCCCGGCAGTCGTACGCGCCGCACTTCGTTTACCAGGCCGACGCGTTCCTCCACGGGCAGCTGAGCCTCACCGCCCGCCCGCCGAACCTGAACGACTGGGTGTTCGAGCGGGGCCGCTGGTACGTGTCCTTCCCGCCCTTTCCGGCCGTGCTGATGATGCCCTTCGTCGCGCTGGCGGGCCTGGCGTTCAACGACGTGGCGTTCACCCTGCCGTTCGCGGCGGCCAACGTCGCGCTGCTGTACCGGCTCCTGCGGCGCATCCAGGAAGTGGAGGGTGGGACGCGCTCCGAGTGGGACCACGCCGTGCTGGCGCTGGTCTTCGGGTTCGGCACGCTGGCCTGGTCTTGCTCCATCCGGGGCGAAGTCTGGTTCACCGCGGAGGTGGTCGGCGTCAGCTTCACGCTGCTCTACTTGCACGCGGCGCTGCGGGCGAAGCATCCAGTGCTGGCCGGGACGGCGCTCGCTTGCGGCGCCCTGTGCCGCACCCCGATCGCCTTCTCCGCCGTCTTCTTCCTGCTCGAGGCGATCGCGGCCGGCGGCGCGCTCGACCGGGTGAATCTGCGCGCGGCGCTCGGCGATCCGCAGCGCCGCAAGCAGGCGTTCGAACGCCTCGCTCTCTTCGCGTTGCCGATCGCCGTCCTCGCCGTCCCGATGGCCTGGATGAATCAGGCCAGGTTCGGCAACCCGGCTGAATTCGGCCATTCGCACCTGTACGCGAACCGCGTCAACCCGGACATCCGTGCGTACGGGCTCTTCAGCTTCCACTACCTGGCGCGCAACGTCCGGTCGGCCTTCTTGCTGCTGCCAGAGGTCGACCTCGAGCCATTCCGGCTCGGCTACGACCCGAACGGGATGAGCCTGTTCGTGACCACGCCGCTCTTCGCGCTGCTCCTCTTTCCGCGAGAGCGTCCGCGGCTGTGGCGGCCGCTGTGGATCACGGTCGCCGCCGTGGCGCTGCCTGGGTTCTTCTACCAGAACAACGGATGGCAGCAGTTCGGCTTCCGCTTCTCTCTCGACTACACGCCCTATCTGATCGTGCTGCTGTCCCTCTCCGGACGCGTCCTGGACGGCCTGTTCTGGCTGCTCGCCGCGGTCGGCGTGGCGGTGAATGCCTGGGGCGCGGCGGTGTTCAACCGGCCGTGACTTTCGCCACACCTCCACCTGGATGAAGGCGAGCCCGTGCTCGCACGCATCTTCCAGGCGCAGCAGCACCACCGACTCGCGCAGCCGGGGCCGCCGCGCCCGCGCCCGCGGCGGGCAGGATCGCCCGTTTCCGTCCATCACTTCGAGGAGCGGGGGCAAGCCCCGCCCGCCCCCGCTCCCCTGCACGCCGCCGTCCCCCACCCCCGCCCCCAACCTCGGCGGCGCACTCCACATCGCGTCCTACGCAACCGCTTCGAGCGGGGCCGCGGGCGCCGCCGCCCCCGCCGCCGCTGCCCCCGCCGCGTCGCGCACCGCCCGCGCCAGCCCGGCGGCGAGCTCGGCATTCTGCTTCAGCGCCTCGGCCGCCTTCTCCCGGCCAGGCCCGAATCGCTCCCCTCCGAGGGTGAACCAGGCGCCGCTCTTCTCCACCAGGCCGCGCTCGCAGGCGAGGTCGAGCAATTCGTGTGGTCGGGAGATGCCCACGCCGTAGAGGATGTCGAATTCCGCCTCGCGGAAGGGCGGGGCGAGCTTGTTCTTCACCACCTTCACCCGCGTGCGCGAGCCGATCACCTGATCGCCTTCCTTGATCGCGCCGATGCGGCGGATGTCCAGGCGCAACGAGGAATAGAACTTCAGGGCGTTCCCTCCGGTGGTGGTCTCCGGCGAGCCGAAGACGACGCCGATCTTCATGCGGATCTGGTTGATGAAGACCACCGTCGCCCCGTTGCGGCTCACCACCGCGGTGAGCTTGCGCAGCGCTTGCGACATGAGCCGCGCCTGGAGGCCCATGTGCTGATCGCCCATCTCGCCCTCGATCTCCGCCTTGGGTACCAGCGCTGCGACCGAGTCGATGACCACCACGTCGACCGCGCCGCTGCGAACCAGGGTCTCCGTAATTTCGAGAGCTTGCTCTCCCGTGTCGGGCTGCGAGATGAGCAGCTCCTCGATCTTCACCCCGAGCTTCTTCGCGTAGCCCACGTCGAGCGCGTGCTCCGCGTCGATGAAGGCGGCGCACCCGCCCTGCGCCTGCACCTGTGCGATGGCGTGCAGCGTCAGCGTGGTCTTGCCGCTCGACTCCGGGCCGTAGACCTCGATGACACGGCCGCGTGGATACCCGCCGCATCCCAGCGCGATGTCGAGCCCCAAAGAGCCGCTCTCGATCACCGAGATCGGCTGTGCGGCGCGGTCGTCCTCGCCCAGGCGCATGATGGCGCCCTTGCCGAACTGCTTCTCGATGGCGCCGATGGCGGCGGCGACGGCCTTGAACTTCTCGGTGATCTTGCTCACGTTCCCTCCGGACTGGCCCCGGACGACGCGCCCGGGGAAGCTGATTGCAGCGCGGCCTCGCGCGCGAGATGGAGGGCGGGAAGCGCCGGCCCCTCGCGGCCCTGGACCGGGCGATCCAGGCAGCGGTACTGGACGGCCTCCAGCACGTGCTTGGCCTCGATGCCCGGGTGCTCGTCGAGGTCGGCGATGGTGCGGGCGAGCTTCAGCACCCGATCGTGGGCGCGCGCCGACAGCTGCAGGCTGTCCATCGCCGCGGTCAGCGCGGAGCGCGCTTCGCTCGACGGCCGGCACAGCTCCCTGAGCGTCCGCCCGCGTAGCTGCGCGTTTGCGTAGACGCCCGGGATCTCGCGGAAGCGCCGCAGTTGCAGCGCGCGGGCTTTCTCCACCCGCTCCCGCACCTTTGCGGAGTTGTCCCCAGCAGGCATCCCGGCCAGCTCCGCCGGCTTGAGCGCGCTGGCCTCGACGTGCATGTCGATCCTGTCGAGGATGGGGCCCGACACCCGCCGCCGGTAGATCTGCTTGGTCGGGATGCGGCACTGGCAGCGCGGCTGGCCCTCGTACCCGCACGGGCAGGGGTTCATCGCCGCGATCAGCATGAACCGCGAGGGCAGGAGGGCCGCCCCCCGCGCGCGGACCACCGCCACCTCACCGTCCTCGAGCGGCTGCCGCAGCGCTTCCAGCGCGGCGCGGCCGAATTCGGGGAGCTCGTCCAAGAATAAGATCCCATGATGTGCGAGCGAGACTTCGCCCGGCCGAGGCGGAGATCCACCTCCGACGAGCCCCGCCACCGAGATGGTGTGGTGCGGCGCGCGGAACGGCCTCTCGGTCAGGAGCCCCTGCCCCGACCGCAGCCGGCCCGCCACGGACCAGACGGAGGTGGCCTCCAGGGCTTCCTCGAACGTGGGCGCCGGCAGCAGCCCAGGCATGCGTCTGGCCAGCATCGTCTTGCCGGCGCCCGGCGGACCGACGAGCAGCGCGCTGTGCCCGCCCGCGGCGGCGATCTCCAGCGCGCGCTTGCAGCTGTCCTGCCCGCGCACGTCGGAGAGGTCGAGCCCCGCCTCCTCGCTGGCCTGCGGCAAAGCCGGCGACGGCGGCAGCGAGAGCTCGCCGGAGATGACCTGCGCCGCCTCGACAAGGGTGCGCACGGCGTGGACCTGCAGGTCCTGCACCAACGCGGCCTCGGCGCCGTTCTGCGCCGGGACGATGACCCGGTCGGCGCCCAGCTTGCGCGCGAGCAGTGCGATGGGGAGGACGCCGCGCACCGGGAGCACGTCGCCGGAGAGCGACAGCTCTCCTACGGCGAGCGTGGTTCCGGAGGACGGGGCGACTAGCCCCGACGCTTCCAGCACGCCGAGCGCGATGGCCAGGTCGAACCCCGCGCCTTCCTTCCGCAAGTCCCCTGGCGCCAGGTTCACGGTGATGCGCTTGTGCGGCAGCTCCCAGCCGCCGTTGCGGACGGCGGTGGCGACCCGGACCTTGGCGTCGATGCAGGCCGCGTCGGGCAGCCCCACCAGGAAGAACCCGGGCAGCCCGAGCGCCAGATCGACCTGCACCGAGGCGGGAAGGGCCGTCGCGCCGAGCAGCGCGGCGCAATGGAGCGTGGCAGGCACTCGCGCGCGTCCTTGCGAGCCGCGTGCCGCGCGTGCATCGAGCGAAGGCGGCCCGGCGGACCCGTCCGAAAGCGAGAGGTGGTCTCGAAACGAGACGCCCCAAGAAAAAAATTAATTTTTTTTTATCTTAAGTCTGGTCAGCGATCGCCGAGCTCCGCAAGAAGCCGCTTCGCCGTTTCCTGCCGCGGTTCCAGGGCGAGCGCCTCTCGCGCCCGCGACTCCGCCCGCTGCGCGTCGCCGGCCGCCATCAGCGCCGCGGCCTCGGCCGCGAGCCACCCGGCTCGCTGTTTCGGTGCGGCAGTCTCGTCCTTCAACACCTTCTCATAGGTGGCTGCCGCGTCCGCCGCGCGTCCCGCCCACAGCTGGGCCTTGGCCAGATTGGCCAGGTCGCCTCTGCGGTCCGCGGGCGGAACGTCCGGCAACGCCAGCAGCCGGCGGGCCAGCGAGATCGCGCCGTCGCAGTCGGCGCGCGGCACGAACGCGGACCTCATGGCGCCGCAAGCGACCAGCTCGAGCTCCAGGCGGAAGCGGAGCATCCCCGCGTCGGCACGTTCGGGCGCGCCCGCCAGGACGGCGCGCGCCTCGAGCGGCTGCCGCTGCTGGAGGAGAAGCCGCGCGAGCGCCATTGCCGCGCGCGGGTCGCCGCGGTCCATCGCGTGAGCAGCGCGAAGGAGCGGCTCGCTCAGGACCTGGGTCCAGGCGAGCGCCTCGGCCATCGCCATGGCCCGCGCCCGATCGAGCGGGCGAGCAGCGAGGTACTGGCCGAGCAGGAGCTTCTTGTTCCCGAGCTGGGCCCGCTCGTCGAGGTTGCTGAAGATGTGGGAGCTGGAGCTCAAGAAGAAGTCGCGCGGGGCGCTGAACTCGAGCGCGGGAAACTGGTCGCTGTTCAGCGGGCCTTCCCCGGCGGCGAGCGCCGCCGAGCTCTCGGAGAGCATCTGGTACGAAAGCAGCGTCGGCGGGTCCTGGATGGCCAGCCGCGCCAGGCTCTCGCGCACCTCCGGCACCGACATCCGCTTCTCCAGCTCGGCGGCATCGAGGCGCAGCGGGCGGTCGCTGCCGATCAGGAGCAAATCGTAGCCGAGCGTCTGCCATACCGTGGTGTGCGGAAACACTTTCCGGAACGTGCGCAGCACCAGCTGCGCGTTGTCGTCGCCCATCTCGTAGGTGTGGAACCACTGCGCCATCAGGCCGCCCGGGCGCAGGCGCGTGCGGGCGAGCTGGAAGAAGTCCTCGGTGAACAGACCGCCGATTCCGGCGAGCCACGGATTCGAGGGCTCGCTGGCGATCAGGTCGTAGGGCTCCCTGGAGAGGAGGAGGAACGTCTTCGCGTCCTCGACGTGCACGTGGACGTTGGGGCGATCGAGGGCGCCGCCGTTCCAGTCCTTGAACCAGTCGTGGGCGGCGCGGACCACCTGGGGCTCGATTTCGACGGCATCGACGGCGATGCCAGGGTGCATCGCCATCATTCCCACCGAGGTGCCGCTTCCCACCCCGATGACCAGCGCCCGCTGCGCCGGCCGGGGCGAGAGAAGCGCCGGCAGATGCCCGGCGAGGATCTGCGTGCGCATGTCCGGCCCGGTCGAGGCGTCGGCCTTGCCGTTGACGCGCAGGGTGCGCCGGCCCTCGCCCTCCACCACCGTCACCGTCGCGTGCGGGCCGTCGGCGTTGAAGACGAGCTTGTCCGCTTGCATCGCGTGCCGCTCGAACTCGGCGTACTCGGGGTCCACGGCTCGGGCGCGGAACGCCCCCGACGCGACCAGCTGCGGCCGCCAGGCTGGCGCCGCCAGTGTCCACGCGGCGGCAGCGACCGCCGCGGCCGCGATTGCCGTGGCGGACCGCCTGCGCAGATGTTCGGAACCGAGGAGTGCCACGGCGCCCGCGACCACGTAAAGGACCACGATCAGCCGCATCGTCCCCTGCAGCCCAAAGCGTGGGAGGAAGACGAGACCGGCAAGCAACGCGCCGAGCAGCGTCCCAAAGGTGTTGGCGGCGTAGGTGAGCCCGATGCGGCTCCCCAGCGCGCTGGCGCTGCGGGCGGCGATCCGGGAGGCGAGCGGCAGCGTCGCCCCCATCGCCGTGGTGGGAACGATCATCACCGCCAGGCACAGCAGGAAGGAGGCGACCTGGTAGAGGACGTATCCCCGCGGTGAAGCGCGGATGATCTCGCGCACCGCCAGGAAGGCGAAGGGCAGCCTCTCCCCGAAGGACATCGAGAGAGCGAGGGTGACCGCGACGGCCACCAGGCATCCGGCCAGCAGAAGGACCGGATCGCGGCCCGAGAACCGGCGCGAGGCGATCAGCCGGCTGCCCAGTGCGACTCCCAGGATGAAGGTCGCCAGCATGGTGGTGAAGGCATAGGTCGAGCCGCCCATCGACAGCGCGAGCAGCCGCGTCCAGGCCACTTCCAGCGCGAGCGCGGCGAATCCGGAGACGGCCACCGCCGAAGTGGCCAGGGCCGCGGTGCGCGCGGAGAGCGGCTGCTCGGCGGGATCGCTCGCGGGAACGGCGCCCGCGTCCTCGGCGAAGTGGCGGCGCAGCGCGAGGGCGGCAAGGCCGACCCCGACGTTCACCGCGGCGGCGACGCTCATCGACAAGTCCAGCCCCAACGAGGGAATGAGCCAGAATCCCGCGAGCAGCGTCCCGCAAACGGCGCCGGCGCTGTTCACGAAATAGAGCCGGCCCACCGCGCGCCGCACGCCGGGCATGAGGCCGAGCAGGAAGCGGCTGGCAGCCGGGAGCGTTCCCCCCATGAGAATGGTCGGCGGAAGAAGGAGGAGCGCCGCGAACAGGAGCCGAGCGGCGGTGAAGGCAGCGGGATGGGCGAGAAAGAGAGGAGAGACGAGCCGCAGATAGGGCCCGGAGAGCGCCGCCTGGAGGTGCGGATACAGGCCGCAATACAGACCGATGGACAGCTCCAGCCAGCCGTAGAGCGCGAGGCGTTGGATGGGGCGATCGGCCAGCCGGCCGAACCCCCAGCTGCCGATGGCGAGGCCACCCATGAAAGCCGCCAGCACCACCACGATGGCGACTGCCGAGCTGCCGAGTAGCAGGCCCAGGTAGCGGCTCCAGAGGACCTGGTAGACGAGTCCCGAGGCGCCGGTGAGAAAGAGTGCGGCTGCGAGCCCGGCTGCCGCGCTGCGAGTGCGAGTCATTGCCGTGGACCTTTCCTGGCGGCGGCCGCCGCCGGCACCGAAGGATCGCCTTGCGCACTGCCGCTCGCCAGAAAAGGCGCGCGCGATCGGTCTAGGGTCGTGGAGGGAAAGGTGGCCCGATGGAACTGCCTACCAGGTGATTCAAGGTGCGACTCGGATGACGCCGCCGGCAGTGCGCTCCAGGGCAGGCGCGTAGTCCCCGCGAAGCTCGCGCTTCCACCAAGCGCCGGTCGCGCGCTTCTCCGCGCGCGTCGTGAACCAGTATTGCCAGACGACGGCGCGCACTCGCCGCGGCGGCGTTCCATGGAACGGATCGTTCGCGAAGAGGCGGAGAACCGATGGCTCGCCCTGGAGCAGCCGGGCCTCGCAGTTCACCACCCAGGAGTACTGGGTCCAGGCGCCCAACGACGCGAACCAGAGGTTCCACTCGAACCGCGGCTGGTACGGCGCGTAGATCCCCGGCGCGACATCCACGTCCTGGGGCTTGAAGCGGAACGGATACGGCGTCCACGTCTCACCGTCCGGCGAGCCCTGGAACTCGATCTCGTACCGGTTCTCCGTCATGACGGCGAAGAGGCCGTAGCGGTTTGCGATCCGCAGCGGCTCGAGCGCAATGGCAGGCCAGAGGAGCGGCCGCGGAAGCCAGGTGACGATGCCCGGAGCGAGCACCACGGTGGCGAACAGGATCCAGACGAGCATCGTCCGCTCCAGCGC
>DATFTN010000301.1:0-7205 GCA_035261845.1 Myxococcales bacterium | reverse complement strand
GAGGTCGGGGTCGGGGGCGAGGGGGTCGTTGCCTTGAACAGCGGATCGTTCGCGAGCTGGCCGTGGGCTTCGGCGCGGGCCTCGGCGCGGAAAGCCTCGTACTCGCGGCGATCGGCCTCGTCCATCTGGTCGAGCGCGAAGTTCAGCTTGGCGCGGGCCTTGACCACCCGGCCGCGGGCGTCGTCGGCGAGGCGCCGGCCCTCCTCGAGCAAGTCGGCCGCGGCGATGGGCTTCAGCGCCGGATCGCGGGCCCGCTGCAGCTTTTCCTCGGCCGCGCGTTGCTGCGCCTCCGCCTCCGACAGCTCCGCCTGCGCGGCCCAGGCAAGCTGCTGCGCGCGGGACTTGAGCGACTTTCCCCGCGCTTCCAGCGCCTTGGCCTCGCGCTGCGCGCGCGCCTGCGCCTCGAGGTGCTGCATCTTCAGGATCAGCTCGTCCACCTCGTCAGGCATGGGGAGAGCCTAGCACGCGCCCGCTCAGCCACGGCGCGCGCGCTCCACCCGGTCCGTTGGAGTACCCTCGAGGCAATGGGTGCGCTGCTCCTCTCGGCGGAGCTGTGGATCGCGGGCGGGCGCCTGCTCGATGCGCACGGCACGCGCCCGGCAGCCCTGGCCATCGAGGCGGGGCGGATCGCGGGCGAGGCCCCCAAGCCGCCCGCGGGCGCCAAGACGATCGACGCCGGCGGCCTGTTGCTCTTGCCTGCCTTCCTCGACGCTCACGTGCACCTCTCCGTCGCCGGAAAGGTCCCGGAGGTCGCGGCGTCCGAGCTGCGCGGCGGCGTGGCGGCTGTGCTCGATCTCGGCGAGCCCGAGCGGACGCTGCCGCTCGCCGCCCCGCCCCTGCGCGTGCGGTTCGCCGGCCCGCTCCTGACCGCGCCACTCGGATATCCGACGCAGAGCTGGGGCGCCAACGGTTACGGCCTGGAGCTGAAGACGCCGGGCGATGCGCGAGCGGCGGTCCTGCGGCTCTCCAAGGCCGGAGCGCGATTCGTGAAGCTCGCCTTCGACCGCCGCTTCCCGCTGCTCGATGCGGGGGCGGCGCGTGCGGCGGCCGAGGAGGCGCACCGTCTGGGTCTGCGGGTAGCGGCTCACGCTCTCGACGCGGACGCCGTGCGCCGTGCGCTGGATGCGGGCGCGGACGTGCTCGCCCACACGCCAGTCGAGCCGCTCCCGGACGACCTGGTGCGCGCCGCCGCTGCGCAGAAGGTCTGGCTCATCTCCACGCTGCACGCCTTTGGAGGCACGTCGGCCGCGCTCGACAACCTGCGCCGCCTGCGGGCCGCCGGCGTTCGCGTCGTCTACGGTACCGACCTGGGGAACCAGGGCACCGCCCCGGGGATCGACGCGGAGGAGCTGGCGCTGTTGGGAAAAGCGGGGCTCTCGATCCGCGAGACGATCGAGTCGGCCACCGCCTCGGCGGCGGAGCTGCTCGGCGAGCCTGACCTGGGTCATCTCCGAAAGGGGGCGGCTGCTTCGTTGATCGCGGTGCCCGAGGCGGCCCTGCGGGACGCGACGCTTCTCGCCCGTCCGGCGCTGGTGCTCATCGACGGCGCTCCTCCGCCGCGCTGACGGCTACGCCGGGAAGAGCCTGAGCAGGGTGATCTCGGCCGGCGCGAAGACGCGCATCGGCGGACCCCAGAAGCCGGTGCCCCGGCTGACGTAGAGCTGCGCCTCGCCCAGCCGGTGGAGCCCCGCGATGTACGGCTGCACCAGGGCGACCAGCCACGAGAACGGCCAGATCTGACCGCCGTGCGTGTGCCCGCTGAGGGTCAGCGACACGCCGTGCCGTGCCGCCTCGCGAAACTGGCGGGGCTGGTGGGCGAGCAGCACGACGGGCTTCGCCGGATCGCGCCCCTCCAGGGCGACGGTAAGATCGGGCGCGTACTGCCCGCGGCCGGTGGGATCGTGGATGCCGGCCACGTCCAGGCCGGGCGCCACCTCGACGCGCTCGTTGGCGAGCGGCCGGATCCCCAAGCTCGGCAGATAGCGCAGCCAGTCGCCCACGCCGGAGTAGTACTCGTGGTTGCCGGTGGTGAAGTAGACGCCGCGGGGCGCTTCGGCCAGCCGCGCGAGCGGCGCGACGTGCGCGCGCAGCTCGTCCACCGTGCCGTCCACCAGGTCGCCGGTGATGGCCACCAGGTCGGGCCGCAGCGCGCGCACGCGCTCGACGACGCCCTCGACCCAGTCCTTCTGCAAGAGGGGCCCGATGTGGAGGTCGGAGATCTGCACCAGCCGCAGCCCGGCGAGCGCGGGCGGCAGGTTCGAGATGCGCACCGGAACGTCCTTGATGCTCAGCTGCGACAGCGCGGAGCGGACGCCGACGGCCGAGAGCCCGGCCACCACACCTCCCACGCCCACCGCGAGCGCGCGGGCGAGGAGCACGCGCCGCCCGGGATCGGTGGGCGCGTCCGGTGAATGCAGCTTGCGCGCGGCCCACGCCAGCACCCGTCCCGCGTCGGCGAGGCCGAGGAACGCGAAGAGCAGGAAGACGACTCCCATCCAGAGGAAGGCGACCCAGACCAGCGCGCGCGGGGCCGAGCGGGTGCGGGAAAGGACGAGCGTCGCGGGCAGCGCCACCGCCATGGTGGCCAGGAGCGCGGTGGCGAAGCGAGCGGCCGAAGGCGGCAGCTGCGGATCGCGCACCAGGCGCGCCCACACGTAGTAGTGCATGCCGCCCAGCAGAAGCAGCGCGATGGCGACGAAGGTGAGGAAGGGAAGGAGGCGAGCCACGTTGTCCCCGGGAAAGAGGATGCCTCAAGAGCGGGTTTGATTCACTCTTCGCTCGAGAGCAGGGCCTGAAGTCGCGGGGCATCGAGGCGCGCCCGCATCGTTCTCTCCTGAGTGACGATCACCGAGCCCGGGGCGGCGCCCTTCGGCTTGCGCACGTGCTTGCGCCGGGTCCAGGCCACTTCGGCGCCGTCCTCGCCGCGCGCGCGGGAGAAGTGGGCGGCGAGCATCGCCGCGTCCGCCAGCGTCCGCGCATCGGGCGCCTCGCCCGCTTCCGGTATGACGACGTGCGAGCCCTGCACACCTCGCGCGTGCATCCACACGTCGTTTCCGTGCGCGACCCGCAAGGTGAGCGCGTCGTTGTCGCGCGCGCTGCGTCCGACCAGGATGCGGTCCCCGCTCGCCGATCGGAAGGTGCGGTAGGGAAGGCGGGCTGCCTCCGCGCGGGCGGCGGGACGCGCCCGGCGCGCGCCCAGGACGGCCGCGGACTCGTCCTCCACGGAGCGGAGCGCGCCCGCCTCGGTGGCCTCTGCCGCGCGAGCGAGCAGCTCCTCGGCGCGCGCCAGGCCGGCGGCGACTTCCGCCCGCCGCGCGGCGATGCGCGCCGCCGCGGCCTGGTACCGCTGCGAACGGCGGAACCAGCGCGCCGCGTTCTGCGCCGCCGAGAGGGCCGGGTCGAGCTGCAGCACGACCTCGCGCGGCGAGCCTTGCGCGTCGAGGTCCGCCCAGTCGGGCACGCGGGCCTCTCGGGCGCCCCGCGGGACGCGCGACTGGTGCGGAACGAGCAGCTCGGCGTGCCTGCGGTCCTCGCTGGCCTGGGCCGCGCGGGCCGCGTCGTCCTCCACGGCCGCGAGCGTGCGGCGCAGGCGCTGGATGCGGGAGCGGAGGCGCTTTTCCAGGTCGCGGCGGCGGAGGGCCACTCCTGCCGCCTCTTCGGCGGCGAGGGCGGCGCGGAGGAGAGCGGCGTCCTCGGCTGCGGTCACGGGGTCAGGGTCATGGTCGGGGTCACGGTCATGGTCACGGTCACGGTCAGGGTCACGGTCACGGTCGGGGTCACGGTCACGGTCGGGGTCACGGTCACGGTCAGGGAAGGATGAGGTCGAGGGTCCGAGGTCGACTTCGCGCACCTCGCGATACGCAGCGCCAGGTCGCCTCTCTGGACCGGCGCCGGCGGCGGCCCAGACGATCCGTTCTCCGCGCTCCGACTGCGCGAGGAGCAGCAGGGCCGGACCGTCGCCGGCGATGAGCGCCCGCGCTCCCGAGGCCGTTTCGAACCCGAGCCGCACGGCGAGGTCCTTGCCGTGGGGCGGCTGCTCCAGGCGGGCGGAGGAGAGACGCGCACCTTCCAGGGCGGCGCGCAGGGTAGCTTGCGATCGTGGAGCCGAATCGGTGGAGGTGGGGCGATCGTCGGCGACGGCCGCCAGGGAGAGCCGCGCGTCGAGCACGGCGAGGGCCGTGCGGCCCGGCAGCCGGAACTGCAACACTGCCACCGAAGCGGAGGGCAGCCACAGCTTCTGCAGGATGCCGCCGGCGAGCGCGCGCACGCCGCCGAGCAGCCGCACGCGCCGCTCGAAAGTCAGCTCGACTGGGGAAGGAGTGCGGCCCACGCGCCGGAAGACTACCGCGCCGCAGACCGGGGGGCGGCCTCGGACGAGGCCGCCCGGACGAGCCGGCCTACCTCTTCGAGCCCCTTCTCTTCGTCGACCGCTTCGCGCCCTTCTTCGTCTTCCGTCCGCCCTTCTTCTTCGTCGGCATCGTTTCCACCCTCCGAAAACGGTGTTGGTGGTGCGGAGCATGCGCGCGCGCAACCACTGCCGCGCACCATAGAGACCGCGATCAGGGCTGTCAAGGAAGCAACCGCGCGAAGTGCCGCGATTTTACGAAGTGAAATTACATTCACTAACAGTGAAACACAATTTTGGAGCGCCGCATGCGCTTCGAGCGACTCGCATGAGCATGTTCGCCGCGTGCGCGGCCGGCCCCACCCGGACGCCGCAAGTATGCCCGTGTGCGCGGACGGCATTGGCTGCCTCCTCGCGCCCGAGCGGGCGGCCGGGGGGCCTGTTGCCCAAGCGATCGTCCTGCCCCTAGAGTGATCGCCGGGCATGAAACCGACGCAGCTCCCTCTCTTCTCCTCGCGCCCGGCGGATCGCGCCGCCGCGCTCCCCGCCCGCCCCGCGCCGCAAGCGGACGCCTACGTCCTGGCCGAGCGGCTCGGGCGGATCCTCCGCGAGCCGGTGGACGTCCACCTGACCGACAACGCCTGGACCATGGTCTCGTTCAAGCGGTTGCAGGGCCAGGTACGCTTCCGCCTCCACCACATGTTCTCGGCCGCGAACGACGACGTGGTCCGGGCACTGGCAGGCTTCACCGGCCGGAACCGGCGCACGCACGGCCGCGCGATCGACGAATACATCCGCAGGAACCGGGACCTGATCCGCGCGGTCCCCGAGCGGCCCCAGCAGAAGCTGACCGAGCGGGGCCGGGTCCACGACCTGGGCGAGATCTTCGCGCACCTCAACGCGCACCACTTCGACGGCCGGCTGCAAGCGCGGATCGGGTGGGGCCGCCGGGGCCCGGGGGGACGGCGGCGATCGATCAAGATGGGCGTGTACCTGCACGACCAGAAGCTGATCCGGATCCATCCCGCCCTCGACGACGAAAGGGTGCCGCGCCACTTCGTCGAGCTGGTCGTGTTCCACGAGATGCTCCACCAGGCCATCCCCCCGGTGAACGCCCGCGACGGGCGCCGCATCGTGCACGGCCGCGACTTCCGGATCCGCGAGCGCCGCTTCCCCGGGTACGCGCGGGCGCGCGCCTGGGAGAAGCAGAACTTGCATCTGCTCCTCCGCCACCGCCCCTGACCGTTGCGTTGTAGGCTGCGCGGGTCTTGCGCAAGACCCTGCCCCTCCTTTCCCTGGCGCTCTGCGCTTGCGCGACGCCCTCCACGCTCTTCGAGGGCAGGCCGGTGCTCGTCGGGATCGAGTTCGTCGGAAACGAGAGCATCAAGGCGGACCAGCTGCTCGAGCACATCGCGACCGCCCCCACCAGCGGCTTCTTCAGCAAGACGGTCCGCTATTACGACGCCGACCTCTTCGCCATCGACTTGAAGCGCATCGTGCGCTGGTACAACCAGAAGGGCTTCTACGAGGCCAAGGTGACGGGCGTCGACGAGATCCCCGACGACCGGGGGCGCGTGCGCCTGGTCGTCCACATCGAGGAGGGGCGGCGCGCCTACGTGAGGGACATCTGGTACGTCGACACCGACGGGGTGACGCCGGACGAGATCGGGGAGATCGACGGCGCGCTGGGTCTGCACCGCGGCGATGCCTTCGACGAGGACCTGTACCAGAAGGCGAAGGACGACCTCACCGACCAGTTGAAGCAGCGCGGCTTCGCCGAGGCGCGGGTGAGCGGGCAGGTGAAGGTCGCGCCCGAGGATGCGACCGCGACGATCACCTACGAGCTGAGCCCCGGAACGAGGTACACCTTCGGCCGGGTCGTGGTGACGGGCAACCGCGCCGTCGACGCGGCGGAGATCATCCGCGCCACCGGGATCCGCAGGGGAGATCGCTTCTCGCCCCGGGCGATGCAGCTCGCGCAGCAGCGGGTCTACAACCTGGGCGCGTTCGCGGGCGTGCGGGTCTCGCTGGAGCCGCTGGGAGACAGCCCGGTGGCGGCGGTCCGGGTGGCCGTGCGCGAGGCGCCGTTCCAGACCGTCCGGTTCGGCATCGGCGGCGAGGTCGAGCAGACGCGGTGGCAGCTTCCCCGTCTCCACGCCGAGTACACCAATCGCAACCTGTTCGGCGGCCTGCGCAGGCTGGAGCTCAACTCCAACCTGGGCTACGCGTTCGTGCCCAGCCTGTCGGACGTCGCGCGAGGCGCGGCGGGTTCCCAGACCGGATTCGTGACGCTGACCAGCGCGCAGCTGGTCACGCCGAACGTGGTCTTCCCGGCCCTGGATCTCGTCACCCGCGGCGAGTTCGCGCGCGAGCTGCAGCAGGGGTTCTCCTACGACGAGGTGGCGGCGCGGTTCGGCCCCGCCTACCGGATCGACAAGCACACCATTGCCGCGTCGCTCAACTTCGTCCACTACTTCAACGCGGCGCTGAACGGGGCGGACTTCGCCACGCTCGTGCAGCAAGCCGGGCAAAACGCAGGGAACCTCCAGAACTGCATCCCACGCTGCACGCTCACCTACCCGGAGCTTCGCTACAGCTTCGACTCGCGGGACAACCTGCTGGAGCCGACGCAGGGCTTCTTCGGAACCGTGTCGTTCCAGCAGACCCTGCAGCCCGGGTCGTTCCGCTACTTCCGAGTCGAGCCGGAGATGCGCGCCTATTTCCCGATCGCGCCCTGGCTGGTCCTGGCCGGGCGGACCCACTTCGGAGCGTTGATCCTCGAGGGCAACCAGGGCGCGCAGTCGAGCCCGTTCACGCAGCGGTTCTTCGGCGGCGGCCAGGGCGACCAGCGTGGTTATGC
>DATFTN010000300.1:0-2144 GCA_035261845.1 Myxococcales bacterium | reverse complement strand
GCACGGCGGGTCCGCGAGGCCGACCTGGCGCTGGTCTTGGGTCCACGGCTGGGCGAGATGACGACCAGCGGGTATACGCTGTTCGAGGTCCCCGTCCCGCGGCAGACGCTGGTGCACGCGCACGCCGGGGCCGAGGAGCTGGGGCGCGTCTACGCCGCCGATCTGCCGATCAACGCGGGCATGCCGGAGCTCGCCGCCGCGCTCGCGCAGCTGCGCCCGGCCGCGACTCCGGCCTGGGCGGAGGAGACGGCGGCCGCGCGGGCCGAGTACGTCGCCTGGAACACGCCGGTGCGCGTCCCGGGACCGCTGCAGATGGCGGAGGTCGTCCGCCACCTGCGCGAGCGGCTGCCGCCCGACGCCATCATCACGAATGGCGCGGGCAACTTCTCCACCTGGGCGCACAGGTTCTACCGGTTCCGCCGCTTCAAATCGCAGGTGGCGCCGACCAGCGGCGCGATGGGCTACGGCGTCCCGGCGGCCGTCGCAGCGAAGGCAGTCCATCCCGACCGGATCGTGGTTGCGTTCGCGGGGGACGGCGATTTCCTCATGACCGGCCAGGAACTCGCGACGGCCGTGCAGCACGAGCTGCCGGTGATCGTCATCGTGGTGAACAACGGCGCCTACGGCACCATCCGCATGCACCAGGAGCGGCAGTATCCGGGCCGCGTCCACGGCACGCGCCTGACCAATCCCGACTTCGCCGCCTATGCCCGTTCCTTCGGGGCGGCCGGCGAGGTGGTCGAGACCACCGAGCAGTTCCCGCCCGCCTTCGAGCGCGCTCTCTCCGCCGGCCGTCCGGCCCTGCTCGAGCTGCGCCTCTCGGAGGAAGTGATCACGCCGACCACCACGCTCTCCGCCATCCGCGAGCAGGCGCTGAAGAAGCGCGGCGGCTGACGGAATGGCTACTTCGGCGTGGGGGTGGACGCCGCGGTCTCTTTCACCATGGTGGCAAGCGGCTTGCCCTTCTCCACCACGTACGTCGCGAGCACTTTGGCCGGACCGCTGCCGACGTTCTTGGCGGCGTGGATGGTCTCGGGCGGGATGAAGAAGGCATCGCCTGCCTTCAGCCTGAGGTTCGGCTTCCCCGCGACCTCGAATTCGAGCGTGCCTTCGAGGATGTATCCGATCTCCTCGCCGGGATGGGTGTGCTTGCCGATCGAGGCGCCCGGGTCGAATTCAGCGCGGGCCTGCACCACCTCGCGCCCCGGAATGACGAGGTCGTGCTTCTGCAGCTCGACGCGCTTGAATCCGGGCTGCTGCGCCTTCAGCGATCCGGTCGCCCAAACGCCGGCCAGCGCCGCGGCGATGCCGGCCACCACCATCGTGAGTCTCCGCCGAGTCATGATCATTCCCCCTTGCAGGATGACGAGCGGGGGGATGCTACACCCGATGCGCAGCGGTCGTCCTGCGGGCGCCTCTCGCGCCGCTGCCGGCTACACCCAAGCAGTACAATGCCCGAGCCCATCGCCGTGGAGGATCCCGTGCCCGGTCCCGAGTCCCGTCCGTCGCGCCGCACGCTGCTGAAGCTCGCCGGGGCAAGCCTCGCCGCCAGCCCCTTTGCTCCGCGTGCCGGAGTTGCCGCTCGGCCCGCCGCGGAAAAACCGTGGAGCGCCGAGTACTGGGCGAAGAAGGGCGACGTCTCGCTCTACCTGTTCCGCAAGCGGGCCGGCGCGCCGGTCAGAGGCGAGCCGCCAAGGCCGGTCCTCTTCCTCGTCCACGGCTCGTCGATTTCGTCCCGTCCGACGTTCGACCTGGCGGTTCCGGGCAAGGGCGAATACTCGCTGATGAACGTGTTCGCCGGGTACGGGTTCGACGTCTGGACGATGGACCACGAGAGCTACGGCCGCTCCACGCGCACCGAGGGCAATTCCGACATCCGCAGCGGGGCGGAGGACCTCGAGGCCGGCAGCGCGCTCGTCGCGCGCGAGACGGGGCAGCAGAAGATGCACTTCATGGGCGAGTCCTCCGGCGCGCTGCGCGCGGCGGCCTTCGCGGTGGCGCGCCCGGAGCGCATCGACCGCCTGGTCCTGATGGCGTTCACCTATACGGGCGCCGGCTCGCCCACGCTGCAGAAGCGCGCCGAGCAGGTCGAGTACTTCCGCACCCACAACCGCAGGAAGCGCGACCGGGAGATGATCCGGAGC
>DATFTN010000299.1:0-11838 GCA_035261845.1 Myxococcales bacterium | reverse complement strand
GCACAATGGTCCACGGCTGGTTCCTCCTTCTTGCGCCTCGAGCGCGGAAGTCCTTGAGCGACGGTAACCCGTCAGCTCGTCCGAGGAGGAGCCAGCCACTTCATCGAGTCTGGACGGGACGCGGCGCGTCAACGGAGTGGCGGCCAACAGCGCCATCGTTCTGCTGCAGAGCCGCCGTCGCACTCATCATGAGCCAACGTCCTTGCCGCTGCCTTCCGACAAACTCCCCCTGAAAAGCAAAGGAGACCCGCGGTCGTTCGTCCTCGGACGCGGAACGCATCGTTTCGTCCTCGAACCAGACCGCCTCGCGCGAGCGAGAAGTGATTGATGATGAGTCCCGGAACAGCCAGCCGAGTTCCGCGCCCGCCGAGCTACCCGAGCTACGCGGCCCTGGGCAGGGCGCCCGGCGGATCGTACGAGGCGCCGTCCTCGGCGCGGGCGTCGATCCAGCAGGTGTCCACCCTGCGTCCGTCGACGTCGAAGATGCGGAACGCTTGCAGCTCCGTGCTGCTCCCGCCGTTGAACACGCGCAACGGGGACTCGCAGGCGAACGGCCGCAGCTCGGCCGGAGCGTGGCGATGGCCGTGCAGGACCAGGTCGCAGCGGTGGCGCACGCGCCGCAAGAGCTCCAGTCCGACCGGCAGCTCCGCCGCATTCGGCCATCCCAGACGGGACACGAGCCGCTCGAAGAGGTCCTCCTCCGGCAACGGAAGCAGGTGGTGGTGGAGCAGCAGGACGCGCGTCGCTCCCGCCGGCGCGGAATCGAGCGCTTGGGCCACAGCGTCCAGGTCCGCTGCCCGGAGCAGCCCGTGGGAGTCCCACCAGCGCCGGTTGTGCGGACCGGTGGAATTGCAGCGGACCATCCAGAGTCCCCGGGCCGCGCTCACCTGGACCCGCTCTCCCGGCATCAGCTCCGCCTCCAGGTCGTCGCCGAGGCGGTCGTGGTTCCCCGGAACGATCACTACCCTGTGTTCCTGGAGAACCGGCGCGAAGATGCGCCGGAATCGCTCCAACTCGGCGGAGCGGCCGCGGTGGGTCAGGTCCCCCGTGATCGCGACGTGTTCCGCTCCGTTGCGCAAGAGCGCCCGGACCAGTCCGCTCAAAGCCTCTTCGCTCGCCGCTCCGACGTGCAGGTCCGACAGGTGCGCGATCCGGCGGGACACCATGCGTTCCCCTTTCGCGTACGCCTGGTTCGGGAGCCCAGCGTGGCACGCGCTTCGTGGCGCGCAGGGATCATTCTTGAATCATTTCGCGGTCGGGCGGGTGCGGCATGGCCCACCGCGGCGAGCAGGCGCAAGACCCTGCGCATCCGACTGAAGGGGGCGCTCGCCAAGTTCGTCACACATTCGTCACGAGATTTCTGGCACCATCCGTGCTGATCGTACGCGCGCCTGCGAGGCTCCCCGCAATGGATTCCGCGACTTCCTTCCAGCCCGGTCCAGGGGAGTCCGCGCTCGCCGACCCCCACAGCTTCATCAATCGTGAACTGTCGAACATCGCTTTCCTGGAACGGGTGCTCGAGGAGGCGAGCGACCCGCGGGTCGGCTTGTCCGAGCGGCTGAGGTTCCTGGCCATCCTCAGCGCGACCCTGGATGAGTTCTTCATGATCCGGGTGGCGGGACTGAAACAGCAGATCTCCGGCCGCGTGGAGGAGACGGGGCCGGACGCCATGACCCCCGCCGAGCAGCTGGGCGTGGTGTCGCAGCGCTGCCACGCCCTCATCGAGCGGCAGGATCGGGTGCTCCTCGAGGAGTTGTTGCCGGCGCTGGAGAAGGCCGGGATGCGGCTGTTCCACGGAGGAAACTGGCCGGCCCCGGCGCAGGCGGCCGCCGCGGAATTCTTCGAGCGAGAGGTCCTCCCGGTTCTCACCCCGCTAGCCATCGACCCCGGCCACCCGTTTCCTCACTTGCGGAACAAGTCGCTGAACCTGGCCATCTCGTTCGCCACGCCCGCGGGCGCGCGGCTGAGGTACGGCGTGGTGCCGGTCCCCTCGCTGCTCCCGCGCGTGGTGCCGGTGCCCGGCGGGGCGGTGATGCTCGAGGACGTGATCGCCCGCCACGTCGCGCGGCTGTTCCCGGAGATGCCCGTCCAGGGCTGCTGGGCCTTCCGCGTGACGCGCAATTGGGATCTGACCATCGACGAGGAAGAAGCGGAGGACCTGCTCGTCACCATCGAGAGGGAGGTCCGGCGCCGCGACCGGGGAAGCGCGGTCCGGCTGCAGATCAACGCGGCGCCGGGCGAGCCGGTGACGGGCTTTCTCTCCCAGTCGCTGAAGCTGGGCGAGGCCGACGTGTACCTCCAGAAGCGGCCGCTCGCGCTGTCCGACCTGCTCGCCGGCATCTTCGCCCGCCCGGAGGCGAAGCCGCTCCACGAGGAGGCGTTCGCCGCGGCGCTGCCGTCTGCGCTGCAGGGCGACCTGCTGGAAACCGTTCGCGAGCGAGACGTGCTTCTGCACCACCCGTACGAGTCCTTCGAGCCGGTGGTGTCCTTTCTCGACTCCGCGGCGGTCGATCCCGACGTGCTCGCCATCAAGATGGTGCTCTATCGCGCGGGCGAGGGCAGCCCCATCGTGCGCGCGCTGCAGCGGGCGGCGGAGAACGGGAAGCAGGTCACCGCCCTGGTCGAGCTGAAGGCGCGCATGGACGAGGAGGCGAACATCCTCTGGGCGCGCGAGCTCGAGCAGGCAGGCGTCCACGTGGTCTACGGCCTGATCGGGTTCAAGACGCACTGCAAGCTCGCGCTGGTGGTCCGGCGCGAGGGCTCGGGGATCCGCCGGTACCTGCACCTGGGCACCGGGAACTACAACACCAGCACCGCGCGCACGTACTCGGACCTGTCGCTCTTCACCGCGCGCGAGGACTTCGTCGAGGACGCGACCGCGCTGTTCAACCTGCTCACCGGGTACTCGAAGCCCGTGCGGTGGCGGAAGTTCCTCGTCTCGCCGCTGGGCCTCAAGCAGTCCGTCCTGCAGATGATCGAGGAGGAGGCGCGGTCCGGCGAGCAGGGGCGCATCATCGCGAAGATGAACGCGCTGGCGGACCCGGAGGTGATCCAGGCGCTCTACCGGGCTTCTCGGGCGGGCGTGCAGATCGACCTGCTGATCCGCGGCGTCTGCTGCCTCCGCCCCGGGGTGCCGGGCCTGAGCGATCGCATCCGGGTGACCTCGGTGATCGATCGGTTCCTCGAGCATGCCCGGGTCTGGCACTTCCACTCCCGCGGCGAAAAAAAGGTCTTCCTCGCCTCGGGGGACTGGATGCCGCGCAACTTCCTCCGCCGCGTCGACGTGGCGTTCCCGATCGAGGTGCCGGCGCTCAAGGAGCGGATCCTCACCGAGATCCTCGGGACCATGCTGGCCGACAACGTGAAGGCGCGCCTGCTGCGTCCCGACGGCACGTACGAACGGGTGCGCACTGCGGCGGGCACGCCGGCCGTGCGCAGCCAGGATCAGTTCGCCGCGCTGGCCCGCCGCGCGGCGTTCGCGGACGCGTCCCGGTCGCCGGCGGTCGAGCCGCTTCTCGCCGGCGCCCGCACCGCTCCCGCCCGGTCGCGCGGTCGCCCGACCCGCTGAGCCACGACTTCGTAGGCCGGCGGGATGGATCCGACGACTTCGTTCGTTGACCTGAGCGGACGCCTCCTCTCAAGCTCGCGCGGCCGCTGTCGGTCCAGCGATTGCAGATGAAGTTCCCCTGATGAGATCTCCTGAGAGCCTGATCGATCGGATCGTCGAGGCGGCGGTGATCCGCGCCGTCGTCGGACAGCGCGGGGTGCTCCGTGGCCTGGGCGACAGCGCCTTGCTCGGCGCGGTCGGAGCGTTCTTCCCGCTCACCACCGCGAAGGTGCTCGCGCAGGAGGCGCGCGGCACGCTGGAGAGGAAGGAGCTGAAGATCGGCTTCCTCCCGGTCGCGTGCGCCACTCCCCTGCTCGTCGCCGACCGGATGGGCTTCTACGCCCTGCAGGGCCTCAAGACGACGCTGGTCAAGACGCCAGGGTGGGCGCTGGTCCGCGACATGGTGCTGAACCGGCAATACGACGCCTCGCTGATGCTCGCGCCCATGCCGCTGGCCGCCAGTCTCGGAGTTGGCTCGAAGCCCGGCCCGAGGATTACTTGGAGACCTTCCCGATCCGGCGGAGCTGAGCGCCGGCGCGGCTCGCGCCGATGCGCGCGGCTACTGTACAGTGCCGCGGGCGATGGATACGGCTGCGTATCTGCTGCACCGGCTGCACTTCGGCTTCACCATCACCTTCCATTACCTCTTCCCCCAGCTCACCATGGGGCTCGCGCCGCTGATCGTGGTGCTCCAGGCGATCGCGGTGCGGCGCAAGGACGCGCTCTACGCCGAGGCGGCGCGCTTCTGGGCCAAGGTCTTCGGGATCAACTTCGTGCTCGGCGTGGTGACCGGCATCCCGATGGAGTTCCAGTTCGGCACCAACTGGTCGCGGTTCTCCCGGCTCACGGGTGGAGTCATCGGCCAGCCTCTAGTGATGGAAGGCGTGTTCTCCTTCTTCCTGGAATCCGCCTTCCTCGGCTTGTTCTTGTTCGGCGAGAAGCGCCTGGGTCCGCGCCTGCACTTGCTCTCCGGCGTGGCGGTCTGCATCGGATCGTGGCTGTCGGGCTACTTCATCATCGCGGCGAATGCCTGGATGCAGCACCCGGTCGCCTACGCGCGGCTGCCGGACGGATCCTTCCAGGTGACCAGCTTCCTGGGGGTCCTGCTGAATCCGTGGGCGATCGTGCAGTACGCGCACACCATGAGCGGCGCGGTGGTGACCGGCGCATTCGTGATGGCAGCCGTGGGCGCTTTCTACCTGCTCAGCGGCAGCCACCGCGAGCACGCAGCGGCGTTCGTGCGCCTGGGAGTGATCGCGGGCCTGATCGCGTCCATCCTGCAGATCTTCCCCACCGGCGACCTCCATGGACGTTCTCTCGCGCGGCACCAGCCGGTGACCACCGCGGCGATGGAGGGGCTCTTCAAGACCGAAGTGGGCGCGCCGCTGGTCCTCATGGGCCAGCCCGATCCCGAGAAGGGGACGATCGAAAACCCGATCGTCGTGAACGACGTCCTCAGCTACCTGATCTACGGCACCACGCGCGCCGAGGTGAAAGGCCTGGACGCGTATCCAAGAGAGGACTGGCCCGACAACATCCCGCTCCTCTACTTCGCGTATCACATCATGGCCGGGCTGGGGACGCTGTTCGTCGCGCTCATGGTCGCCTGCGCATTCCTGCTCTTCCGCAGACGGCTGTTCCAGACGCGGGCGGCCCTGTGGGCCCTGATGCTCGCCTTTCCTTTCCCGTACATCGCCAACACCGCCGGCTGGCTGACGGCCGAGCTGGGGCGGCAGCCCTGGCTGGTCTACGGCCTCTTGCGCACCAAGGACGGCTACTCGAACCTGGTCTCCTCGGGCAGCACGTGGTTCACCCTCCTCGGATACATGGGGATGTACACCGTCCTGGGAATCTCGTTCGTGCTGCTCGTCCAGCGGGTGATCCTGGAAGGCCCGTCGCCGCTGCGCTCCAGCCACGCCGCTGCGGCGGCCGGCTCCGGGTAGAGGCTCCCATGCAGACCGTCTGGTACGTGCTGGTCGCGTTCATGCTCACCGCGTACGTCGTCCTCGACGGCTTCGATCTCGGCGCGGGAGCGGTCCACCTCTTCATTGCCCGCAAGGACGAGGAGAGGAGGGCGGTGCTGCGCAGCATCGGGCCGGTCTGGGACGGCAACGAGGTCTGGCTGATCGCCGCCGGCGGGACCCTGTTCTTCGCCTTCCCGGCGCTCTACGCCTCGAGCTTCAGCGGCTTCTACCTGCCGCTCAACATGGTGCTCTGGCTCCTCATGCTGCGCGCCGTGGGCATCGAGTTCCGCGCGCACATCGACTCGCCGGTCTGGCGGGGGTTCTTCGACGGCGCGTTCTCCTTGAGCAGCGCGCTCCTGGCCCTGTTCTTCGGAGCGGCGCTCGGCAACGTCGTCCGCGGCGTGCCGCTGCGTCCGGACGGCACCTTCTTCGAGCCGCTCTGGACCGATTTCCGCGTCGGGAAAGACAACGGGATCCTCGACTGGTTCACGGTGCTGTGCGGTGTGCTGGCGCTGGCGGCGCTGATGGTCCACGGCAGCGCCTGGGTCGCGTACAAGACCGAAGGGGCCGTTCAGCTGCGCGCGCGCAGGGTCGCCTCGGCCATGCTCGGTCCCTTGCTGCTTCTCGCCGCCGCCGCGCTCTTCGCGGCGCTCTCCCTGAGCCCGCATCTCTTGGACAACTACCGCCGGCACTGGCTGGCCGGAGCCCTGATCCCCGCGGCGGCCGCCGCGAGTTTCGCCGCGCTCTGGTTCTTCTCGCGGCGCCGGAAGGACCGCTCCGCGTTCCTCGCCTCGTGCGCACTCCTGGCCAGCCTGCTGGCCGGCGTCGCCTTCGCGCTGCACCCGCGGGTGCTGCCCGCCAGCACCTCGGACGCCTACAGCCTCACCATCTACAACGCGGCTTCGGGCGATTACTCGCTGCGCTACGGGGTGTACTGGTGGTCCGCCGGGATGCTCATCGCCATCGGGTACTTCGTGCTCGTCTACCGGATGTTCCGGGGCAAGGTCCGCCTCGACTCGGACGGCCACGGATACTGACGGCTCGCGCTTTGCCGCGCGTCCGACTACCATGGCGGTCCCCTTTCAAGCGCGGGAGGCCGCATGCGTCGCTTCCTCGGCATTCTCGTCCTTTCCCTCTCCATCTTCGTCCCTCTCGCTCTAGCGGATGCGCTGCCATCCGCGCGCCCCGAAGAGGTGGGACTTTCCTCGGATCGGCTGGGCCGCATCGGCAGGGCGTTCCAGGCCGAGATCCAGGCGAAGAAGCTCCCGGGCGCGGTCGCGCTCGTCGCGCGCAAGGGCCGCGTCGCCTACTTCGAGGCATTCGGGGCGCGGGATCCGGGCCACAACGCGCCGATGGCCCGGGACACCATCTTCCGCGTCTACTCGATGACCAAGGCGCTCGCCTCGGTCGGTGCGATGACCCTGGCCGAGGAGGGGAGGATCGTCCTGACCGATCCGGTCTCGAAGTACCTGCCCGCTTTCGCCAAGATGCAGGTGAGCGTCCCGAAGGTCGATGCCACGGGGAGGCTCACCTACGAAACCGTGCCCGCGGCGCGGGAGATGACGATCCAAGACTTGCTGCGGCACACCTCCGGCCTCGCCTACGGCGAGATCACGGCGAACGCGCCGGTGAAGGACGCCTATACGAAGGCAGGCTTGTTCCAAGCGGACTTCCCCTACGAGTCGCGGGGAGTGACGCCTGCCGAGGAAGTCGACCGGCTCGCCAAGGCGCCCCTCGCGCACCATCCGGGAGAGGTCTGGGAGTACAGCTTGTCCGTCGACGTGCTCGGCCGCGTGGTCGAGACGGTCGCGGGCACCCGGCTGTCGGAGTTCCTCGATGCGCGGCTGTTCAAGCCGCTGAAGATGACCGACGCGGCGTTCTGGGTCCCCAAGGAGAAGATGGGTCGGCTGGCGCAGCCGTTCCCCACCGATCCAGCCACCGGGGGGCCGAACCGGGTATTCGACATGAGCGCGCAGCCGAAGAACGATGCCGGAGGCGTGGGCGCGGTCGCCACCGCCATGGACTATGCGCGGTTCGCGCAGATGATGCTGGGCGGGGGCCAGCTCGACGGCGCGCGGATCCTCAGCCGCACGACCGTGGCGCTGATGACCTCCGACCAGCTCGGCAAGATCAAGGAGACCGGCATCACGCCCGGCGAGCTGCTGCTCGGGACGCGCGGGTACACTTACGGGCTGGGCTTCGCCGTCCGCCAGGACGACGGCGTGGCAGGGACGCCCGGCAGGGCCGGGGAGTTCATGTGGGCGGGCGCGGCGGGGACGTACTTCTGGGTCGATCCGAAGGAGCAACTGGTCGCGGTCCTCATGACGCAGGCGCCGGGCCCCTCGCGCGTCTACTACCGCAAGCTGTTCAAGCAGCTCGTCTACCAGGCCATCTCGGACGACGTGGAGCCCACCATCGCGGCCGCGCGGCCCTGACTCGCGCGGCGGCGCAAGACCTGGATGAAGGCGGCCAGGGCCGGCGAGATCGGCCCGGAATGGGTGCGGCGCACGAGCGCGCTGTCGCGGAAAAGGCGGAGACCGCGGACATCAGCTGGTCCAGCTGCATATCGAAGATTTCGATACCATGAATTCACCGGATTGCGTTGATGCATGGCTGCCTTGGCCGTACGCTCCCAGCCGTGATCAGGATGGCGACAGGAGCCGACGCGGCGGCGGTGGCTCGCATCTACGATCCCATCGTGGCGGGGACGGTCATTTCGTTCGAGCTCGAGCCGCCCGGTCCGGCGGAGATGAAACGCCGCATCCTCCAAGCGCTGGTGTTCGCGCCTTGGTTGGTGGACGAGCGCGAGGGTGCAGTGCGCGGCTACGCGTACGCGTCGAGGCACCGCGAGCGGGCCGCGTATCAGTGGTCGGTCGACGTGACCGTGTACGTCGACGAGGCGCATCGGAGGAAAGGCGTCGGCAGCGCGCTCTACACGAAGCTGTTCCCGCTGCTGCGGCTGCAGAACTTCCACGCCGCGTACGCCGGGATCACGCTGCCGAACGCCGCTAGCGTAGGACTCCACCAGGCGCTCGGCTTTCTCCCCGTCGGCGTCTATCGCGGCGTGGGGTACAAGATGGGCGCCTGGCACGACGTCGGGTGGTGGCAGCTCGACTTGCGCGCCCGCGCCGGCGAACCTTCCCGTCCGAAGACGATGGCGGAGGCGGAGAGCGACCCCGCCTGGGCCCAGGTGCTCGCGAAGTGAGCAAAGGCCTGTCCGCGTCCCTTGCGCACGTCCGTCAGGGATCGGTAGAAGCGGGGCAGGATGCGCAAGCTGGTGCAGGGAATCGTGGAATTCCGCCGGAAGCGGCGGCCGGACTACGCCGAGGCGTTCGCTCGGCTTGCGCTCCGGCAGAAGCCGGACGCGCTGTACATCGCGTGCTCCGACAGCCGCGTCCAAGCGTTCCGGAGGGCTGGGTGGATCTCTCGCCCGGAGCACCGGAGTCGAACTTCGTGCAGGTCCCGGTGCTGGTCGCGGGCATGGCCCGCAGCGGCAAGTTCGCGGCCAGGCGATGAAAGCGGGCGGAGCCGACGTGCGCGTCGTGGACGCATCGATCCGGACGATCCAGGGCGTCCCGGTCGCTCGCCTCGTGTCCGAGGGAATGATGCAGGGGAATGACCTGCGTCAGGTGATCTATTTGATCCCCGGTTTCAAGGAAACGGCAGCGCTCACCTTTACCGCGGAACGGCGTCGGTTCGACGAATACGTGGCCGTGTTCGATGCCGCCGCCGAGAAAACGCAGGGAGCGCGGGCCGCCCCGCTGAGCTTCCTGGGAATCGATCTGGGCGAGACGGTGCGCGCCACCGTCGTGGGCGCCTTCATCGGCGCCTGCATCGGTCTGCTCAAGAAGCTGCGAAGTCGCCGAAATGCCTGATCGAATTCTCCGATGCGAATTTCTTCGAGGATCGGTTCTCGCTTTCCTGCGTTCTCCATGTGGGTGGCGGGCACGTTCCCAGCCCTGGCAGGAAGGTCGTGATGCGCTGATGGCACATTCACCAATCGAAGGCGGAGCTGTCGTTCCGGTGCACGACTTGCCGGCCATCCCTGCGATGGCTCCCACGGAGAAGGCGTGGCGCCGATCCGCGAAAATCGCGCTGAAGCTGTTCGCGATGGGCGTGGCGGGAGTCGTCCTCACCGTCGGGGCGACGTTGCTCGTGGAGAACAACGTCGTGCCGGCGTTGGGGCTGGGCATTTCCACCGCGCTCTTCGTGCTGGGCGTCGGTTGGTCCATCGTCGCATTCGTTCGCATCGTCCGCTCGGAGGATGAGGGGACCCGAGCCGTGGGCACCGCCGTCGTGCTGCTCCCCATGCTCACCGGGGCCGTATTCTCTCTGTTCGGAGCGTTCCTCACGCTCTGGGCCACGATGGGGTTCGCTCGCGGCCGGCAACTCAGGCGCCGTGGCAAGGTGCTCCTGGCGCCGCTCGAGAAGGGCGCCGGCTGGGCCCGGATCAAGATTCCGGCGTCCGCGGCTCGGGAGCTGCGGGACTCTCTCGCCGCCAGATGGCGCGAAAACGGGCGCACCGAGCATGCCTCGGTCGCCGCTTTCGCGCGGCTCACACTGGACCTGATCGCGTTGGGAGCGCCGCCGGAGCTGATCGAGGCCGCGAACCGCGACGCGATGGACGAAATCAGGCATGCCGACCTGTGCTTCTCGATTGCTCGCGCTTTCGACGGCCGGAGCGAAAGCCCGGGGCCGTTCCCGGTTGCGCAGCACGCGGGCGGACTGCCGTCGTCTCGTGCGCTGGCGCTTGCCAGCCTCGCGGTCAGCTCGCTCGTTGATGGGGCATTGCACGAGGGTCTCTCCGCGCGCGTGATCGCGCGCCTGGTCAAGCGTTGCGAGGAGCCGGCCATCCGCGACGCCCTCCGCGAGCTGGCCGCCGACGAAGGGCGCCATTCCGCGCACGGCTGGGACGTCGTCGAGTGGTGCCTAGCCGAAGGCGGAGCGCCCGTCGCACACGCGCTCCGCGGAGCAGTGCGAACGATCCCCGAGCACCTCGATTCCGATCTTCCCGCGGATGCTCGCAGCGGCGCTTGGGAAAGGTACGGCATCCACGGCGCTTCGCTCGAGGCGGAGGAGCACGCAAAGGCGCGGGCCGACGTGGCGCGACGGGTGCATGAGCTCACCCGCGAATTGCTCGCCGCCTGAAGAGCGTCAGCGGACGAGCGCAGGTTCAGATCGGGCCTCAGTGGGTGGGGTTCTTCGGGGCGTCCGGCTGCTTGAGGGGCTGCGAGCGATCGAAAGCGTCGATCGTCAGGCATTCGCCGAAAATGCGCATAACCGTCGGCACGTCGTTGGTGTCGACGTTGAAGAACTTCGCGCCGTAGACCTGCGAGGCAAGACAGACGTCGGCGATGGTCGGCGTATCGCCGTGGGAGAAGCGGCCGGTCTCGCTTTCTCTGGCCAGGTGCGCTTCCAGAGCTTCGAGAGCCTCGAGTGTCCAGTGCGCAAGCCACTTGTTGCGCGCGGCTTCGTCCCGACCCATTTCCTTCTCGAGATAGCCGCGGATCCGCGGCACCACGAGCGGGTGTCCGTCGCTCACGACGATCTGTGCCAGGCCCCGGACCCGCGCGCGGCCGCGCGGGTCCTTCGGCAAAAGCGGCGGCTCGGGATGCGTTTCCTCCAGGTATTCGAGAATCGCCATCGACTGGAAGAGCGGCGGGCCGCCGTCGACGACCAGCGTCGGCACGGCGCTTTGCGGATTGATCGCCCGGTATTGCTCGCTGTGCTGCCTGCCTTGCAACAGATTGATCGAGACCTGCTCGGCGTCGATGCCCTTCAAGGCGAGCGCCGTCCGGACGCGGTAGGTCGCGAGCGAGCGCCAGAATCCGTAAAGCTTCATGCAGCCTGTCTCCGCCTCTGACCTTCTTTGTCGAAGTGAGCCGCGTGGGGGTCGAACCCACGACCCTCGGCTTAAAAGGCCAGGTCGGCTTGTCGCAGGGGGTGGCAAGCGTTCGCAAGCGCTCGCCACGACTGGACAAGTCGCGGGCGATGATTCCAGGCGTCATCAAGATTTGGCACCGTTTACGCTCTCGTTTGCTGACCGGTTGCTGACGGTCCGCGAGGTCGCGGCGTTGCTGCGGGTCTCCACGCGGACGGTCTACATGTTCTGCGACCAGGGCCGCCTAAAGCGGCGATCACTTGATCTGGGCTTCGGCGAGGGCGCCTCGAAACCAGCCGTCGATTCGATGGAGCGGGAGCGCAGCGCGGAGGCGGCGTAGCGCCCAGCGGAGCATCTCGACGGTGTCGAGACCCATTCGGCGCAGG
>DATFTN010000298.1:0-7118 GCA_035261845.1 Myxococcales bacterium | reverse complement strand
CCAGTGGCTGCTGCCGGGCTCCTCCGCCTACGAGCACGCGTTCCTGGGGACCGTGCTGTGCGCGACCAGCGTCGGGATCACCGCGCGGGTGTTCAAGGACCTGGGCCGCGTGCAGACGCCGGAAGCGCGCATCGTCCTCGGCGCGGCGGTCATCGACGACGTGCTCGGGCTCCTGGTCCTCGCCGTGGTCGCGGCCGTGGCCACCGCGGCCGACCGGGGCAGCGCGCTTTCCGCCGTGGAGATCGGCGTGACGGTGTCGAAGGCCGTCTTGTTCGTGGTGGGCGCCATCGCCTTGGGACTGCTGCTCTCCCGGCGCCTGTTCCGAATCGCCGCGAGGCTGCGCGCCGGCGGCGTGCTGGTCGCGGTCGGTCTGTCCTTCTGCTTCGTCCTCGCCTGGCTGTCCGACGAGGTGGGGTTGGCCCCCATCGTGGGTGCCTTCGCCGCCGGCCTGGTGCTGGAGGAGGTCCATTCCCGCGAATTCGCCGGACGCGGCGAGCGCACGCTGGATCAGCTCATCGAGCCCATCTCGCATTTCCTGGTGCCCATCTTCTTCGTGCTGATGGGCGTCCGGACGGACTTGCTCGCGCTGGCCAAGCCGCAGATCCTCGGGCTCGCCGCCGCGCTGACCGCGGCCGCGATCGTGGGAAAGCAGATCTGCGGGTTGGCGGTGCTGGAGAAGGGGCTGGATCGGGTCTTCGTTGGGCTGGGGATGATCCCGCGCGGGGAGGTGGGGCTGGTGGTAGCGAGCATCGGGCTCGAGCTCAGCGTCCGGGGGGAGCCGATGATCGACGCCGCCACGTTTTCGGCGTGTGTCATCATGGTGATGGTCACCACCCTGCTGACGCCGCCACTGCTGAAGTGGCGCTCGCGCCGGACTACCTGACCGTCAAGGCTGCGGCGCCTCGGCGACCTGCTGCGCCGGCGGCTTCGCCGACTTGGCGGACTTGGCCGCCACCGCGCCGGCACGGCGATCGCGGGTCCGGTCGTCGGACCGCAAGTGCAGGATCAGAGCGCCGATCACCGCCAGGAGCGCGATTGCCGCCCCGCGAGCAAGCGATCGCATCTCTTCCTCGTGGGTCATGTGTCCACCCTCCCACCTCTGGAGGTAGCAAGGGCGCGGGGTAGGGGCGCAAGGTTGCCGGGAGGGTCCCGGTAGGTCCGCAAGGCGGCCGCGGGGGCAGGGGCGCACCCGGGATTACAAGGCGCTCATCCGCCGCAAGAATCCTGCTGGCGGCCGGCTTCCGCGGGAGCTCCATCGGGTTCACTCCGTCGACGAGAGGTACTGCAGCGCCGCGGCGACTCCGCCGGGCTGGTGGGGGACCCCGGCGAGGCGCAGTCCCATTTCCACCCCGGCGAGCGTGCCGCACAGGGAGAGGTCGTTGAACGCCCCCAGATGGCCGATGCGGAACAGCTTGCCTTTCAGCTTTCCCAGGCCCTGGCCCAGCGACATGTCGAACCGCTCGAGGATGATGGCGCGCAGCCGGTCCGAGTCGTGTCCCTCGGGCAGGCGGATGCCCGTGAGGGAATTCGAGTGCTCTCGCTCGTCGGCGCAGTTCAGCTCGAGACCCCAGGCCCGCACCGCCCGGCGGGTCGCTTCCCCGTGGCGCGCGTGGCGATGGAAGACGTTGGGAAGTCCTTCTTCGTCGAGCATGCGCAGCGCTTCGCGCAGGCCGTAGAAGAGGTTGGTGGCGGGCGTGTAGGGGAAGAACCCGCTCTCGTTGGCTTGCAACATCGGCTGCCAGTCCCAGTAGGAGCGGTGCAGCCTGGCGGTGCGGGAAGCGGCCAGCGCCTTCTGGGAGATCCCGTTGAAGGAAAGCCCCGGGGGCAGCATGAGGCCCTTCTGGGAGCCGGCGACGGTGACGTCCACCTTCCACTCGTCGTGGCGGTAGTCGATCGACGCCAGCGAGGAGATGGTGTCGACCAGGAAGAGAGCGGGGTGCCTGGCGCGAGCGATGGCGGCGCGGATCTCCGGGATGCGCGAGGTCACGCCGGTCGAGGTCTCGTTGTGCACCACGCAGACGGCGCGGATCTCGTGCTGCGCGTCCGCCCGGAGCTTCTGCTCCACCGAGGCCGGATCCACCCCTCGCCGCCAGTCGCCGGGGACGAACTCGGGCCGCAAATCCAGGCGCCGGGCCATCTCCTGCCAGAGCGTGGCGAAGTGGCCCGTCTCGAACATCAGGACGCGATCGCCGGGCGAGAGCGTGTTGACCAACGCCGCCTCCCAGGCGCCCGTCCCGGAGGCGGGAAAGATCACCACCGGATGCGAGGTGCCGAAGACCTTGCGCAGCCCGGCGAGCACCTCGTTGCCCAGGTTGGCGAACTCCGGTCCCCGGTGATCGATGATGGGCCGGTCGATCGCGCGCAGCACGCGGTCGGGCACGTTGGTGGGTCCAGGGATCTGCAGGAAATGCCGTCCGCTCGCATGCGCCATCACTTGCCCCTCCAGCGCGGCTTGCGCTTGGCCAGGAATGCCTCGATCCCTTCGCGAAAGTCCTCGCTCATGTACGCCTGCACGACGTGGTCGCGGCTGCCCGCCGGGGCCCAGTGGCGCACGATCCGGTTCAGCTCCTGCTTCGCGGTGCGCACGGTGAGGGGCGCGTGCGACGCCGCGGTCCGAGCCATCTCGTCGGCCTTCGCGTAGACGCCGTCCTCGGTGGCGATCTGGTTGAGCAGCCCGCTGGCCCGCATCTCCTCGGCGTCCATCAGGCGCGCGAGCAGGATGATGTCCTTGGTGCGGGCCACGCCGATCAGCGCGGCCAGCCGCGCGTAGTTGCGCGTCGACAACGTGTTGCCCAGCGTCCGCGCGATGGGGAACCCGAACTTCGCGCTGGGCGCGCCCACTCGCAGATCGCAGGCTGCGGCGATGCCCGCGCCGCCGCCCGTGCAGGCGCCCTGGATGGCGGCGATGGTGGGGACGCGCACGTCCTCCAGCGCGTCGAAGACGCGGTCCATGCGCGCTTCGTAGTCGATCGAATGCTGCGGTGTGGAGAAGCCCCGGAACTGCGAGATGTCGGTGCCGGAGACGAACGCCTTGTCGCCGGCTCCGCGCAGGACCAGCGCCTTCACCGAGTCGTCGGAGTTGATCTGCCGGCAGAGCTCGCCCAGGCGATCGTACATCCCGAAAGTCATCGCGTTGCGCGCATCGGGGCGGTTGAAGGTGAGCCAGGCGATCCCGCCTTCCTTCACCTCGAAGAGGATCTCGTCGGTCGCGGTCATGGCATGCGGATCGCGCCGTCCGTGGCCAGGCGGCGGATCTCCTCCTGCGAGTAGCCCAGCTCTGCGAGCACCTGGGCCGAATGCTCGCCCAGGAGCGGTCCGGCCCGGGCCATGCTCGGCGGCGTCTCCGAGAGCCGCATCGGCGAGCCGACCTGCTTCACGGGCCCAAGCCTTGCGTGCGGCGCCTCGGGGAAGAACCCGCGCGCCACGAGATGGGGATCGTGGAAGACCTGGTCGTAGGTCTGCAGGAGCCCGCAGGGAACGCCCGCGGCGGTCAGCGCTTCGACCCAGTGCCTGGCGGGTCGCTTTTCGCTCACGTCCTCGAGCAGCGGGATCAGCTCGCGCCGGTTCTGGTGGCGCAGGTGGTTCTTGGCGAAGCGCGGATCCTGCTTGAGGGACTGCAGCCCGAAGACGTCGCAGCAGGCTTCCCAGTTGCGCGCGGTGGTGGCCCCGAGCGTGAAGAAGCCGTCCGAGGCGCGCAGCGCCTGGTACGGCGCCGAGGTCTGGTGCGCGGAACCGAGCGGCTTGGGGACCTCGCCGGTGGCGAAATACCGCCCCGCCTCCCAGACGGCGAGGGACACTCCCGACTCGAAGAGGCAGACGTCGATGAACTGCCCGCGTCCGGTGCGCTCCCGCACGCGCAAGGCGGCCAGCGTCGCGATCGCCGCGTAGAGCGCGCAGGTCAAGTCGGTGACCGGTACGCCTACCTTGACCGGGTTTCGCCCGCCTTCCTCGCCGGTGATGGACATCAGCCCGCTCATGCCCTGGGCCATGATGTCCAGGCCGGGGCGCTGGGCGTATGGCCCGTCCTGTCCCCAGCCGGAGGCTGCCACGTAGACCAGCCGCGGGTTCAGCTCCGAGAGTCGCGGGTAGTCGAGCTCCAGATCACTCATGGTTCCCGGTCGTAGATTCTCGACCAGCACGTCGGACCGCTGCGCCAGCTTGCGGAAGACTTCCTTGCCCCGGGGCGCCTTGAGGTCCAGCGCCAGCGAACGCTTGTTGCGGTTCAGCCGGATGAAGCTCGAGGACTCGCCCTCGATGAACGGGCCGCTCGCGCGCGTCTGGTCGCCGCCGTCGGGGTTCTCGATCTTGACGACGTCGGCGCCCAGATCCGCCAGCTGCAGCGTGCAGAACGGGGCGGCCATGAAGTTGCCTACCTCGAGCACCCGGATCCCTGCGAGCGCCGCTTCGGCCATTCGAGCCTCCGCCGCCGATCTATACTGCCGGCCATGCCCTTGTCCTGCGAAGAAGCGTTGCGGCTGGTCGGCGCTGCACACGACCGGGCCCGGCAGATCGGCATCCGCGTCACGGTGGCGGTGGTCGACGAGGGGGGCCTCTTGCAGGCGCTGGCGCGAATGGACGGCGCGCCGCCTCTCTCCTCGCAGATCGCCGAGGCCAAGGCGGTGGGCGCGGCAGTCTGGCACCGGGACGGAGCGCAGCTGGCGCAGGTCCACCAGGAGCGCCCGGGCTTCTTCAACCAGGTCGCCCAGATGGTCCGGGTGCCCATCATCCCCGGACTGGGGTCGACGCTGGTCCGCCGCGAAGGCGCGGTGCTGGGCGCGGTGGGCGTCTCGGGCGGCAAGCCCGAGCAGGACCTCGACTGCGCCGAGGCCGGACTGAAGGCCCTCTCGAAGTAATCTCCGCGTGCGGGCCCCGGCGGGCCGCGTTACAGTGCGCCTCCCGCGCCGGAGGGCCCACGTGGCCGACCTGCACGCCGAGAAGATCCTCATCCTCGACTTCGGATCGCAGTACACGCAGCTGATCGCCCGCCGCGTGCGCGAGCTGCACGTCTATTGCGAGATCCATCCCTGCACGATGCCGATGGAGCAGATCCGCGCTTTCGCCCCGCGCGGGATCATCCTCTCGGGAAGCCCCTACAGCGTGGAGCAGCCCGGGGCGCCGCTGGTGGACCGCGCCGTCTTCGAGCTGGGCGTCCCGGTCCTGGGCGTGTGCTACGGCCTGCAGCTGATGGCCAAGCTGCTCGGCGGAGCCATCGACCGGACGGCCCATCGCGAGTACGGCCACGCCCGCGTCGAGGTGCTGGAGCCGGTGGGGCCCTTCCGGGAGATGCGCCCGGGAGAGCACCTCGACGTGTGGATGAGCCACGGAGACAAGGTGACCTCCCCTCCGCGAGGGTTCCGTGTCATCGGACGCAGCGAGAACTCGCCTTTCTGCGCGGTCGCGAGCCCGGAGAAGCGGCTGTACGCGATCCAGTTCCATCCCGAAGTGGCCCATACCCCGCGGGGGCGCGAGCTGTACGAGGCCTTCCTGGAGGAGTGCGGAGTCACCTTCAGCTTCCGGATGGGCGCGTTCATCGAGGACGCGACCGCCCGGATCCGGGAGCGGGTAGGGAAGGAGCGCGTCGTCTGCGCCCTGTCGGGCGGGGTGGACAGCGCGGTCGTCGCGCTGCTCCTCCACCGGGCCATCGGCCCGCAGCTCCAGTGCATCTTCGTCGACAACGGCCTGTTGCGCGAAGGCGAGGCCGGGCAGGTGCAGCAGACCTTCGCCGGCCGCTTCCACCTGCCGCTGCGCACCGTGGACGCGCGGGCGCGCTTCTTGGGCAAGCTGCGCGGGGTGACCGACCCCGAGCGCAAGCGCAAGATCATCGGCAACGAGTTCATCGCCGTGTTCGAGCAGGAAGTGGAGCGCGACCGCGCCGAGCATGGCGAAGCCCGGTTCCTCGCCCAGGGAACGCTCTACCCGGACGTGATCGAGAGCGTCTCCTTCAAGGGCCCCAGCCAGGTGATCAAGAGCCACCACAACGTGGGCGGCCTGCCGGAGCGCATGCGAATGCAGCTGATCGAGCCGCTCCGCGAGCTGTTCAAGGACGAGGTGCGCGCCTTGGGCCGCGAGCTGGGCCTGCCCGAGGCCATCGTCGCGCGCCAGCCCTTCCCCGGGCCGGGGCTCGCCATCCGGGTGCTGGGCGAGGTCACCGAGGAGCGCCTGCGGCTCCTGCGCAAGGCAGACGCGATCGTGCAGGAGGAGGTGGCCAACGCCGGCCTGCGCGAGCGGCTCTGGCAGGCCTTCGCGGTGCTCCTTCCGGTGCGCAGCGTGGGCGTGATGGGCGACGAGCGCACGTACGAATCCGCCTGCGTGCTGCGCGCGGTGGAAAGCCTGGACGGGATGACCGCCGACTGGGCGCGGCTGCCGTACGACCTGGTGGCGAAGATCTCCGGACGCATCACCAACGAGGTGCGCGGGATCAACCGGGTCGTCTATGACGTCTCCTCCAAGCCGCCGGCCACCATCGAGTGGGAGTAGACGGATTTGCGGCTCGTGCCCGTCGCTTCGGCGCTGCTCCTCGCCACCGCCGCTCGCGCCAGCAGCGTGAGCGACGAGATCAGCGTGTTGGGCACCCAGAGCACGCCGCAGAACCCTCGCGCCGGGAACGTGTCGAACCTGCTCAACGCCTACTTCGACCTCGGCGAGAGATGGACCGTGAACGCCAGCGCCCAGGTGACGCTGGAGGAGGCGACTCCCGGCCCCGCGGGCAACGCGTTCCCCGACCTGGGCGGAACCGTGACCGACTTCAGCGCCGGCTTCGAGTGGGACGCGACGGACAACTGGAACTTCGGCGTCACGATAGACGTCTCTCCGGAGAGCACCATCCGCAACGATGCGCGGGCCCGGGTGCCGACCCTGGGTCCCATCGACGTGCTGGTGGAGTCGACGACCTCGCTGACCTCGCTCGAGCTGCTCGCGGGATACGACACGACGGGGCTCTCCGACCTGGAGTGGTCCTTCACCGCCAGCCTCGACCTGAGCCGCATGGAATCGCAGCAACAGGCCACCAACGCGCGGCACGCCGACGGGTCGAGCGTTTCCACCGCCCAGGTGCGGGCGGACTGCGCGCCCGTTGGTTCCGGCTGCCGCGCCCTGGTCCCGATCATCGACGGGATCTC
>DATFTN010000297.1:0-10058 GCA_035261845.1 Myxococcales bacterium | reverse complement strand
GCACAATGGTCCACGGCTGGTTCCTCCTTCTTGCGCCTCGAGCGCGGAAGTCCTTGAGCGACGGTAACCCGTCAGCTCGTCCGAGGAGGAGCCAGCCACTTCATCGAGTCTGGACGGGACGCGGCGCGTCAACGGAGTGGCCGCCAACAGCGAGATCGTTCTGCTGCAGAGCCGCCGTCGCACTCATCATGAGCCAACTTCCCTGCCGCTGCCTTCCGACAAACTCCCCCTGAAAAGCTAAGGAGACCCGCGGTCGTTCGTCCTCGGACGCGGAACGCATCGATTCGTCCTCGAACCAGACCGCCTCGCCCGAGCGAGAAGTGATTGATGATGAGAGCTAGCTCCCCCCTCGACCCCCCAAAAGATCACGGTCAGCCTGGCGATGGGGGGGGTGGCTCGGTAATCGGGCCGAGCTTGCGGAATTTCCGGTAGCGATCCTCCACCAGCTGGTCCGGTCCCATGGCCCGGAGCTCGCGCAGGTGGCGGCGGAGCGCCTCGCGCAGCCTCTCGGCCGTCGCGTCGGGGTCGCGGTGCGCGCCGCCGGCGGCCTCCTCGACCAGCTCGTCGACGATCCCCAGCTCGTAGGCGTCGCGGGCGGTCAGCTTGAGCGCCTCGGCCGCCTTCTGCCCCTTGCTCGAGTCGCGATAGAGGATGGCCGCGCACGACTCGGGCGAGATCACCGAGTACCAGCTGTACTGGAGCATGAGCAGGCGGTTGCACACGCCTATGGCCAGCGCGCCACCCGAGCCGCCTTCCCCGATCACCACCGAGATCACCGGCACTTGTAGCGCGGCCATCTGCTCCAGGCAGACCGCGATCGCCTCCGCCTGGCCGCGCTCTTCCGCGTCGATCCCCGGGTACGCGCCGGGGGTGTCGATGAACGCGATCACCGGCCGATCGAACCGCTCCGCCAGCTTCATCAGGCGCAGCGCCTTGCGGTAGCCCTCCGGCCGGGGCATCCCGAAGCTGCGCAGCAGGTTCTCCTTGGTCGATCGTCCCTTCTGCTGCCCGAGCACCAGCACCGGCTCGCCGTCGAAGCGGGCCAGGCCGCCCACCAGCGCCTGGTCGTCAGCGAAAGATCGATCGCCGTGCAGCTCGATCCAGTCGGTGAACAGCCGCTGCACGTAGTCGAGCATGTACGGCCGGCTCGAATGGCGCGAGAGCTGCACCACCTGCCAGCGGGACAGCTCGGCGAAGATCTCCTGCTGCAGCTTGGTGCAGCGCTTCTCCAGCCGGCGGATCTCGCCGTCCAGCGCATCCCCGTCGCCCGAAGCGGCGCCGGTCCCGGCGTGGCGTTTCAGCTCGGCGAGCTTCTGCTCCAGCTCCAGCAGGGGCTTTTCGAACTCCAGTGCGAAGGTGCTCATCGGCTCCTACGCGCCCTCGTACCATTGCGCTGACTCAGCGCAAAGCCGCGCCGCGTCGGGGGGCCAGGGCGCCGCGGGGCCGTATTCCTTCGCGAACCAGGTCCGCTGCCGCTTGGCGTACTGGCGGGTCCGGGCGGCGACGCGCTGCTCTGCCTCGCCGGGCGTGCACCGATCCGTGAGCGCGTCCGCCATCTCGCCGTATCCGATGATCTTCAGCGCCTTGCGCGCCGCCGGGACGCGCTGGCACCGGGCGAGCAGCCAGCGCGTCTCGCGCTCCAGCGTGCCCGACTCGAACAGGGCCTGCGTCCTGCGGGCGATGCGCTCGTGCAGGACGTCGCGCGGCGCCTCCAGGTAGACGACGCGGGCCTGGTAGCGCTCCTGCGCGAAGGCATGCGCGCGCTGCAGCTCGGAGAGGCGGCGGCCGGAGAGCGCATGCACCTCCAGCGCGCGCTCGATGCGCACGCGGTCGTTCGGCCGGATCGCCCGCGCCGCATCCGGATCGACCGAGGCGAGGCGCGCGTGCAGCGCCGGGAGGCCTTCCCGCTCGATCTCGGCGCGCAGGCCGGCGCGGAACCCGGCGGACGCGCCGGGCGCGCCCACCAGCCCGCGCAGGAGGGCCCGGACCCACAGGCCGGTCCCGCCCGTCACGATCGCGCGCTTGCCGCGGCGGTGCAGCTCCGCGATGGCCGCGTCGGCGAGCTGCACGAAGCGGGCAGCGTCGAGCTGCTCCTCCGGCTCTGCCACGTCCAGCAGGTGATGCGGCGCTCGCGACCGTTCCTCGGGGGTGGGCTTGGCCGTGCCCGCGTCCAGGCCGCGGTAGCACTGCTGCGAGTCCGCGGAGACGATCTCCGCCCCCAGCTCTCCCGCCAGCGCGCAGGAGAGCGACGTCTTCCCGGATGCCGTCGGCCCCACCACCACCAGGAGCCGGGGCCTCACCCGGGCTCCGAAACACCCGAGGCGGCCGGCGTTTCCGCATCCAGCCGATCGATCCGGCGCACCTCGCCAGCGGGCCCGATGCGCAGCCCGTCGCCCTTCGGCGCGGCCCCACGCAGCAGGGCGAGGTCGCCGCGTCCGAGGCGATCGAAGTCCGCGTTCTGCGCGGTCGCATCGCGGGAAAGGCGCGCGACCGGCATGCGGCCCTGGTCGCTGCAGACGAACAGCCGCTTCTTGCCCTTCTCGGGCTGCGGGACCCCGACCACCCGCCAGACGTCCGGAGGCGGCTGCGCCACCCTCCGCGTCAGCACCAGCGGGGCGTAGGCAAGCTCCTGGTCGGCTCGGAGGCCCAGCTCGGCCGCGAGCTGCCCCACGTGCGGGGGTGGGTCCCACGCATGCTGCGCCGTGCACCAGTCGCGCGGATGCTGGAGCGCCGGACAGGGACGCTGGGTGAGGCAGGGCGCAGCGGCCTTCCAGGCGCCACCGAGCAGCAGCTCGTCCCGCACCTCGAGCAAGGCGCGTCCGGTCTCGCGCAGCGCCGGCTCGATCAGCAGCACGGCGCCACCGTCCGCGACGGGCAGCGCGCCGATCAGCGGGACCCGGACCGGCGCGGGCAGCTCGGAAAGTGCATTGGCGACCACCGCCAGATCGAAATCGCTCTCCAGCGCGGGCAAGCCGCGCCGCAGGTCGGCTTCCTGCGTCCGCAGGGCCCCGCCAGACAGGGCGCGCCCCTCGGAGAGCGCCGCGGCGCTCTGGTCGAGAGCGAGCGCGGTCCCGCCCAGCGCATCGAGCAGCGCGAGACCCGCCGCGCCAGGTCCCGCCGCCACGTCGAGGATGCGCGGCTGGCCCGGCAATCCCTGGAGCGCCCCCGCCGAGCGCGCCAGCGCCAGCGCGGCCCGCACCTTCGCGTAGGTCTGCGGCCACCACCAGAGGAGATACGCGGCCAAGTGCGCCGGCTGGCCGTAGGTGCTCGCCCGCGCCAGCTCGCGCCGGCCCACCAGGCCTTCGTGCAGGTCCTCGACCGCCCGCGCGCAGCGGCGTAGCTCGGCTCGCGCGAGCCGGTCGTCAGGCCCCGGACCGATCCCGAGCAGCGCGCGGGCGCGGCGGAGCAGGAGGGGAACGCGTTGGGACAAGCTCACAGCGCCGGAGAATAACTCCCGCTTCGACCGAAGCGCTCGGTTCAGCCGGCGGCGATGCCGAGCTCGGCCAGCGCGGCGCGGAAGTCCCGTGGCAGGGGCGCCTCGCACCGGACGGGCGCGCCCGTCCGCGGGTGCTGGAAGCCCAGCACGGCGGCGTGCAGGGCCTGCCTGCCGATCGCCGCCGAGGCGCGCCGCAGCGGAGCGTCCGGCTGCAGCCTCGCCTCGCGCTTGCGCCCGCCGTACAGCGCGTCCGCCAGAAGCGGGAACCCTGCGTCGGCGAAATGCGCCCGGATCTGGTGCGTGCGCCCGGTGAGCAGCTCCACTTGGACGAGCGAGGCTCCCGAGCCCCGCCCCAGCACGCGCCAGCGGGTCACCGCGCGGCGGCCCTCCCGCACCTTCGAGCTGAACCGCTTGCGATCGGCCGGGTGGCGGCCGTGAAGCGTGTCGAATTCCCCGGAGTCCGCCGGGGAGCCGTGGACGATGGCCAGGTACCGCTTTTCCACCCGGCGCGACTTGAACTCCGCCTGCAGACCTCGCAGCGCCGCCTCGGTCTTCGCCACCGCCAGGCACCCGGAGGTCTCCTTGTCGAGGCGATGCACGATCCCGGGGCGCAGCTCGCCTCCGATCCCGGCCAGGCCGCGGACCTGGTGCAAGAGGCCGTGAACCACCGTGCCGGAGGCGATGCCCGCGCCCGGGTGGACGGCCAGTCCTGCGGGCTTGTCGATCACCACCAGATCGTCGTCCTGGTACAGCACCGGGAGCCGCAAGTCCTCCGGCAAGAGCTCCGCGGGCCGCGGCTCGGGCACCCGCACCTCGATCTCCGCGCCGGCCCGTGGCCGCAGCGACGCCTTGGCCGCGGCGCCCCCGACCCTGACGGCGCCCTCCGCGATGAGCTGCTGCAGCCGCGCCCGCGACAGCTCCGGCAGCCTCGCGGCAAGGAGCCGGTCGAGGCGCATCCCGGCCTCGCCTGCCTCGACGCGAAATTGGGCCAAAGCGCATTTCATGATGTCCGGCCACGAACAAGCGCAGCGCCGCCGAATACGGCGGCGACTGAGCTCACCAGATCGCGGACTTGATGTGGCCCTTGCGCGCGAGGATGACGTCGACCAGGGCCCGCTCGAAGAAGTTCGTGCCCGCGTACAGCTTGGGGTCCACGCGGCTCTCGTAGTGCGCGCGGCCCTCCTCGATCTCCTCGGCGAGCACGGTGAAGAACGTGTCGTTCTCGATGCCTTCCTTGATCTTCGCCTCGTTGTAGAGCGACAGGTCGGAGGCGATGGCGCGCGCCAGCCGGTTGGCCGCCTCGGGCGTCTCGATCAAGGTCGCCATGGGCGGAATCTACCGTACCGCCCCTCTACGGTCACGAAACGGCCGGTGCCGCTCCCGCACCCGCGCACCTTGCCCTACTCGGAAGCCAGCTCGACGTTCCAGTAGGCCAGGTCGGCCGTGTTGAGGAAGGGCAGCCACTGCGAATAGAAGCGCCCGGTCCGGGGGGGCCCGCGGAAGAAGGGCGTCCATCTGGGCCGGACCGCCGCGCGGGTGAGCCTCATGTGCGCCTCGTCCGGGGTCCGGCCTCCCTTCTTGAGGTTGCACGCCACGCAGCTACAGACCACGTTCTCCCAGGTGGTGAGGCCGCCCCGGCTGCGAGGCACGATGTGGTCCAGGTTCAGCTCGGCGCGCGGCGGAGTCCGCCCGCAGTACTGGCAGGTGTTCCGGTCGCGCGCATAGATGTTCAAGCGCGAGAAGCGCACCTTGGCCCGCGGCAAGTGATCGTATGCCTGCAGCAGGATGACGCGCGGGACCCGAAGGCGCTTCGAGGAGGTCCCGATCGACTCGTGGTGGATGGCGACCGCCAGGTCGGCCCAGGACTCGAAATCGAACGTCTGGTACTGCTCGTCCACGGCCTTCGCCGCGCCGCGGTAGAGCAGGATGATCGCGCGGCGCACGCTGGTCACGTGCACCGGCTGGTAGAGGCGGTTCAGGACCAGGACGCTCGTCGAGAGCACTCACACCTCCAGCTCGTCGGGCGCCTCGCCGCCCGAAGGATGACGCGCCAGTGTACCGCCTGCCGGGGGACCTTGGCTCGTTCTCGCCGCCGCGCTGGCGACCGCTGCCGCCAGCTCTCCCACATCTCCCGCGCAGCGGACGTCGAGGACCACCCGGTCTTCGCGGAGCAGCGCGATGACGGGCGGATCGCCGCGGCGCAGCTCCGCCAGGAGCTCTGCGCCGCCCTCCACCGCCACGCCGAACCCCGGCAGCCGCGCGACCGGGATCGATCCGCCGCCCACCCTTCCCTCGCTTTCCACCACCGCCGAGGCGATTCCGCGCTCGGTCAGCTCCAGGGAGAGGCGCGTGGCCCGCCGAGACAGCTCGTCGGCCCCTGCGCCCAGCGCTTCGTTCACCGGAAGCTCGCCGGCCCGGCCCGCCCGGTACAGCCGCAGCGTCGCTTCCAGGGCAGCGACCAGCATGCGGTCCGCGCGGAGAGCGCGCGCCAGCGGGTGCTTGCGGCAGGCCTCGACCAGGTCGCGCCTTCCCAGCAAGATTCCCGCCTGCGGGCCTCCCAGCAGCTTGTCTCCGCTCACCAGGACCAGGTCGGCTCCGTCCGCGAGGGACCGGACCGCGGTGGTCTCCGAGAGGCCTTCGGGCAGCTCGAGCGCGCCGCTCCCCAGGTCGTGCAGGAGGGGAACGCCCCGCTCCCGCGCCAGACCGGACAACTCCTGCACCGTCGGCTGCTGGGTGAAGCCGACCATGGCGAAGTTCGAGCGGTGCACGCGCAGGAGCAGCGCGCGCGGGAGCCCGTCCAGGGCAGCGGCGTAGTCGGAGAGCCGGGTGCGGTTGGTGGTCCCCACCTCGACCAGGCGGCAGCCTGACTGCGCCAGGATTTCGGGGACGCGGAAGCCGCCGCCGATCTCCACCAGCTCGCCGCGAGAGACCACGGCTACCCCTCCGCTGCCCAGCGCGGCCAGGGCCAGCAAGGTGGCTCCCGCGCAGTTGTTCACCGCATGCGCGGCCTCCGCGCCGAACAGCTCGCACAAGAGCGGCTCCACCGCCGCGCTGCGGTGCCCGCGGCGGCCGGTCTCCAGATCCAGCTCCAGGTTCGAGTATCCCGAGGCGACCTCGACCACCCGCGCGATCGCGTCCGGATGCAGGGGAGCCCGGCCCAGGTTGGTGTGCAGGACCACTCCGGTGGCGTTGATCACCCGCCGGAGCCGGGGCGCGGCCTCTCGCTGGGCGCGGCTCAGCACCTCCTGGTCGGGCACCAGCTCGCCCGGGCCCTTCGCCGCGCCGGAGAGGATCCGCTCCCGGGCCGCGGCGACCGCCTGCCGCACGGCAGCCTTGACGGCGGCGCGCCCCATCCGCACTTCCAGCGCGCGAACGGCCGGGCGCGCGAGCACCTCGTCCACGCTGGGCAGCTCGCGCAGGCGGCCTCTGGCGTCCTCCATGGCAAAAACCTAACCCGGCCTGCGCCCTTCCGCCAACCTGCGCTACGCTGACGCGATGCGGGTCGCGCTCGCACTGCTCCTCTGCTGCGCCTGCACCACGCCGTCCAGACCGCTTCCGCCCGGCGAAGACGAGCTGGAGATCCATCGCCGCGCCCTGGTGGTCGACACGCATTCCGACGTGACCGAAGCGGTCCGTTACGAACAGTATGACCTGGGGGTCGCGCACCAGGACCACCACCAGGACATCCCGCGCATGCGCGAGGGCGGCCTTTCGGCGGAGTTCTTGTCCATCTTCGTGCAGCCGGGAAGGTTCCGCGCCGAACAGTTCTTCGACGAGGCGCAGACGCAGATCGACGCGGTGCGAAAGGCCGTGGCCGCGCACCCGGCGGAGCTGGCGCTCGCGCGCACCGCGCGCGAGGTACGCGAGAACGCGCGGCGCGGCCTGATCAGCATCCTCCTCGGGGTCGAGGGAGCGCACATGCTGCTTCCCGGGACCGAGGAGGAGCAGCTCGATCACCTTCGCGTCTTCGCCTTCCAGGGCGTGCGCTACCTCACGCTGACCTGGGCGACCTCGAATCCGGCCGGCGGTTCGTCCGGGGATGACGGCGAGACCCAGGGACTCACCGGACATGGCCGCCGCGTGATCGCGGAGATGGAGAAGCTCGGGGTGATGGTGGACCTGGCCCACGCCTCCGACCCCCTCTTCTGGGACGCGCTGCGGGCCGCGAAGAGGCCGGTGCTGGTCTCGCACTCCTCGTCCCGCTCGCTGGCGAACCACCCGCGCAACTTGACCGACGCGCAGCTCAAGGCGGTGGCCCGCAACGGGGGTGCGGCTTGCGTGAACTTCTCCCGCGGGTTCCTCGACGACGCGTTCCGCAAGGCGGCGATCCCGGTGGCCAACCGGACCCGCGACTTGCGCACCTCCGAGCGCCGCAAGGCGTTCCAGGCAGCCGGCCTCCCCGACGTCCCCGTCTCCCGGCTCATCGATCACATCGAGCACATGGTGGCCGTGGCCGGCTCGGACCACGTCTGCCTCGGCTCCGACTTCGACGGCGTCCCGATGCTCCCCGTCGGCCTCGAAGACGTCAGCAAGCTTCCCGTGATCACCTCCCTGCTCCTCCGCCGCGGCATGCCCCGCCCCGACGTCGAAAAAATCCTCGGCCTCAACGTCCTCCGCGTCCTCGAAGCCAACGAACCCCACTGAGTTGGCTACAAGCGTTTCACGCGGAGAGCGCGGAGGAAAAAGGGAGAGCGCGGAGATTTGGCTTTTCCAGAAGCATCCTCCGCGCCCTCCCGCTTTTCTCCGCGTCCTCTGCGTGAAACGCTTGCAGGCAACCCCTATGGCTACGCACCCGAGCGGTTGGACTTCGTGAGGAGGCTGCCTTGTTGGGGGCGGGGAGGGGTGGAGAGCTCTTCGCCGAGCTCGGGGGAGCGGGAGGTGCCCGGGCCGTAGAGGTACTGGTAGGCGGCGAAACTGCGGAGGCAGCGCTTCACGTAGGCGCGGGTCTCGTCCAGCGGGATCTCCTCGACGAAGGCGTCGAGGGGAAGCGCCCCGCGCGCCTTCATCCAACCCGCCACCGTGCCGGGCCCCGCGTTGTAGGAGGCGAGCGCCAGCGCGGGGTGATGGAACTTCTTGTACAGCTGACCCAGGTACGTGGCGCCGATGCGGATGTTCACGCCCGGGTCGTTCAGCTGATCCGTGGTGTACCCGCGCAGCCGCAGCCGCTGCGCGACGTCGCGCGCCGTGGCGGGCATCAGCTGGGTCAGTCCCAGCGCGCCCGCCGAGGAGAGCGCCCCCGGGTCGAGCGCGCTCTCTTCCCGCATCAGCGCTTGCAGCAGGTCCGCGGGGACCTTCGCACGCTCCGCCGCCTTGGCGATCTGGTCGCGGAAGGCGAGCGGGTACGCCAGCGCCGCGGCGCGCAGGGCGAGCGGCTCCGAAGTCCGCCGGAGCAGGCCGCGCAAGTCGGTGCGGATGAGCGCATGCGCATTGCGCAGGTCGCCCGCCCGGGCCGAGAGGTCGGCCAGGAGCACCAGCGCCTCCTCCCCTTCCGGTCCAGGCGCGCGGGCGGGACCGCGGTCCACCGCCAGGAGCTCGCGCGCCGCTTCCGGTTTCAGGCCCAGCCGGAGCAGCTCGACCGCGGCCAACAGGTGCGGATCGCGCGCGAGGGGGCCGGCCCGCAGCGCCGGGCGGGAGCGCAGCATCGCGGTGATGCGGGGAGTCTCCTCCTCCTCGATGGCGCGGAGCCGTTCCGGGTCCAGCTGGGCGAGGCGGCCCCGAGCGAGCAGCCCGTGATAGGTGAGCGGCCGCAGCTCGACCAGCCAGATCAGGTCGGCCCGGGCGGCCTCGCGCGAGGCGGCGCGGGCGGCGTCGCTCTCCGCCGCGTCCGCCTCGAGCAGCGCGCGCGACCGCCAGTAGCGCGCGCGCTCCTCGTCGGCCCCGTCGGGGTCGGGGTGCGCCGCCAGCTCGTCGAGGAAGATCACCCCCTGCCGCGGGTGCCCCTCGGCGAAATGCGACCAGAAGAGGCGGAACTCCGCCTCCGTGCGCAGGTCGCTCTCGGGATGGTGCTCGAGGATGTCGTGCAGGAGCGCGCGCTCGCCGGCGAAATCCCCCGCGCGCCGCCGGGCCAGCGCCTGCGCGAAGACCGCGTCGTCCGACAGCGTCGAGTCGGGGAAGTTTCGGTGCAGCGCCTCCCAGAGCGAGGCCACGGTCGCGTCCTGCGCCATGGTCTGCAGCTGCGCCAGCAGGTACAGCGCGCGGGCGCGCAAGTCGGGATCCGCGCAGCGCAGCACCACGGGCGCGAGCGCCGCCCGCGCCCGGGAGTAGTCGCGCTCCTTGCGCAAGGCGCGCCCGCGGTCCAGCCCTGCCCTGCAGGCGAGCGGATCGGCCGGGTCCTGCGGGACGCGCGAGACGTCCTCGGCGGTCGGTTGGTGCTCGGCGGGAAGGCTTCCCGGGGCGAGCAGCGACAGGGCGGCCTTCAGCAGCGCCGCCGGGGTGCGATCGTCGGGGCAGCCGCCGTGGCAGAGCGAGGGCAGCTTGACCCGCGCGAGCTGGTCGAGCGCGTCGCGGTTCCTGTGCGCGTCGAGCAGCGTTTCCGCCCGGCGGATCAGCTTGAGCGGCGGGATCGGCTCTCCCAGGCCCAGCTGCCGCTCCCGGGCGCGCGCCGAATCGGCGGCCGGCGAGA
>DATFTN010000296.1:0-8807 GCA_035261845.1 Myxococcales bacterium | reverse complement strand
GCAGCGCCGGCTCGACAACCTGGTGGGCGAGATCCAGGAGTACTACTGGGGCTACCTCGTCACCCGAGACATCGTCGAGCTGCGCAACCTCGCCGACGTGGCCCGCCTGATCGTGGCCTGCGCGCAGGAGCGGCAGGAGAGCCGCGGGCTGCACTACACCCTCTCCTGGCCGGGCGCCGATCCCTCTTGGGTGCGCGACACGGTGCTGGTCCGCGGCAAGCCCGCGCCGGACGCCTGGCCCCGCCCTTAGTCCTTCCACAATCCGTTTTCGATGTCGGATTCCGTTCAGCCGCCAAGGAGCTGCTTGCAAATCCCGGCGAGGAGGAGCGCTTCGCATGCCGGGAGGATCGACATGGCCCCTCGATTTGCAGCCGCCGCGCTGGCGCTCGCTTGCGCGTGCAAGACCGCCGGAATGCAGGAAGGAACCCAAGACCGTGGGACGGGGAGTGCCTCCGCGAGCGGCCAGGCGGCGATCGTCGAAGAGAACGCGAGGCAAATGCTGGCGCAGGGCCGCGAAGTGTTCCGCGACGACACGTTCGGAAGCGAGGACTTCTTCGGCGGATCGCTCGGGCTGCACCGGGCGATCGCCGGCCAGAAGAACGGAGGCGTGGGAGGCGGCGTCTCGCCGAAGACGGCGTTGTCCGTCGGCCTCAAGGTGGACGCCGAACGAGTGCCGGCCCCGGTCGCCAGCGGCATCAAGAGCGGGGCGGTGAGCCTGGACGATCCGGCGAACACGCTCGCGCTCTTGAAGGCCAACGCGGTGGTCGGGGTGAAGGGCATCTTCCAGGGCGACCGCCTGACCTCGCTGGGCATCACCTGCGCGTTCTGCCATTCGACCGTGGACGACTCGTTCGCTGCCGGCATCGGCCGGCGGCTCGACGGTTGGCCCAACCGCGATCTCAACGTCGGCGCCATCGTCTCCCTCTCGCCGGACCTCTCCGCCTTCACCAAGCTGCTCGGCGTGGACGAGCCGACGGTGCGCAAGGTGCTGGCGAGCTGGGGGCCGGGAAAGTTCGACGCCGAGCTGAACCTCGACGGGAAGGCGTTCCGGCCCGACGGGAAGGCGGCCGCCACGCTCCTTCCGGCCGCGTTCGGCCTGGCCGGGGTGAACCTGCACACCTATTCGGGCTGGGGATCGGTCACCTACTGGAACGCCTACGTGGCCAACAACGAAATGTACGGAAAGGGCTTCTTCTTCGATCCGCGCCTGGACGATCGCGAGAAGTTCCCGGTCGCGGCGCGCGCCCGATTCGGCCACCGCCAGAGCCCGGGCGACGATCGCATCACCTCGAAGCTGGCCGCCCTGCACTTCTACCAGCTGGCGATCCCCGCGCCTTCGCCTCCCGACGGTTCCTTCGACCGTGCCGGGGCAGGCCGCGGCAAGGCGATCTTCGAGGGCCGGGCCAGGTGCGCCACCTGCCACGTCCCGCCGCTGTACACGGAACCCGGCTGGAACATGCACCGGGGATCGGAGATCGGCGTGGACGATTTCCAGTCAGCGCGCTCGCCCGACGGCCGCTACCGCACCACACCGTTGCGTGGCCTCTTCACGCGCAAGAAGGGCGGCTTCTACCACGACGGCCGGTTCGCCGATTACGCGGCGGTCATCGATTCACTACGACAGCTTCTTGCGCCTGGGCCTGGACTCGAGAGAGAAGGCGGACTTGCAGGAGTTCCTCAAGTCGCTGTGACGGCTTCCTCGACCACCACCGGATCGTCCTGCTCCGAGAAGATGGGCTTCCCGTCGATCTCGAGCTGGTGGCCGGAGCGCAGCGCCTTGGTCAGCAGATAGCGCCGGTCGAACTCGTTGGGCGGGATCACGTGCGGGATGCGCTTGGTGACGTTCACGCCGTACCGCTTCAGCTGGGCGATCTTGTCCGGGTTGTTGGTCATCAGCTGGATCGATGCCACGTTGAGGCTGGCCAGCATGTGCGCCGCCACTTCGTAGTCCCTCTCGTCGTCGCGGAACCCCAGCGCCCGGTTCGCCTCGACGGTGTCCAGGCCCCGGTCCTGCAGCGCGTAGGCGCGGATCTTGTTGCGCAGCCCGATCCCGCGCCCCTCCTGGCGCAGGTAGAGCAAGAGCCCGCGGCGCATCGAGCTGAGCCGGCGCAGCGCGACCTCCAGCTGATCGCGGCAATCGCAGCGCAAGGAGCCCAGCGCGTCGCCGGTCAGGCACTCCGAGTGGAGACGGGTCGGCAGATCAGACGCGCCCATTGCGTCGCCGTGCACCAGGGCGACGTGGTCCTTCCCGTCGCGGTTGTTCCAGAAGGCGACGATCTGGAAGCGGCCGAATCGGGTGGGCAGCTCGGCCACGGCATCGACCTTCACGCAGATCCGGTGCGGCCCGAAGCCGCCGCAGTCGTGGTCCTTGTCCCGCTCGGGCAGATCTTCCAGCCGAGCGACGCGCTGCAGTCCCGTGCACGGGGATGGAGAGGTCATGCGGGCGATTCTAAGCATTTCTCCAGGCGCCGGCTTGCTTTACGGCACCTCAATCGTCGCGGTCGTGTCCCCCGTGCTTGCCTTCCTTCCAGGCGGCGCGCTCGGCCTTCTCGCGCTCCTTCCACGCCCTGCGCTCGGCCTTCTCGCGCTCCTTGCGCTCGCGGCGGGCGCGCTGCCACTCCTCGCGGTGAAGCCGGCGGTACTGCCCGGGCGGCATGCGCACCAGCGCCACCGGCACCCGGGCGGGCGCGACCCACACCCACTGCCCGCGGTGATCGTGGGTCCTGTACCAATGCGGCCCGCGCCGCACCCAGTACCAGCCGTCGACGAAGTACACCTCTTCGTCGAGCTCGCTCACCACCCGCACGCCGGGCTGCACCACGACCATCGGCGGCAGCACGGCGGGCAGTCCCATCGTAATCTGCATCTGGAACTGGGCTCGCGCAGGCGTGGCCAAAAGCCACAGCGCGAGCAGGCTTCCGGAGACGATCCGCATGGACGCCACGATGCGCGAGCCACCGCGCCACCGCAAGGAAGAGTTCGCGCGCAGCGGTGGGGAAACCTGCGTCAGCGTCGCCTGTCCTTCTCCGGGTGGAGCAGGTTCCACTTGAATTCCATCTTCCCCAAGGCCCCCGCGACCACCATGTCGGCCTCGGTGGCGGTGAAGGCGGGCGGCGCGGACTGGCCCGGGAAGTGGATCACGTAGGCGACCGAGTAATCGTCGAGGTACGGATAGAGGGCGCGAAGCTCGGCGTTGAAGGGCCGCTCGATGCGCTCGATCCGCTGCGGCTCGACCTGCCCCAGGCCCAGGTTGAGCGCGATGCGCCACACCGAGCCTCTCTCGTTCCAGTCGTTGGACGGCTTGTCCGGAGTATAGAAGACGGCGAACACGGTCGGCGTGGCGGCCTGGGCGCGCAGCCGTTCGCGGGTGCGCTGCGCCTCGTCGGGCAGCTCGGCCCGCATCTCGGAGATCTTCTTCGCCTGGGCGTCGACGAACTCCGGGGAGAGGTACACGATCCGGCAGAACCCGCGGGTCTCGAGGCCGCTGTAGAGCGCCACGTTGCGGGTCCACTTGAACAGCACCTGGCCGTATTCCCCTTCCAGCTGCGGCTCCGGGAACGGCAGCGTCCTGCACCCTCCGAGTACCGCAAGCAGCGCGAACGAGGCGAGCGCGGTTCGAGGCCGCCGGCCGATCCTCACGGAAAGTCCCTCCTCCGGAACAGCGACCGCAGAGGCACGCCGGCGGCCTCCACCGCCGCCCGGCCGCCCTCCTCACGATCGACCAGGGCCACCACTCCGCGCACGTCCAGCTGCTCGATGCGGCACCGCTCCACGGCCTTGACCGTGCTCGCTCCGGTGGTCACCACGTCCTCGAGGACGCAGACCCGCGCCCCGAGGGGCAGGCCCTTCTTCCCCTCCACCCACTGGTTGGTGCCGTGCCCCTTCGCCTCCTTGCGGACGTAGAACGCCGCTATCGGCTGGCCGGCGAGGAAGCTGGTGAGGCTCACGGCGCTGGCGATCGGGTCCGCCCCCATGGTGAGCCCGCCCACCGCCTGCACGTCGGGCACCAGCGCGCGCACCTCGGCCAGCGCCAGGCGGCCGACCAGGTAGTGCCCTTCGGCGGAGAGGGTGGCCTGCTTGGTGTCGAGGTAGAAGTCGCTCTCGCGGCCGCTGGACAGGATCACCTTGCGCTTCTCGTACGCCAGCCGCGTGAGAAGCTCCAGCAGACGGTCGCGCTCGCTCACGCGCCCTTCCCGGTGGCCGCGCGCCCTTGCACTCCGCGCGCGCGCTCGTCGAGCCAGCCGATCAAGTCGCGGAACACCAGGTCGCGCTCGGGCTCGTGGAACAGCTCGTGGAGCAGGCCGTCGTACTGCTTGCGCTGCTTGTCCTTGCTGGTCGCGTGATCGAAGAACTCGCGGCCCGCGGCCGGGTCGGCGATCGGATCGGCGCCGCCGGCGAGCAGCAGGAAGGGGGTGACGAACTCGGTCGCGCGCCGCAGGCAGGTCTCCTGGGCGGCGCTGGACTCGGTGAACCAGCGGGGCGTGGCGATCTGCTGGTAGAGCGGGTCGGCCCGGGTCGAGTTCTGGATGGCCACGTCGCGGGTGAGCTGCTCGGGTTTGAGCTCGTTGCGCATCGGCAGCGAGGGCAGGACGTTCGCCAGCAGCCGGCCGGCCAGGATCTTCAGCGGCGAGACCCGCAGCTTGAGCCGCAGGTACGGCGAGGAGAAGACCGCCCCGCGCACGGCCTCCGGCTTGTCGAGCAGATAGCGGATCCCGATCAGCGCGCCGTGGCTGTGGCCGACGAAGAACATCGGCCGCCCTTGCGCCTCCTCGCGCACCCGGGCGAGGAAGACGTCCAGATCCTGGAGGTACTCGTCGAAGGAATCCACGTGTGCGCGCTTCCCGCCGCTCTGCCCGTGGCCGCGGCAGTCGAACAGATGCACGGCGTACCCCGCAGCGCAGAGCGCGCGGGTGACCTCCTCGTGCCGGCCGAGGTGCTCGGCATATCCGTGGAGGACCACCACGTGCGCCACCGGAGTCCCGGCGGGCCGGGCGGCGTGGCGGAAGAGGCGCAGGCCGTCGCGCGTGCTGAAGAAACCCTCGTCGATCTGCGGATCCGGCAAGCGCTCCCTCCGGCGCGGAAAAACCACGGCATCAGCGCGCAGTCAAGGAACGAAGCTTCTCCTCCAGCTCCGCGCGCACGCGCTCGTCGCCGGGCTCCGGGGAACGCGCCTCCTGCTCCCGGGCAGCCGCCTTCAGGCGGCGGTCGCGCTTGCTCCGCGGCGCCCGGGAAAGGCGCGCCAAGGCGTGGCGGAACGCATCCGCCGCCTCGTCCCGGCGGCCGGAGGCGAGCAGCGCGTCCCCGAGGTGGCCGAGGATCACCGGGTCGCCGGGAGAGAGGCGGTCGGCGCGGCGCAGCTCCTCCAGGGCGGCATCGACGCGTCCCTGCTTGAGCAGGCAGAACCCCAGCGAGTCCGCGATCGCTCCGTCGTCGGGACGCAGCTCCACCGCGCGGCGGAGGAGACCTTCGGCCTCGCGCAAGTCACCGCCCTGCTCGGTCATCACGTAGCCGACGTAGTTCAGCGCGCCGGCGTGCGCGGGGGCCGCCGCCAGCACCTTGCGCATGGCGGCCAGCGCGTCGGGGATCCTCCCCGCGCGGTCCAGGGCCGAGGCGCGCGCGTAGAGCAACGCGGGGGCGTCGGGGTATTTGCGCGCGGCTTCCTCCAGCAGCTCGACGGCGGCCGGCAGGCGCCCGGCGCGGTCGAACGCCTCCAGGAGACCCAGCGCGACGCCCTCGTCGCGCGGGTCCGTGGAGAAGAGGGCCTTCATCCGGCGCGCCGCCTCCGCGGTCTCTCCGGCCCGCCCCCGGGACAGGGCGGCTTGCACGCGCGTGTCGAGCAGGAGCTGGGCCGGATCGGGGGCGAGGAAGGCGGGGCCATCCGCGACGGCCGAGAGGACTGCTTCCCGCGGGCGGCCCGGCGAAGCCAGCGCGCGCTCGAGCTGCTCGAGCGCCTGGGCGGCCTCGCGATGCCGGCCCCGGTCCTCGAGCGCCAGCGCCCGGTAGAAGGACAGCTCGGGGTGGGCGGGAAAGAGGCGCAGCGCGGCCTCCAGCGCCGCCTCCGCTTCCGCCGGGCGGTGGGCGCCGAGGAGCGGCACCGCCACCCGGAAGAGCGCGGCCCCCAGCTCGCGGCGCTCGTCCTCGCCGGCGCCCGCCGCCGCGGTGGCCAGCGCCCGCAGCTTCTCCAGGTGCGCCGAGGCGACCTCCAGCTCGCCCTCGGCGAGCGAGAGTCGCGCCAGGGCCGAGAGCACCTCGGGAGAATCCGGCTGCCGCGCGAGAAGACGCAGCTGCAGCTCGCGCGCCTCCGCCCAGCGCCGCCGCGACTCCAGGAAGGCGGCCCGGGCGGCGAGCGTCTCGTCCGTGTCCGGACGCAGGGCCGAGGCGCGGGCGAAGGCCTCCTGCGCCCCCGCGTCGTCCTGCCGGTCGGCCATGGCGCGCGCCACTTCCAGCCAGGCGTCCGCGGCCTCCGTTCTGAGATGTGCCGCTTGCCAGCCACCGTCGGAGGCGGACTCGCCGGGACGCGCATCGGCACCGGCGCGCTCCGCCGCCGCCGCGAAATCCTGCGCTGCGCCCGCGGCCGCCGGCAGGTCGCCCCCCGCGATTTCCACGCGGACCAGGTCGCGATAGGCGTCCGGGTCCTGCGGGTCCGCCGAGATGGCCGACTTGAGATGTACGCGGGCCTCGTTGGCCCGGCCGCCGGCGAGCGCGACCCGGGCCGCTAGCACGTGGGCCGGCGCGTAGCGCGGATCGCGATCGAGCGCGCTGCCCAGCTCGCGCTCCGCGTCGGCCACCCTGCCCTGCCGCAGCAGCTCCTCCGCCAGCAGGGTGCGCAAGTAGCCCGACTCAGGGTCGTAGAGGAGCGCTTCCCGCAGCTCCCGCGCGGCGGTCTCGTGATCGTCGCGCTCGCGGGCGAGCAGCGCGGTGAGCACGTGCTGGTGCGCGCGGGCACTGACGTATCGCCGGGGCTCGGTATCGCCCGCCGGCGCCTCGGGGGACGCCGCCGCGGGCGCGGCCGGCGGCCGCTGCGTCCCGGCGCAGCCCGCGAGCAGCAGCGCAAGCGCTGCGATCCGTCGCTTCGGAGTCACCCGCTCGATGGCCGTATGGTCGCGCGCCGTAGTCCGCGCGACGCGCGCGCGGCCCACCAATCAGGTCCTCCCTCCCAGCTCGGCCAGCTGCGCCCGGCCGGCGTCGGGAGAGAGCTTGAAGATCATCTGGCCGCCCTCGTCGAAGTCGAGCTCGAAGAGGCCGCGACCGGTGAGCTGGCGCATCTTCGCCTGCGCCTCCGCGCTGGGGAGGCCGCTGGCGCGGGCCACCTGGTCGAGCGCCACCCGCCCGCCGTTCTTGCGGGCGAGCGACGTGGCGAGGTCGGTGAAACCGCGATCCTCGTTCTCGCGCTCGAGCTTGCCGCGCCGGCTGCCCGCCGCCATGAGCAGCACGCCGGCGGCCACGGGCAGCGCGCCCAGCACCAGCACCGCGAGCAGGTTCGAGAACGTGCCGCCCTGCCCGCGCAGGAGCGGGCCGATGAACACCAAGCCTCCGAGCCCGCCGAGCACCAGGAGGACGACCCCGCCGAAGAACAGGATCCCGCCCGTCTTCATCGCTCGCTCCTACCGGTCGAAGGAGACCTTGGGGACCGCCTTCGCCGAAGCCTCGGCCTTGAAGTAGTCCTTCTGGGCGGGGAATCCGCCGATGCGCGCCCACCATGCGCCGGGGATCCCCCGCACGTCGCTGTTGTAGACCTGCACGGCCTCGTTGTAACGGTTGCGCGCGACCGCCAGCCGGTTCTCGGTGCCGGCCAGCTCGTCCATCAAGCGCTGGAAGTTCGCGTCGGCCTTGAGCTGCGGATAGTTCTCGGTCACCACCAGGAGGCGCGAGATGGCGGAGTCGAGCTGGTTCGAAGCCGCGATCTTGTCCGCCCGCGAGCCGGCCCCCACCATCGCCGCGCGCGCGTTGGCGATGTTGTCGAACACCGACTTCTTGTGGCTCGCGTAGCCCTTCACCACCTCGACCAGGTTGGGGATCAGGTCTGCCCTTCGCTGCAGCTGGTTCTCCACCTGCCCCCAGGCGGCCTCGACCTGCTGCTCCTCGTTGACGATGCGGTTGTAGCCGCACCCCGTTGCCAGCGAGAAGAGGACGATGGGAAGCCATCGGCGCGTGCGCATGGAATGCCTCCGGAAAGCGGTGGAACGATAACACGCCGGCCCCCTCAGGGCTTCTTATTTGGTTGGTCCGACGGCTCGCCGGAGTTGACCGCCTTGCCACGAACACACGCTCTTCGATCCGGCGCCTCCGGCGCCTCCACAAGGGAGGAGCTCGGCGCCAGATTGCAGGTAACGCAGACCCCCGGGCCTCTGCGCGGCCTAGGGTGTCGGCTGGCCGAGCAGGTCCAATTGCCGCGTGGCCGCTCCTAACGCGGCGCGTCCCGGCCCAGAACAAGTCGAGGCACGTAACGATCGCGCTCGCTCCATGAACGCGCGCCCGTAGATCTTCTCTGCCGCGTGCTGATTGTGGCTACGGCACAGCAGCCGGATGCGATCTTCATCGTGCAGATGAGTGAGGGCGAATCCGTCGACGTGTTCGAATTCCAGGTTGCCCGTGGCCGGGCACCTGCGTCCTCGCTCGTCTACAAACGTGCATCGCCCGCGGTCGCGCTCGTAGACCTTCCGCTTGATGGCGTCCGGGATGTGGCGGGAGGACGCTTCCACCTTCACGGCTGCGGCGGACGGCTGCCGAGGTTTCCGACCGACCCCGAACCGCTCCTTCTTCACGTCCTCGATCAGCAGATCGAGCGCCCTGTCCACGATGCAGGC
>DATFTN010000295.1:0-2535 GCA_035261845.1 Myxococcales bacterium | reverse complement strand
GCGCGCATCCATCTCCTGCGCCACCCGGGCGGCGGGGATGTCGCCGCGCACCACCTTCTCCATCACCAGCCGGAGCTCGGTGGCAATGCGCTCCCACTCCGGCACCTGGGGCAGGGGGCGGACGCGGTCGAGCTGATCGCGGAAGGCGCGGGCATAGGGGTCGTGCGCCAGCGCGGGAGCGGCCCAGGCCGAGCGCCGGGCCGGCAGGTTGCCGGTGAGCCGGTAGAAATCCTGCTGTACAGATGGTCGGGAGAGGAACTCCACCAGCTTCCAGGCCGCATCCTTTCGCGGCGAGCGCCGGAAGATCGCCAGGCTACAGCCGCCGGCGCTCGACGCGCCGGGCCCATTCGGGCCGGGCAGCGGGGCCGTCATCCAGGACGCCTGCAGCTCGGGAGGAAGCCGCCTCTTGAACTCGCCGATCTGCCAGGGGCCCGAGATGAAGAAGCTGAAGTACCCGCGGGCGAACTCGTTCCAGACGTTGGCGACATCGTTGCTGGTGACCGGAGGAGCCAGGTGCCGCTCGAACATCGACAGATAGAACTCCAACGTGCGCGCGAAGCCCGCGCTGCGGAAGTTTCCAAAGCGGCCGCCGTCGCGCAAAAGCGGCTCGTCCTGCTGCAGCCACAGTGCGATGAACGGCTCGAACTCGTTGAGCGGCAAGAGCACCGCGTAGCGATCGGCGCCCCCGCGCTGCTTGAGGGCGACTTGCATGCGCAGCCATTCATCCCAGTCGCGCGGCGGAGCGTCGAAGCCGGCCTGGGCCAGCAGGTCGCGGCGATAGAACAGCACCCGCGTGTCCACGTACCAGGGCACGCCATACTGCCGCCCCTCGAGGACGTTGGTGGCCACGATGCCCGGGTCGTAGTCGCCGAGGTCGACCTGGGCCGAGGCCCGAAGGCGCTCGTCGAGGGGCACGATGGCGTCGAGGGCGACGAATTCGGGGAGCCATGTGTTGCCCATCTGCGCGATGTCCGGCGTGGCGTCCCCGGCGTACGCGGTGAGCAGCTTCTCGTGGGCTGCCGTCCACGGCAGCTGCTCGACGCGAACGCGCAGGCCCGGGTTCTCGCGCTCGAAGGCCGCGAGCAGCTCGGAGGCGACCTCGCCCTCGCGGCCCATGGCCCAGAAGTGGAGGACGCGAGCATCCTCACGAGCACAGGCTGCGGCACAGAGGGCGGCCGCGAGGACCTTCAACCCAGCCATCCGCCGGTGAAGCCTGCGCGCTGCAATCCGCGCTTGATGGCGGGGTGCAAGCGCGTGCTCTTCCAGACCAGCTCCCCGCGGTAGTTGGCGATCATGGCCAGGAGCGGCCCCAGCTCGATGCCCAGGTAATCTCCGTCGACCCACCCCAGGCCCGGCACCAGCCGACCCTGGATCCGGACGTCGGTGAAGGTGAAGCTCTGGTTGAAGGCGTAGAAGCCGTAGCGCCCGTAGATGGCCCCCCCGTAGCGCTCATACATTGCGGCCAGCGCCGGCAGGGCGATCTCCGGCGCGTGGACGACCGACGAGCCGGCGGCGTAGGGAGCGATGGTGCCGTCGTCGTAGGTGGAGGGTCCGCCCATCCCCCGGCCAGCGTAGCCGTGGAACCGGCGCTGCTTGCCGTTGAAGTAACGGGTGACATCGGCCGGCCCGTCGCAGGCGGTGACGCCCCAGATGTCGCGCCCGTATCCGGCCCAGGCCTCGGGGTTCGCGATCGCGTAGCCCTGCTGTGCGTAGGTGGCGCGCCGCGAGTTCTCGAAGTAGTCGATGCCCTTGCCTTTCATGTAGGCATCGGCGATGCCGCGCATGTCCACCCAGCATTGGGTGAACTGGTGGCCGAACAGAGGAGGGAAACGCAGGTACGTCTGTTCGTACTCGGTCACCCATCCGGAGTTCGGGGAAGTTTCGTAGGTGCTCGTCCAGGCGGCCCAGGCGTCAGCGCCGATCGGGTGCGCGGGCGAACCCATGGCTAGCAGGTACAGCAGCGAGGCTTCGTTATAGCCCTTCCAATCGTAGTTGGAGAAACCCTGCTCCGGGCTCCAGCTCATGGTCACCCAGGGCGAGCGCACCTGGAACCAGGCCCAGTCGAGGCGGGCGTAGATGTCGTCCACCAGCGTCCGGATCAGCGTCTCGTCCGCGTCGGCCCCGTCGAACCACGCCTGGCAATGCAGCATGCCGGCGAGGAGCAGCGTGGTGTCGATGGTCGACAGCTCGCAGGTGCCGAAGCGGGCGCCGGTCTTCGCGTCGAGGAAATGGTAGAAGAAGCCCTTGTAGCCGGTGACGCCCGTCGCTGCGCTGCCCTGGGGCGCGTCGTGGAAGAAGCGGACCGTGGCGAGCACGCGGGCCCGCGCCTGCTCGCGGGTGATGAAGCCCCGCTGGGCGCCGGAGACGTAGGCGGTGAGGCCGAAGCCAACCGCCGCGATGCTGGAGAAAGATGGGGTAGGCCAGCGGTCCAGGGTCAGGCCGGTGGCGGGGTCGGTGGTTTCCCAGAAGAAGTCGAAGGCGCGGCGCTCGAGATCGGTGAGCAGCGCGTCGGCGGGCAAAGGCGGAAGAGTCAAC
>DATFTN010000294.1:0-2755 GCA_035261845.1 Myxococcales bacterium | reverse complement strand
TTCGCGCTGGGGAAGTTGTCGAACGTCCACATGCCCTCGTCGGCCCGGGCGGCGAGCGGCAGCGCGGCGGCGAGGCAGAAGGCGGCGAATCGCTTCATGTCAGCTCCTGGAAGCGCCGCAGCGGGGCGGCAGGATTCTTTGGGGCCCGGGGCTTTTGCCCGCAAGACGGCCCGCCGTCAAGGGGCATGCAGTCCAAGTCACTCGTCTAACTTGGAATTTCATGGAAGGCCCGCCGGCGAGCCACAACGGCCAGTGTCCTGGCCGGTTGCACCGGTCGGGCCGCTGTCCGACACTCGTCACATCAGACGGTCGGATCGACCGGGAAATTTCAAACGCAACCAGGAGGGGTTCCATGAAGTGCGCATCGAAGGCTCGCGTCCTTGCCAGCGCCGTCCTGTTCGCCGCCGGCGCGGCGTTTGCCGAGGGCCAGCCTTACCAGCCCGCTCCCGCCACCGGATACGACTTCACCTACCGGAGGCATTTCGGCTTCTACATCCGCCCGGACCTCGGGTTCGGTTATCAGACCTCGTCGGAATCCGGGATCACCATCTCAGGCGGCGCCGCACTGATCGGGTTCGCGATCGGCGGCGCCCTCAGCGAGAACTCCATCCTCGCCGGGCACATCTTCGGCTCCGGCGTCTCGAATCCGAATGTGTCCGGCGGGGGCATCTCGGGGACCGCGAACGACACTTCGCTCACGATGTCCGGCATCGGGCCCCAGTACACCTATTACTTCATGCCTTCCAACGTGTATCTGTCCACGACGCTCGCCCTGACGCGCATGCGCAGCAGCACGCGAAACGGGGACTTCGACTCGGACTATGGGATCGGCACCCGGATCGCGCTCGGCAAGGAGTGGTGGGTGGGAGACCACTGGGGGCTGGGCGTGGTGGGACACGTGTCGTTCTCCACCAACCAGGACCCGGATGGGAGCGGCGGGACGAACACGCTGACCACCTGGGCCTTCGGGGCAGCGTTCTCCGCCACGTACAACTGATCTACGGCGGCGACACGCCGCCGAGCAGCCCAGCGAGCCGCTCGATCTCGGCCGGCAGCTCGGGATCGGCCAGCCAGTCGGCGGGAAAGTGGCGCTGCGCGCGCAGGTAGGCGTCGAGTTGCGCGTCGCGCCCGTAGAGCGCCGACGCGGCGCGGACCGCCTCGAGGAGCGCGATCCGCGCGCGGGGCGGCTGGGCGAGCCGCTGGCGCGCCAGCTCCAGCGCGCGGCCCGACGCCGCGAGCTGCTCGCGGTCGTGAAGGCGCAGGTTCTCGCGCCGGCTGATCACCGAGAGCGACTCCAGGAACCGCGCCACGTTCTCCGCCGCCTGCTTGATCTCGCGCGCGCGGGGCACCTTCTCGCGGGCGAGGTGGTGCATCTGCGCGCGCGCCTCCAAGAAGATCCGCTTGTCGTACGTGCGCAGGGCTTGCAGCGCGCGCGTGCGGGTGAAGGCGTGCACGTCGCGCAGAGCGTCCTGCAACGCGGCGGCGATCCGGTCCTCCGGCGCCTGCGCGATGCGCTTGGCGTGCCCGCGGAAGAGGAAGGCGAGGTTGGTGGCCGCCTGGCGCACCAGCACCGCCTGCACCAGGTCCTCGGCGTATCCGGGGACGATGTCCGCGCGGGTCAGCTCGTCGACGCGGGCGGCGACGTCGAAGATCATCTCGCCGATCCCCGCGCGCAGCCGGCCGCGGAACTCGAGCAGGTCGGCGATCAGGTTCCAGGGGTCGGCGACGACGGTGGGGTTCCGTAGCCGCTCGCCGAGCCGCGCCACGTCCTGGCGCAGGACGCCGCAGACGGCGAAGACGGTACGCGCAATGCCCTGCTCCTGCGATTCGACCACCTCCGCCTCGGGGAGACGCTGGCCGCTCGAGGGGCCGAACGCCTCGTCCAGGTTGTCGGGGGCATCCGGCTGGTCCGCCGGCGGGAAGACCTCGTTGGCCACCGCGATCAGCCGGTTGACGCTCTCCACCGTCTGGCCCATCACCGGGGCGACTTCCTCCCAGACGGCGAGCGAGTGGGTGCCCTCCTCCGCGTCCGCCTCGAAGCGCACCAGGTCGACCTCGGCGAGCTGCCGGGTGGCCTCCTTGGCGGCCTGCAGCAGCTTGCCCACGCGCGGGCGCAGGCCTTCCTCGAAGCGCTCGGCGACGACGCTCAGCCGCCGGGTGATGGGCAGCGCATCGTCCGGGAGGACCGCCGCGGATCTTTGTGGCACCTTCGCCATCCCATGCCTTGGTAGCACAGGCCGGGGTGGTGGATGCGTACCCTTGGTGCGGAGGTTCCCCACAATGGAGCACAGACAGCTGGGCCGATGCGGACTGCGGGTCTCCTCACTCAGCCTCGGCGCGATGACCTTCGGAGACGCCAAGGGCTTCATGAAGGACGTGACCTCCGACGAGTCCGAGGGCCGGCGGGTGCTCGACGCAGCTCTCGAGGCCGGAATGGACACCATCGACACGGCGAACGCGTACGCGGAGGGGCTCAGCGAGACCTTGCTCGGACAGTGGCTGAAGGGACGCCGGCAGCAGGTCACGCTCTGCACCAAGGTCCGGTTCCCCACCCTGGGCGCCACCGCCCCCATGCACCCCAACGAGCAGGGGCTCAGCCGCAAGAGCATCCTGTGGAATTGCGAGCAGTCCCTGCGGCGCCTGCAGACCGACTACCTCGATCTGTACCAGGCGCACATGCAGGACCGCAGCGTCCCCATCGAGGAGACGATGGCGGCGTTCGACCAGCTCGTGCGCGACGGCAAGGTGCGGTACG
>DATFTN010000293.1:0-20584 GCA_035261845.1 Myxococcales bacterium | reverse complement strand
GAGACCGTGGTGTTGATGGTCGGAAAGCGGCTCGCCCAGTACACCTCGTCGTGCTTGCCCTGGGCACCCGCAACATGAGCGCGCGCCTGCGCCGTGCGCGGATCGTTCTTGCGCGCCAGCTCTTGCAGCTGCGCCAGCGTGAGCGGGGCGGGCCTCGCCGCGGCGGACGTCCCCTGGATGGCCGGCTGGGCCTGCGCGAGCGCCGCCGCCGGCAAGCACAAGAGCAATGCCGCGCCAGCCGCTCGCAACCTGCCTCCCTGCTTTCTACTCGTTGGTGTAGTCCGACCCGAGATAGTTGATGAGCTCTTCGCCCATCAGATACCTCAGGTTGTTCTCCAGCCGAACTTTCTGGACGAAGAGATCGTGCTCCGGGTACACGCTGGCCGCGTGCTGGGGGCTCTTGAAGTAGAAGCTGAGCCACTCCTGGATGCCCTTCATGCCCGCCCGGGCGGCGAGGTCGCCGAAGAGGGCCAGGTCGAGCACGATGGGCGCCGCCAGGATCGAATCCCGGCAGAGGAAGTTCACCTTGATCTGCATCGGGTAGCCCATCCACCCGACGATGTCGATGTTGTCCCAGCCTTCCTTGTTGTCCCCGCGCGGCTTGTAATAGTGGATGGACACCTTGTGCTGCAGGTCCTTGTAGAGCTCCGGGTAGCGCTCGGGCTCCAGGATCTGCTCCAGCACGGACAGCTTGGAGACCTCCTTGGTCTTGAAGTTGGCCGGGTCGTCCAGCACCTCGCCGTCCCGGTTGCCCAGGATGTTCGTGGAGAACCAGCCCTCCATCCCCAGCATGCGCGCCTTGAGCCCGGGCGCGATGATGGTCTTCATCAGGGTCTGGCCGGTCTTGAAGTCCTTGCCGCCGATGGCGACGCCTTTCTTCTCCGCCAGCTCGATCATGGCCGGGAAGTCGGCCGACAGGTTCGGCGCGCCGTTCAGGTAGGGCACGCCCGAGCTGATCGCCGCATAGGCGTAGATCTGCGAGGGCGCGATGGATGGGTCGTTCAGGTCGAGCGCCCTCTCGAACGCGGCCAGCGACTGGTGCGCGGGCCCCGGCTCCTGGTAGGCCTCGGTCGAGGCGCACCACACCATCACCGCGCGAGAGCACTTGTTCTTGTCCATGAAGGCGCGGATGTCCTGCACCAGCTGGTTCGCCAGCTCCCGCTTGGTGCCGGTCTTCACGTTCCGGCCTTCCAGGCGCTTCACCCAGGAGTGGTCGAAGACCGCCGGCATCGGCTTGATGCCGGAGAGGAACTCCTCGAGCGGCGCGAGCAGCTCGGGGAGAAGGACCCGCGCCTTGGCCGCCGCCGTGTAGGCGTCGTCGGGGATGGGGTCCCAGCCGCCGAACACCAGGTCCTCCAGCCGCGCGAGAGGCACGAACTCCTTGATCATCTGCCAGCGCTTCTCGCTCCGCTTTCCCAGGCGGATGTGGGCCATCTGCGTCAGCGACCCGATCGGCTTTCCCAGCCCGCGGCGGGCCGCTTCGACGCCCGCGATGAAGGTGGTGGCCACGGCGCCCATCCCGGGCAGCAGCACGGCCAGCCTTCCTTCCGCGGGAGCGATCCTGGTTTCCTTGAACTCACCCATCTGCCGCATCCCCTTCGCGCTGCCTTGCGCGAGCTGAAAGCCAAGCTCCGCCGCCCGGCGGCGCGGCGCACTCTAAGCGTACCGCCCGATACGTCAAGCGATTTGTCGGCCGCCGGCCGGCCACGAGACCACGACCGACGCAGCGCGCCGACGGCCACGGGCGATGTCGTTTTTGGGTCAGGCTGGACACAAGGAATTGACGCTGCCCCGCCTTTCATGCGCTCCTTGGCCGGACGGGGGGCTTGAGCACATGCCCAAAGCCGGCGATCCGAGAGCGCGCACGTCAGTCACGGTGCCTTCCGCGGCGCCCGGCGACCTGCCGAAGAACTCGTTCATGCTGGTCCTCACCGGGACGCGTTTCGGCGAGCTGTACAAGCTGCCCACCGGGCGCGTGGTGCGGATCGGCCGCGGCGAGGAAGCGGACATCCGTCTCGACGACGAAGGTATCTCGCGGCTCCATTGCAGCCTGGAGTCGCGCGGACCGGAAGCAGTCCTGCGCGATCTGGGCAGCCAGAACGGCACCTACGTGGGCGGCGAGCGGACGCACGAGAAGGTGCTGTCCGACGGCGATCGGGTCCAGATCGGCGCGGCCACCACCTTCAAGGTCGCCTATGCCGACGAAGTGGAGGTGAACTACCAGCGCCGCCTGGCGGAGATCGCCCTGCGCGACCCGCTCACCGGCGTCTACAACCGGCGCCACTTCGGCGAGCGGCTCACTTCCGAGTTCGCCGCTTCGCGCCGCTATAGCCGGCCGCTCTCGCTGGTGCTCCTCGACGTCGACCATCTGAACCGGGTCAACGAGGCGCACGGCCGGCCCGCCGGCGACGAGGTGCTCCGGGGCGTCGCGCAGGTGCTGCAGGGGGTCATCCGCGGGGCCGACGTGGTGGCCCGCGTCGGCGGCGACGAGTTCGCCATCCTCCTGCGCGAAACGGAGCTGCTCGGCGCGCAGACGCTGGCCGAGCGCCTCCGCCAGAGCATCGAGGAGATGCGCACCCACTTCGAGGGCAAGGAGATCGCGGTCACCGCCACCTTCGGCATCGCGGTCGACGCCCCTTCCCACAAGCGCGAGAACGAGCAGCCGCGCCACCTGGTCGACCACGCCGAGCGCGCCATGGAACGCCAGAAAGAGCTGGGCATCAACCGCACCGGCAGCTGAAAAGCCAGGCGTGAAACGCTCTAGGCGTGCGGTTGGGTCACTACGGCGAGAGTGCCGGCGGAGACGCCGTACTTCTCCAGGGCGCCAACTTCCTGGATGACCGATTTGGGAGTACGCGCGCCGCGGAGGAGGGCTGCGTAGGCGGAGAGGACGCGCTTGGTTTCGGCGGCGGTCTCGCGGACCAGCTCCACGCGGAAGCGGCGGACCCCCAGGCCCACCAGGGTGGGGAAGCAGGAGGCAGCGCTCTGGGCGCGGGCGTTGAAGACCGTGTTCCGGCAGCCCACGTCCACGATCACGGGGTGCTCGAGCCCGAGGCCGTCGCGGAGCTGGATGAGGTGCTTCTCGCAGGGCCGCCCGCAGTCGCGGAAGTCGTGCCCGTTGGAGAGCAGGTGCGAGTAGACGCAGTGCTCGTTGTGGAAGAGTGGCAGGTGCTGGTGGATGGTCACCTCGAGGCGCTCGGCGGGCACTCCCCCGCACAGGTCCTCCAGCTGCGACAGATCCAGATCGTAGGCGGGCGTCAGAGTGGTGAGCCCCAGCCCGAGCAGCGTCCGCGCGGTGATCGCGTTGGTCGCGTTCAGGGAGAAGTCGCCGTGGACGGCGAACCCCTCCGGGCGCCCGCGGCGGAAGTGCTCGACCGCGCCGAGGTGCCGGGCCAGGATGCCGTCGGGTCGCAGCCGCTCGAAGCGGCGGTCGTAGCCTTCCTCGCCGGGCTTCTGCACCCGGGGCGTCGCGATCACGACGCGCAGGCCGGCGGCGCGCACGCGCTCCACCGCGACGCCCAGCCCGACCAGCTCCATGAAGTCCAGCTCCACTTCGCGCACGCCGAGCGCCGGAGCCAGCTCCACTGCCGCCTCCACTTGCTCGAGCGTGCGCAAGAGCGGGACCAGCCGCGGATCGCCGGGAGCGCCGCCGCGCGCGAGCGGCGGAGCGATCTCGTCGGCCGCATGTCCGGTAGTCACGTGGCGAGGCGGCGCCTCCGGCTTCTGGTGCGAGAGGGCGTCCGTCACCGCCCGCCGGAGCCGCTTCAGCTCGGAGGGCGGGAGCGCCAGCGCGCCTTCCAGATCCAGCGTCAGCTTGCGCAGCGCGAACTCCGTCTCGCCCAGGGCGCAGAGCTTCTCGCGCAGGAGCCCCTCGTGGAGCGGTCTCTCCCGCGCGGCGGCGAGCGGCATCGCGCTATGGGCGTGCGCCTCGCGGCCCAGGTCGTCGCGCGCCGTTACCAGGAGAGGCTGCCCGACGGCCCCGCGCACGGCCACCGAAAGACCCACCTTGCGTTCCTGCGCGGCCAGCCGCTTCATCCGGCGGGTGAGCTCCGCGTCCTTCGCCTTCCACACCACGTCGCCCGGCCGCACCAGCCGCAGGTCGAGCGTGCTCTCGTCCGGACCGCCGAAGACCAGCTTCCACAAGCCGGAGTCGAGAACGTCGCAGGCGTGCAGGCCGCCCCGGGGCTCGTCGTCCTCGGGCTTGCCCTGATCGAACAGGATCCGATCGCCGGCTTTCAGCTCCGGAGCGCCTTGCTCGGGGCGCACGAGCACGTGGCGGGCGCGCGCGTGAACGTCTTCGACCCGCCCGACCAGCACGCCCCGGTGGCCCGGATAGAGGCCGTGCACCAGCTCCTGGTGGTCGGAGCCGGTGAGGAACCCGTGGCTGAAGCTGCGCGAGAAGCTGTAGCGCAGCTCCTCTTCGTCGTGCGGCGCCAGGGGGTAGGCCCGTCCTTCCACCGCCGCATCCAGCGCCCGCCGGTATTTCTCCACCACGTTGGCGACGTACTCGGGGCCCTTCATCCGGCCCTCGATCTTGAAACAGGACACGCCGGCCTCGATCAGCCGCGGAAGCAGATCGTAGGCGGCCAGGTCCCGCGGGCTGAGCAGGTACTTCAGCTGCTCGTCGATCGATGCCTCCGCGTTCCGCTCCGGCCCGTCGGCCGGCGAAGCCGGCCTCCTCCGCCGGGCCGTAGCCACTCCGCCGTCCACCACCAGGTCGTACGGAAGCCGGCAGCTCTGCGCGCACTGGCCGCGGTTGGCGCTGCGGTGCTGCAGCGCCTCGCTGGTCAGGCACTGTCCCGACCAGCTCACGCAGAGCGCCCCGTGGACGAAGCACTCGAGCTCCAGGTCGGTCCCGGCCGCGAGCGTCCGGATCTCGTCGATCGACAGCTCGCGCGGCATCACGATCCGGGTGACGCCCAGCTCGCGCGCGACGGCCGCGCCTTCCGCGCTCGACACGGTCATCTGCGTCGAGGCATGCAACGGCAGCTCCGGGCAGACGGCGTGCGCCAGGCGCGCCGCGCCCAGGTCCTGCACCAGGATCGCGTCGGCTCCCGCGCGCGCGATCGCCGCCAGGGCCTGTTCGGCGACGGGCAGCTCGCGGTCGAACACCAGCGTGTTGAAGGTGACGAATCCCTTCACGCCCTTGCGGTGGAGGAAGTCGAACAGGCGGGGCAGCTCTTCCACGGCGAAGTTGTCCGCCCGGGCGCGTGCATTGAAGCCGCCGCGGAGCCCGAAGTAGACGGCGTCGGCGCCCGCCGCGACGGCTGCGCGCAGGCTCTCCTCGTCGCCGGCAGGGGCGAGCAGCTCGGGGCGTTCCAGGCGGGTGGCCATCGATGGGTCGAACAGCGCAGGGGTGCCGAACTCAACCCCGTCCGGGGCTGCCCGTCTCACAAAATTGTGCTTTCCGCAACCTTCCCGGCAGGCTGGCAAGCCCCTGGTCGCACCGTAACTTACTGAACGCGGAGGCGTTTTCTTGCGAGCTCCGGCGGCTGTGGGAAACGATGGTTACTGTCAGAAGCGAGGGGAGGGGCAGAGGAGCGATGGAGCAGACAGAAGAAGCCCTCGCCTGCGGACAGTGCCGCAAGACCGGCACCTTCACGGCGCCGGTCTCGGTGATCCTTCTGTTCGCGCCGGGGCTCGCCAAGCCGTATCCGCTCATCCCTGCCGAGGACTATCGCGTCTGCGGTGCTTGCGATGCCATCTTCACCCTGGTGAACCGCGCCGCGGAAGCGCATCCCACCACGCGGCAGGCGGGTCCCTGGTCGCGCGCGATCATCGTGTTCGCCGACGGCCACGGCGTGGACGTGAAAGCGAAGCGCCCGCAACAGGCCGTCGCCCTCGCCTGACAGGCCCCAACCGACTGCACCGCAGAGAGCGCAGAGGACGGAACGGCGAGGAATCCGTCGGCGTGGGGGAGGGGATGCCTCCGGACCTGAACTGTACGAGCTGTACAGAAGAGCTCGCCAGGCATTCCACCCGACGCGGCCTACCTACCGACCCCCAGGAGCAAAGGACTCGCCCCGGGGCGGGACGCGCTGCGTCACCGCCCGTGCTGGCGGCAACTTAATCACAGGCGCGGCAGCTTGCTGGTCGCGAGCAGCCGATCCAGCCACAGCGCGGAGAGCTTTTCCTGCAGCGAATTGCCGCGCAGGCGCGCGCGCAGGTTGTCCCAGTCGATGCGGTCCATCGGCTGGTCCTGGTCGAAGCAGGTGAACACGATCGATTCCTTGCCGGTCTGCGGATCGCGGTGCTTCTGCAGGCACTGCGCGCAGATCTCCTTCATCATGCACTGCATCGGCGAGTTGATCGACGCGATGCCGGCGTGGCCTTCCGGCAAGAGCGGCTTCAGTGCCTCGTGCCGCGCGCGCGCCACGGCCGCCATCATCCGGTCGGAGCCGATGGCGATGATCCGCCGTACGCTCGAGAACGGGATGGGCGGGGGGCCCAGCTTCCCCGTCGCGTAGGCCACCATCGCCTGGACGATGGTGCCGGAGAAGGCCCGGTCTTGCGGCCGTCGCGGCGTGGGAGCTCCGCCCGCGTCGGTGGACCAGACCACCACGTCGGTCGCCTCCTCGATCTCGTCCCGCTTGAAGATGTCCTGCGCGTGCTTGTAGCCGGCGAAGTACACCACCCGGCAGCCGTTCGCGCGCAGCGCCTTGGAGATGCTGAAGAGGACCGCGTTGCCCAGCCCTCCGCCGCAGAGCACCACGTCCTCGCCGCGGGGGATGGTGGAGGGCGCTCCGGTCGGTCCCATCACCACCACCGGCTCGCCCGGCTCGAGCAGCGCGCACAGCTTGCTGGAGGCGCCCATCTCCAGCACGATGAGCGACAGCAGTCCCTTCTCCCGGTCGACCCAGGCGCCCGTGAGCGCGAGACCCTCCATCAGGAGCTTCGTGCCGCCCACCCGGGCGCAGAGCGACTCGTAGTTCTGCAGCCGGTAGAACTGGCCCGGCTGGAAGCGGCGTGCCGCCGCCTTCGCCCGGACGATGACCTCGACGATGGTGGGGGTCAGCCTGCGCACCTCGTGCACCGTCGCGCCCAGCTCGTCGTCGAGGCGGGCCGTCAGCGCCCGCCACTTCGCCTGGGCGGCGCGCCGGTCGTAGGAGCCCGCCCGGACCGCCGCGTCGGTGCGCGAAAGCTCCTTCGCGAACAGCCGCGCGATGTGCGGGTGGCCGTCGTTGGCCGAAGCCATCGCCTTCACCACCGAGCCCGCGTAGGTCGGGTGGTTGTCCCCGAAGAAGCTGACCAGCCTCCCGTCCTTCGAGTAGCTGGTGAAGAAGCCCGGCTCCCCGGACAGGTCGTCGGTCACTGCCGCGGGGACGAGCTGCCCGCCCTCGAACCGGTAGGGGCGGAAGCTGCCGTGCCGCTGGTCGAGCTCGAACGAGCCGGGCGACTCCTTCTCCAGGGTCACGTTGGGGCTGGTGCCGGCGGCCACGCAGACGGTGCGCGCAGGCAACTCCACCGTTTCCCCCGAGTCGCTCCACTTCCCGTCGACCTGCTCGTGCACCGCGAAGCGGACCGCCTTCACCGCGCCGTGCTGGTCGGGCACCGCTTCCAAGGGCGACAAGCCCTCGGCGATGACGATGCCCTCCTCCAGGCACTTGGCGACTTCCTCGTGGTTCAAGCGGTACGCGGGGGAATCGGTGAGCCCCTTGCGATACGCGATGGTCACGCCGCCCCACTGCGCGACCAGGCGGGTGAGGTCCGGCTCCTCGCCGGCGCCCGCGGCTCGATCCCGCTCGGCGCGCACGGCGCGGCCGTGCTCGAGCAGCTCGGCGTAGACGTGCCGCTCCTCCGGGTCGAGCACGGAGAACACCATCTCCTCGCCGGCCGACTCGCACAGCACCTCGTGCCGGTCGAGCAGCTTCTCCACCTGCGCGGGGTAGTAGGCCTTGAGCTCGGTCGCCGTATCGATGGCGGTGAGGCCGCCTCCGATCACCACCGCCGGCAGCCGGACCTGGAGGTTCGCCAGCGCGTCGTCCTTGAAGGCGCCGGTGAGCTGCAGCGCCATCAGGAAGTCGGACGCCTTGCGGATTCCGCGCAGCAGGTTGTTCTTCAGCCCGATCAGGGTCGGCCGCCCGGCTCCGGCGGCCAGGGCCAGGTGGCGGAAGCCCAGCGCCCAGGCGTCGTCCAGGTCGAGCGTCCCGCCGAAGCGGATGCCGCCGTACAGCTTGAAGTGCTTGCGGCGGGCGAGGTTCAGGTGCAGCACGTCGAGGAAGGACTTGTCCCAGCGCACGGTGATGCCGTACTCGGAGACTCCGCCGAATCCGGAGAGGATGCGCTCGTCGAGCGGGGCGCCGAACAAGTCCTGATGACTCTCCACGGCCCGGGAGCAGCTCACCAGCTCGGGATCGAGGGGCTCGATCTTCAGGCCGTCGATCCCGACCACGCCAATCCCCTCGTTCAAGAGGTGATGCGACAGCGTGTAGCCGGCGGGCCCCATCCCCACCACCAGGACGTCCACGCCGCAGTACGGACGGGGGTGGGGCCGGTGGACCCGGAGAGGATTCCAGCGGGTGAGCAAGCTCCAGATCTCGAATCCCCAGGGGAGCCGCAGCGTCTCGGTCAGGACTCGCGTCTCGATCTGCGGGATGTCGACCGGGTCCTGCTTCTGGTAGACGCACGCCTTCATGCAGTCGTTGCAGATGCGATGCCCGGTGCCGGGGGCCATCGGGTTGTCGATGCACACCAAGGCCAGGGCCGCGACCATGTCGCCTTCGCGCGCCTTGAGGTGCATCTCGCTGATGCGCTCTTCCAGGGGGCAGCCGGTGAGGGGGATCCCCAGCGGATTGCGCCGGTAGCGCCCGCTCTCCTTCTCGGGGAATCCCTTCGAGCAGCTGTCCTTCTCGCGGGCGTGGCAATAGATGCAGTAATCGATCTCGCTGCGCACCTCGCGCGGCGTGGCCCGGGGATCGGTCAGCTCGAAGCCGTCGCGCCGGCGCTGGTGCTCGGGAAGCCCCTCGACCTGGTACGGCCGCCGCCGCTTGAGCGGCACCAGCTGCTCGAAGTCCAGGGCGTGCGGCAGGCGCAAGAGCGACCACCCGCGGGTGCGGTGCCGCCCTTGCGGATGCAAGGTGGCGGCGAAGCACCAGCGATCGAAGAGGTCGAGGAGCGCCTCGGCCAGGTCCGGTTTCCCCGCGAGCAGGCCGGCCGCGCGCTCCGGCAGCTCGCCGCGATCGCCGAGACCGCGGGCGATCGCCTGGCACAGGACGCGGAACGGCTCGGGCGAGCGTGGCGCGTCGAGCAAGATCTCGATCACCAGCGCCAGCACCAGCTCGGGATCGTCCTTGGCCATCGAGACGCGCGGGTCGCGCGCCGCCGCCGCCGCGAGCAGAGGCTGTACCTGGTCGTCCAGGGAGGGGAACTCTTCCGCCGCCGGCCGGCTGGCGGCTCCCTTCTTGAACACACGTCGCTGAACGAACTCGCGCTTGACCCGGAAGAGCGGCGCGTCCCGCCCGGCCGCGGTCCGCTGGAAGGCCTGCTCGCCCACCACGCCGAACAGCTCGCCGACGAAGCGCGAGACGTGCCCCGACACTTCGACCAGCAGATCGCCCTCGGCGGGACCCGACAGCGGCGAGCGGCGGTGCTGATCGAACCTGGCGAACAGCTCGGCGTCCTTGGCTTGCAGATCGCGGTCGAAGGCGGCGGTCAGATCCGCCAGGCGGAGCGCATCGTGCAGGTCGGGATACGAGAAGCCAGGGATCCCCAGCCGGGGCCAGCGGGCCTCGTCGCGCAAGTCGACAGCGGGTTCGGTCATTCGCGGATGAGTGTATCGCGCGGCAGCGGCCCGATCCGGGAAAAACCGCCTGGATCCCGCATGTCGGTGCGGGTCGGAAAGGGTGGCAGCATCGCCGGAGCAAGCCCGGCTTGCCTCTGCCTCGCCGCTCACCCTGCAGGCGCCGCGCATCGGCGGCGCCAGCTGGACGTCGCGGACCTACGATCTCGAGCTGGACGGGAGCGTCGCGACCGTCGTGATCGGCATCTCGGGTGGAAGCCCGGGCCAGATGGTCTACTACCTCGACGCGGTGACCGTGGCGTTCGCGGACCGCTGAACCTTCCTGCGGCCGGCGCACTCGGGGCAGACGCCTTCGACCTGCACCTTGAGGGCGTGCACTTCGAAGCCCTGCGAGTCGGAGACTTGAAGATCGTCGAGGCCGGCGTCGTGCAGGTCGACCACCTTGCGGCAGTGGATGCAGACCAGGTGGTGGTGCGGCGAGCCCGCTCCGGTGCCCGGCAGGGCGGCCTCGTAGCGGCCGTGCTCGTGCAGGGCGTTGACGTCGCTCACCGCGCCGATGTCGCGCAGCGCTTCCAGGTTCTTGTACACGGTGGCCAGGGAAAGGTGGGGGATCCGCCTGCGCACCGCGCGGTGGATGTCCTCCGCGCTGGGGTGCTCTCGGGAGGCGGCCAGGGCCTCGAAGATGGCCAGCCGCTGGCGGGTGACCGAGAGGCCGCTCTTGCGGCAGTGCTCCGCGAAGGCGGCCACCTGCGAAGAGAGATCGGGAGCTCTCTTTCGGCGCTGCATCAGCCGGCCTCCGGGAGAAGATCCTGGGCGAGCGACTTGCGGACTGCTTCCGACAGCTCTTGCCGGTGCGTGTACGAGGGATGGTCGACGACCAGCGCCGCCGGGCCCTTCTGCAGCGCCGCGGCGTCGGAGACGGGAAACCGGACGTACTGCACCGCGGACACCCGCTGCCCGTCGTCGCGGCCCCCCTCCATCGATCCGCGCGACCGCGCGGCTTTGACTTCGAGCCACAGGTGCTCCCCCAAGCCGGTGAGGCGAGTCAGCGCAGCCTTCACCTCCGGGTCGCTGCCGGTCAGCTCGACCAGGAGGGTCGCGGACAGCTCGCCTCTGCCGGGAAGCATCGTGTTGAACCCTTCCAGCTCCTCGCGGACCTGCGCTTCATCGGTGATCCGCTCGACCCGCAGGATCTCCTGGATCTGGAACTTCACGGTCACCCGGTTCTCGAACACGAAGGTCATGAGGGGACCCACGGTGACGCGCCGCGACTCCTTCGCCGCGATCACTTCGCGGCGGAACTGAGAGCGCACTCCTTCGTAGACGGGCAAGGGCCACAGATCCTTCAACTCGAGCTTGCGCATCACATCTCCTCTACCGCAGTGCCTCCGCTGCCGCCCTTCGGCGAGCGGAGCGGCTCTCCCCGATAGGCCGCCCGCAGGATCCGGACCGGGTGGTACACCTGCCGCCCCGTCTTCTGCCTGAGCTGCAACCCGGCGAGCGGGCAATCCGACGAGACGACGTCGGGCTCCGCGCCGTCGACCCGGCCGGCGGCCGCCTCGGCCACCTTCAGCGACTCCTCGAAGAACTCGGTTTTCATGCCCCAGGTGCCGTCCATCCCGCAGCATCGGTCGACCAGCTGCACGTCCGCTCCGGCCCACTTGAGCAGGTCGCGCCCGCGGTAGCCCAGGTTCTGCACCCGGTTGTGGCAGGCGACGTGGTAGGCGACCTTCCCGATGGGCTTTTCGAAGTCCTTCGGCAGGTTCTTGTGCCGCGCCTGCTGCAAGAGGAAGTCGGAGAGGTCCATGACCGCCTCGGATACCTGGCGGGCCTCCTCGGTTCCGACCAGCTCGGGGTATTCGGTCCGGAGCACCAGCGTGCAGCTGGGTCCCGGGCTGACGATCTTTCGGCCTTCGCGCACGGCGGGCAGAAGCGTCTGCACGTTTCTTAGCGCCTGCCGGCGGGCACCCTCCAGGTCTCCGCCGTCCAGCTTGGGCATGCCGCAGCACACCTGCTCGGGGCAGCTGACCGAGCACCCGGCATGCTCCAGGACCTCCACCGCGGCCCTGGGGATCTCCGGGTCGTTGTAGTTCCCGTAGCAGGTAGCGAACAGTGCCACGCTGGAGGCCGGCTCCGCGCGGGGCGCGACGGGGGCGCGCCTCGCCCACCAGGTGAGGAAGGTCTCGTCGGCGTAGGGAGGGAGTTGCCGGTCGCGGTGGATGCCCACCGCGTGCTCCATCAGCACGCGATTGAACCGGTTGTGCGCGGCCGCGTTGGCGAGCGGCGCGATCTTCGTCATCGCGGTTCCGACCGCGTCGGTGGCCCCCAGGAAGCGCTCGCGGAACGCGATGCCGTCTTCTTTCGCGACCGCCATCTTCGCGCGAAGCATGAGACGCGGGAAGTCGACCGCGAACTCGTGGGGCGGAACGTAGGGGCACTTGGGGAAGCAGAGCTTGCATTCGTAGCAAAGCTCGACCACCCGCTGTTTGTCGCTCGCCTGGAGGAGCGACACCGGGCTCTCGGTGTGCACCTCGACGTGCTCGAGGAGCTTTTTCGCCTCGTGCTCCTCGACCAATCCCCCCTCGAGGTGCTTGCCTTCGGCCTCGGCGCGGTGCGGATCGAGGGCGTCGATCCGCTTGAAGAGCACGTCGAACGACGGGCACAGGTTGAAGCAGAGCCGGCAGCCGTTGCAGATCTCGAACACCCTGTGCACCTCGGCATCGAGGTGCGATCGGTCCCAGAAGCTCGGGTTGTCGTACGCCATCCCGTGCGGATCCCGGGACCAGTCCGGGGCGGAACCTGCGATCGGCAATCTCATGCCGGATCCCTACTCCGACTTCACCTGCTGCAGGCCCTTCGCGAACCGGCCGGCGTGCGACTTCTCGGCCTTGGCCAGGGTCTCGAACCACTCGGCGATTTCGCTGAACCCTTCCTCGCGCGCCTGCCGCGCGAAACCGGGGTACATCTGGGTGTACTCGTAGGTCTCGCCGGCGACCGCGGCGGCGAGGTTCTTCTCGCTGTCGCCGATCGGCTCGCCGGTGGCGGGATCGCCCACCTGCTCCAGGTACTCGAGATGGCCATGCGCGTGGCCGGTCTCGCCTTCGGCGGTGTCGCGGAACAGCCCGGCGATGTCCGGCCGGCCTTCCACGTCGGCCTGCTTGGCGAAGTAGAGGTACCGGCGGTTCGCCTGGCTCTCGCCGGCGAACGCGGACTTGAGGTTTTCGTGCGTCTTGGTGCCCTTCAGGTTCGGCATCGTGCTCCTCCTCGGGGGGTGGCTCGTTGGAGAACAATTCTCGATTTTGGATTCGCTGCGTCAAGCCGTTTCTGAGGCAAGCAGCGCAGGGGAGAATCGGCGGAAGCGGGTTTGAAGCTCAACCGGACGCTTGCGGATCGCGTCTCGGGACGAACGGTGCGATCGTTCTGGGCGAATCTCGAAGCGCCGGAGGGCGCGGCATCCCTCTCGAGAGACGCGCGCCCTCCGCGGACGATCGGTCGCCGCCCACGGGGGGCGACGTGCTTTTTTAGCTCAGGTTGTCGTTCACCAGCTTGGTCATCTCGAACATCGAGACGGTCCTCTTGCCCCCGAACACCTCGCGGAGGTTGTCGTCCGCGTTGATGTTGCGCTTCTCCTTCTTGTCTTGCAGGCCGTTCCTCTTCACGTACGCCCAGATCTTCTTGACCACCTCGGTGCGCGGCAGCGGCCTGTCGCCGACGACCTTGGCCAGCGCCGCGCTCGGCTGGAGCGGCTTCATGAATGCGGCATTGGGCTTGCGGGCGGACTTCTTGCCAGTCTTCCTTGCTGCCTTCTTGGCGGCCATCTTGGGATTCTCCTCCTGGAAAGGGCCTCTCCCCTGCTGCCAAAACCGAGCGCACTCTGACAGAGGACGCTCGACCGAGTAAAGCCCTTTCTCCCTCGGGGGACCCCCTCCGCCCCCCGGCGCGACCACCGAACCGGGGCTGCTTGTCAAGCCCCCTTTGGTCGGGCGATGCGCAGCACACAGAACCCTCGCCGGCGCAGCAGGACGGCCGGGCCGGAGGCGGCGGCCGGGGGCAACCACTCGCGCGCCTGCTTCTCCGACGCGAGCACCAGCGCCTCGCCTCCCGGGACGAGCAGGCGCTTTGCCTCGAGCAGCTCGCGGGCGAACACCGCTTCGCCGGAGGGCGCCGAGGCCTCGCCCAGGATGAGCCCCGCGCCGCCCTCCGGCAGGGCTTCGGACAGGAAGACCGCCTCCCTGACCTGGAGCGCCTCGCCGCCGAGGGCCAGGGCCGAGGCGTTTCGGCGGAGGAAGGCGGTGTCGAGGAGGTCGCGATCCTGCGCGACGATTTGCGCTTGCGGCCAGCGGACCCGGGCCGCGAGTGGGAGCACGCCGTACCCGCAGCGGAAGCAGAAGACCGTGCGCGGAGAAGCGCGCGGCACGGCGTCCAGGAGGGCCGCCAGGGCGGAGGCGTGGGAGGGATCCTCGCTCGCGTCGTGGGGCCGGGAGAGCGAGAGCACGCGGCCGGGGGCGGCCTCGAAGCTGGTCTGGTCCCGCGCGTAGACGGACTCGTCGCCGAGGGAGAATCGGGAGGGACCGGGAGGGACGGAATAGACGAGGTGGCTCGGGCCCTGCGCGGCGAGCCGCAGCCCGGGCAGCTGGGCGGCCTCCACCTGGTCCCGCAGGTCGCGGATCGCCACCGCGCGCAGCTCTCCGCCGGGAGCAAGCAGGGAGCGGCCCGCCTCGAGGAGGTAGGCGACCCCGCGCGGACCGATGCGCGCCGGCACGTTGCAGAGGAGGAGATCGAAGCGGGCGCTCGCAAGGAGATCGCGGTAACCGAGGCCGGGGAGGACTTCGACGTTCGAAAGGCCCAGCGAGCGCGCGTTGTGGGCGGCGGCGCGCACGGCGAGGAGGTCGCGGTCGACGAGCAGGGCGGTCGCGGAGGGGAATCGGGCCGCGATGGGGAGGCCCAGGGCGCCGTAGCCGCAGCCCAGGTCGAGCATCGATCGCGGCGGGCGGTCGGGGAGGTTGCGGAGCAGGAGCAGCGTGCCGGCGTCGACGGCGCGCGTCGCGAAGACGTCGGAGGGGACGTCGAGGGGGAGGGACAGACCCAGCGCACGGACTGTGAGCTGCGTGCGGGCGTAGGGGCCCAGCGCGGCGCGTGCGGTCTGGCTTGGCGCGGGGGGAGCGCTCTTGCGGCGCGGGCGACGCATGGAGGGCTCAGGTACCACGCCCTGTCGAGGTCGAGGTCGGGCTCGAGGGTTATCGAAGGTCGAGGGTCGAGGTCGAGTCGGGTCCGTGCGTCGCTAGGACTTCCCGCGCCGGGAGGAGGCGGCGGCGCGCAGCAGGGCGTAGCGGAGCTCGGAGGGAAGGGAGTGTGCGCCGGCCACCGGGGAGCCGGAGTGACGGGGAGGAGAGGGAGGGGAATGGCACGAGGAGGGGCGGAGGGAGCCCTCGGGGGCCAGGCCGAACTGGAGCGCGCGGACGGCGTTGCGGCCCAGGCGGCGGTTGAGGCGCTCGATGATCAGATGACGGGCGGCGTCGAGCTGGTCCCGCCAGCGGTGGTCCTGGACCAGGAGGTGGAGGGTCCCCGCCGAGAGGACCGTCGGCTGGGCGCGGGAGGCGAGGTCCCTGCCGACTGCTTCGGCCCAGACCGCGGCGGGCAGGTGCCGATCGAGCCGGCGCGCGAGACCGTGCCGATCCAGGGCCCGCTGGAGGATGCCGCCCACTGCCTCGGCCCGCCGCCGGGGGAAGAAGTGCCCTGCGCTCACGAGCGGCTCCGCAAGAGGACGAGCTGGAGCGCCGGCATCAGCTCGTCCAGGCGGTATGGCCGCTCGACAATGGGGACGCCCTCCGGGACGCGCTCGCCCTGGTGCAACTCGCCCCAGCGGCGCGAGAGGATGAGCCCGATGCCGCGCGCCTTCGGCCTGCACAGCCTCCTCAGCTCGGCCAGCGCCTCGGCGTCGACTTCCGGCCAGGCGCGATCCTCGAGGACGACCACGTCGGGCGCCCCGTGGGCCGCCACCGCGCGTCGCGCGTCGCAAGGCGAGCTGCATACTGCCACCTGCGCCGCGGCGCGCCCATAGGAGAGCAGGCGCCGGACCCGCTCACCCTCGTGGAGGTCTCGGCCGACCAGGAGCACCCGGGGAGTGCTTGAAGGGAGCGGCTTCAAGGGCGCTGCAGGCCTGCTCGGCATGGTGTTTCTCCTTCATTGTTCTGGGAACCGGTCCTCTGGCGATGGTCCTTGCCGCCCTCCGAGCCGACTTCGATGAAGTCGCAAAGCTCGTGGAGGCGCGAATAGATCCGCTGACCCACTCGCTGTTCGAGGGTTTCCTTCAGCTCACCCTCGACGCCGAACTGCCACACCGAGTCCTTGCGCGGCGGGTAGTTCGTCGCGAAGAGAGTGGGGCGATTTGCGTTGTACCGAATGGAAATGATCTCATCGAGAACTCCTTGTTCGAATTCTCGATTGCGTCCCCCCTTTCCGAGCTCGTCGATGGCCAGCACATCTACCGTGCGCAACGGCTCGAGCCATTCCCGAGCGGACACGCCGTTCGAAAAGCCGTCCCGGATGTCCGAGAGGAGCAAGAAGAATTCCTCGTAGCGCGCACGGACCCCCTTCTGCACGACGAGCTCGCGCACGATCGAGGTGAGCAGGTGCGTCTTGCCCGTCCCTGGGGGACCGCAGAACAGGAGGGCCCGGACCCCCTTTGCTCCAGGTACGAATTCGTCCACGAATCGTGTCGCGCGCCCCAGCGCCTTGATCTGCGAGGCCGACTTCGGCTCGTAGTGGTGGAATCTGCGAGTCACAAACTTCAGCGGCAGGTGCAGCCCGGTCAGAAGCGCAAGCCGGCGAGGGTCGGCGCCGCAGGCGCAGGCTCGCATGAGCGAATAGCCCCGCTCGTCGGTGGCGAAGATCCGTCCCGTGCCGCCGCACGAGACGCAGTCGCGAGTGTGCGGGCAAGGCTCGGCCGCGGCGCGGCCGTCCTGAATGTGGAAGACGGCGCCGTCGCCGCCGCAGGTCGAGCAGATCTCCGGAGACGGTGCAGTGCGCTCGAGGTCCATGTCTCTCCTACAGGAGGAATGCGCGGGGCGGTACGCCGAGCCGCTCGCTGGCGGCGGTGAGGAGCTGGAGCTGCAGGCTCTTGCGATAGCGGGCGCGGGGCATCGCCGCCGGGCGCGGCGCCATGCGGGCGCGCAGATCCCGGCCGAGCTGCCGGACGCTCTCGCGGGGCAGCTCGCGCAAGGCCGACCGGAGCGCGCCGAGGGTAGCCGCCCAGTACGCGTCGCCGCCCGAGGCGAGAAGCTCCTCCGCCCGGTGGGCGATCGCCTCCCAGGCGGAGCGCGCCGCGAGGCGCGGCGACCGGGCCGCCTGGAGCAGCTCGGAAGCGAGTCCGGGAGCGGCCGGTTTCGCCCGCGGCCTGCGCCGCGCCTGCGCCGAAAGGGCCGGGGCGAAGAACTGCAGCGTCAGCCCTACCTCGGCCGTGCCCCGCGCCGCGGGCGGCTTGAGGCGCCGGGCTCTGCGCAGCTCCGCCTGGACGTCGGAGAGCGGGATGCCGGCCGCATGCCAGGAGAGGGCGAGCTCGGCGTCGGCCGGCGAGAGCAGCAGCCCCCGCCCGCGCAGCCGCGACAGCTCCGCGGCGATCCCTTCGATGTACTCTCGCGGCGTCACCTTGGAGTGCTCCATCGTACCGTTGGGGTCTGACTCTCCGGGGGAAAGGCGCCTGCCCGCCCGGAGTGGGAAAGCGGTCTAACAGAGCATGCAACCCCTCGTCAACACTGAGGAATTTCACACCGACGCACCACAGGTTGTCCACAGCAGCCCGCGATTCCGGGCCGCGGAAACGGGGCGTTTTTCGCGGCGGTCCACAGGGCTCCGGGGTACTCTGTACGGAGTCGCTGTGGAGGAAGTCGCAGCGAGCAGCGAGTGCACCCGGACGGCCGGCGAAGCATCGGACGTGCACCTCGTGGAGGGATCGCGATGCTCGCGGCCTGGTACGAAGCGAAAGGCGCGGCGCGAGACGTCCTGCGGTATGGCGAGCTGCCTGATCCGGTGCCCGCTCCCGGCGAGGTGCGCGTCCTGGTGCGCGCGTCGGGAGTGAACCCGACCGACGTCAAGGCGCGCATGGGGCGGCCGGGGAGCACCGCGCTGGAGTTCTCGCGGGTCGTCCCCCACCACGACGGAGCGGGAGTGGTGGACCGGGTGGGCGAAGGCGTCTCGCAGCGCAGGATCGGCGAGCGCGTCTGGATCTACGAGGCGCAGTGGAAGCGTCGGTTCGGGACCGCGGCCCAGTACGTCACGGTTCCCGAGGAGCAGGCGGTGCCGCTCCCGGACGGGACGGACTTCGCCGCGGGGGCCTGCCTCGGCATCGCCGCCATCACCGCCCACCACTGCCTCTTCGGAGACGGGCCGATCGGCGGAAGGAGCGTGCTGGTGCAGGGAGCCGCGGGCGCCGTGGGGTACTACGCCGCGCAACTGGCGCGGCTCGCGGGCGCCCGGGTGATCGCGACCGTCGGCTCGCCGGCGCAGGAACGCCTGCTGCGCGAGGCGGGCATCACGGAGCTCATCGATCGCAAGGACGAGGCGGTGGGGGAGCGGGTGCTGCGCATGACCTCCGGCGGCGGCGTCGACCGGATCGTGGAGGTTGCACTGGGCGTCAACCTGGACGCGGACCTCGAGGCGCTCGCGACGGGTGGCACCATCGCGGCGTATGCGTCGGACGGAGACCCGGGGCGGCCGCTCCCGTTCCGGCAGCTCCTCTGGAAGAACGCCAGCATCCGCTTCGTGCTGGTCTACCTCGTCTCGCCCGAGGCCCACCGGCACGCCGTCCGCGACTTGACGGCCCACCTTTCGGCGGGGGCGCTCCGACACTCGATCGCCCGCCGCTTGCCGCTCTCCGCGATCGTAGAGGCGCATCAGGCCATGGAGGCGGGCCACCTGAACGGTAAGCTGATCCTGGACGTACCCTAGCGCGGGCTCGCCAGAAGTGAGGAAAGCGCGATCACTCGTCCGGCGTGCTCCAGCGGGGGTGCCGGATGATCTGCGCCAGCTGGCCGTCGCGGCGCGGGCAGCGGGCGCGCTGCGGCAGGCGGGCGCGCCGCTCCTCGTCGAGGGTGACGATCTCGTCGTTCAGCGAGATGTAGCCCTGCGCCCGGCAGAGCATCTCGACGGTGGCGGCCAGTTCGCGCCGGGCTTCTCGCGGGAGCGCTTCGACCCAACCCAGGATCTCGACGCCCTCGTCGGAGATCCCGCACTCGCCCTGCCAGCCCCTCGCCATGCCTGGCCCCTCCTGCCTCACAACAATCTGCACCGTGCGGGCCAGACGCCATGGGTGGACGACGGGCAGCGTGGGCCCGCTCGCCCGGCTCCCTGATGGCCGGAAATGCGAAGGGCGGCCGGGCTGGATGCCTGGCCGCCCTCCGGTCGCCGCTTTTGGGGGAAAGCGGCGGGCCGGTCCGGAGGGGGGGGCCGGACCGGCGTCTTGAATGGGCTCTAGCTGCAGCCCATCGAGTTCCCGCAGTTCAGGCACTTGTAGCAAGTGCCGTTTCGAACCGTGATGTGGCCGCAGGCGTCGCAGAAAGGGGCGTCGCCCGAGAGCTTGCCCAGGAGCTCGTCCTGCGGCGAGGCCGCCTTGCGCCCGGGAGCGTCGCCGTTCGGCTTCTGCATCGCCTTGGCAGCCGCCGCGGGGCTCGCCTGCGAGCCCGGCTCCGCCCCCATCGACGAGGTGGGAGTGGTCGCCGCAGCCTCGGGAGTGACGTGCGCCAGGTCGTCCCGGCTCAAGTACTCGACCCCGAGCGCGCGGAAGACGTAGTCGATCACGCTGGTGGCGAACTTCACCCGGTCGTGCCCTTGCACCGGACCCTGCGGCTCGAACCGGGTGAAGACGAACTGCTCGACCAGGGTCTCCAGCGGCACTCCGTACTGGAGCGCGATGGACACCAGCATGGCGAAGCAGTTCATCACGCTGCGAAGGGCGGCGCCCTCCTTGTGCATGTCGATGAAGATCTCGCCCAGCGTGCCGTCCTCGTACTCGCCGGTGCGCAGGAAGATCTTGTTTCCGCCCACCTTCGCTTCCTGGGTGATCCCGTGCCGCTTGGCCGGCAGCCTCCGCCGGGAGCTGACCGAGAGCCGCGGAGCAGTGCCCACCTGCACGAAGCAGGCTTCCGCCATCCGCTGCGCCTGCGCCGGAGTCAGGTCGGGCAGGAGCGCGAGCAGCGCCTCCGAGAGGCCCTTCGTTTCCTTCGGCAGAGGCAGCTTCTTCGCCGGCTGCGGGTCCCCGGCCGAGAGCGGCTGCGACTGCTTGCATCCGTCGCGGTAGACCGCGATGGCCTTGAGCCCTAGCCGCCAGGACTCGCGGTGGATCCGCTCCACGTCCTCCACCGTGGCCTCGTTCGGCATGTTGATCGTCTTGGAGATGGCGCCGGAGAGGAACGGCTGGGTCGCCGCCATCATGCGCACGTGGCCCATCGGCTCGATGAACCGGCTGCCCAGAGGTCCGCAGCGGTTGGCGCAGTCGAAGACGTCGTAGTGCTCGGCCTTGAGGAACGGCGCCCCCTCGACGGTCTGCCTGCCGCACACCAGAAGCGACGCGGCATCGATCTGCTCCACCGTGTAGCCGAGCTTCTTCAGTACTGCCTCGCCCCTGGCGGTGGCCGGGAGGCCGAGCCGCTGCAGGCAGGCCGCGCCGAGCACGTGGGGAGCGAAGGCCGCCCGGAGGTCGAACACCGACTCCAGGCTCTTCTCCACCTTGGCGATCTCCGCTTCGGTGAGCCCGCGCGCGAGGAGCTCCTTGGGCGAGAACTCGGCGGTGGTCTTCAGCGTCGCCGTGCCGCGCACGTAGTCGACGATGGCCTGCACCTCGTCGGGCTT
>DATFTN010000292.1:0-28715 GCA_035261845.1 Myxococcales bacterium | reverse complement strand
GCGTTGCGTGGAGCTGGTAGGTGGCGACGTACAGGTTCATCAGCCGGCCGGTCTGCTGCTCGTACTCCGACAGCCTGCGGGACAGCTCGTCGCGATCCTGCACCACGTCGTTCAAGCGGTCCTGCAGCTCGTTCACGGAGGTCGGGGTGGGCCGGCGGGCGGATTGCTCGAGCGAATGGAGCAGCTCGCCCGCGCGGGCGAGCGTCGACTGCAGCTCGGCCAGCGCATCGGCGCGGCGCTGGGGCTGCTCCTCGGTCTGCTTGGGGACCCGGACGGTCACGCGGCCGAGCCCGTGAGGCGCTGGACGACCGCGAGCAGCTCCTCGTTCCGGAAGGGCTTTTTCACGTACGCAGCCGCCCCCGCGTCCAGCCCCTTCTGGGTCTGCTCGTCGCTGCCCTGGGTGGTGACCAGCACGACCGGGATGCGCTTGAACTTGGAGTCGGCCTTCATCGCCTCCAGGAGCTCGAGGCCGTTCATGCGCGGCATGTTCATGTCGAGCAGCACCAGGTCCACGTCGCCGTTCTCGGCCAGGCGCTCCAGGGCTTCCTTGCCGTCGTAGGCGTGGACGAGGGGGTACTGCCGCAGCATCATCTCGAACATGCGATGCAGCAGCTTGGAATCGTCGACGACGAGGACTTTGCGAGGGGGCATGACGCGCTAGCCATCCTGTCGCCAGGTGCAGGTGGCGTCAAGGATTCCACTATCGCGGAATTCTAGTCTTTTCGCGGGGTTTCCCCCTCATCGCCGCACACCTTCGCACCTGCCCTCACGGCGGTTTTCCGCACGTCTCGGACCTTCGCGCCACGTTGGCCGCGTCGGCGTTCTGGGGGACGAGCGTGATGTTCTCGCCGACGGTCGCCCGCCAGGTGGCGTCGTGATCCTCCCCCTGCGCGCTGCTCCGCGCGCTCCGCTTCCTGGGGGCACCCGTGCGCTTCGGCGGCGCGGGCCGGATGGCCACCGCGATCTCCGCGGCGTCTCCCTTGCGGCTCGCCACCTTCCACTCGCCCGCCGCGTACTCCCGGCCGTCCCTGGTCCGCAGCTCCTTGGCGTACTGGCGCGCGGGCGCGTCGAAGCAGCGCTTCACCAGGCAGAGGAGCTGCGCGTCGCTGTTCGCCTCGAGCTTGCGGCATCCCGCCGGGTCGCTCTTCTGCAGCGCGGCCTCGGCCTCGGCGGCGCGGCGCTCCTGCTCTTCCTTCTCGGCCGCGGCGAGGCGGTCCGCCGCGGCCTTCACCGGCTCGCCGAGCTGGGCCAACTCCGCGGCGTGGGCCTCGGCGTCCGGCGCCTTGCGGGCAGCCTCCAACTCGCTGACGGCGCAACGGTCGTCCTTCTGTTGCAGGCAGACGCGCACCAGCGTCTCGTGCGTCGCCTCGGACTCCGGCCGGAGCTGGACGGCCTTCTGGGCTGCGTCCCGGGCGCGCGCGAGGTCGCCGCCCGACTCGGCCAGCGCGGTCGCAAGGCCCCGCAGCGCGCGGACGTCGCCGGGCCTTTGCTGTAGCGCCTGACCGAACTGCTTGAGCGCATTCGGATGATCGCGCACCAGGAGCTCCGCCCACCCGCGCTCGGCCGCAGTTGCCCATCCGGCGAGGTGCAGCGTCGACTGGGCAAGCTTCTCGTCCAGGGGGGAACGGGCCTCAGCGAGATCGGCGCGCTGGCAGGAGGTCCCGTCGCAGGTGATGCGGCTGGTGCGCACGGAGTCGACCTTCTGCGCCGCGTACTTCGCGTCGGTCGCCAGACGGGTGGCGCAGCGGAAGAGCTGGCCCGCGTCCTGGATCTTCCGGGCCCGGACCCAGGCGGCGGGCACGTCGCCCTGCTCGGTGACGAGCTGGTCCACCTCGAAGGAGCCCTTGGGCGGAGGAGCGCCCGGGATGCAGCGGGCGATCTCCGGCGCCGCCATCTCGTGGAGCACGGTCGGCCGGCTCTCCTTGGCTGCGCCGGAGCAGGCCAGGAAGAGCCCCGCGGTAGCGGCGCGCAAGGCGCGCACGATGCGATCAGCCGAGCGCATCGATCGCCGAGGTCAGCTCAGACAGCGTGTGTCCGTCGCTCTTGCGGCGGGCGAGTTCCTGCCCGCGCTGGTAGGCGCCACGGGCTTCGTCCGGCCGCCCCAACGCCTGCAGCAACATGCCCAGTTGGAGGTACGCGGCCAGGTAGTCCGGCGCCCGCGAGACCAGGGCCGTCAGCTCCGCTGCCGCGCCCTGCGGGTCGCCGCGCCCCTTGAGCTCCAGCGCGAGCGCGTAGCGCGGGAACGGATCCCCCGGCGAGGCCTCGACGAGTCTCCTCAGCTGCTCGACCCGATCCATCGACCGCTGCTCCTACTCGACGCGCCCGGCGGGCGCAAGAACGCGGATCACAGCTCGACGGCGTCCAGGTCGTCGCACACCCGCAGCTCGGCGCCGAGCGACCGCGCCTCCGCCTCGATCCGGGCGGCGCCCGCCCGGCTGTCGGGCCCCAGGTGGCCCAGTGCGATGCGGCGGACGCCCAGGGTGGGAAGCAGCGCGCGCAAGTCGTCCCAGGACAGGTGCCGCCGGCCCGCCTCGGCCGGGTAGTCCGCCGACGCACCCGAGGCGACGAGGGGGGGCGCGCGCAGGTCGGTGCATTCGGCGCACAGCAGCGCCGCGCCGCGAGCGAGATCCCGAAGGCCCGGATGCGGACCGGTGTCGCCGGTGAACGCCAGTACGCCGGCCGGCCCGTGCAGACGGAGCGACAGCGCCACGTGCGGCGGGCGCTGGTGCTGGGCGGAAAGCGCCTCGATCCGGCGGCCGCACACCTCGGCGGAATCCCCTGGAGCCAGCTCCAGCAACTCCAGCGCGAAGGGAAGGTCCTTCGCGGCGGCATCCGCGTAGCACGCCGACCAGAGCGCCTGCAGGCGTTCTTGGGTCCCTGGGGGTCCGGTGACCGCGAGCGGCTCCTCCCGGCGGGCCCGGTACACGGCGTCCACCAGGAGGAAGGGCCAACCGGCGATGTGGTCCCCGTGCAGGTGGGTGAAATGAACGGCGCGCAGCTCTTGCGGGTCGCGTCCGAGCTTGCGCAGGGCCAGGAGGGCAGTGGGTCCCAGATCGACAGCGCAGAGGGGCCCGCCGTCCTCCACCAGCCAGGCGGTGTTGCCGCGACCCGCGGAGGAGAACGCGTCCGCGCTCCCCAGGGCGACGACGCGCCTCATCGGGGCGGTCCCGATCCGGGAACCGGCTCCCTGGCAAGCAGCTCGCCCAGCGCCCCCAGAGCGTCATGGGTCCCCTGCCTCAGGTGCACCTCCCGCCGCAGCTTCTCTAGACTTGCCATCCCGCCGGGCAAGGAGAAGTCGCTGACCAGCTCTTGTCCACCTCGGCGAAAGCGGATGCGTAGCATCGGCAAGTCCTTTCCCGCCAGCTCCGCGTGGGCGCGGAGCAGCGATGCATCTTCGATCCACCGGAGCGGCCAGCTCAGGCGCCCGCCGCCTGCTTCGCGCTGGAGGAAGATCGCTTCGTCGGTGCACCACAGGTCGCCGACGCAGGGCCCCGCCCAGCGCGGAGCGAGAACGGCGGCTCCGTCCGCGAAGCGCGTGCCGTGGTAGAGCGCCCGCGGCGCGTCGAGCAGCCGCTCGCGGTCGGGATCGAGCGCGGGCAGAGGCACGCCGAACGCCGCGCGGTGCCGGCGGCGGAGGCGGCGGGCGCGCAAGACGGCGAACACGACCACGGCCGCGGCCAGCAGGGCCGCGACCGCTCCCAGGATGCGCAGCGCCGGCACTACTCGGACAAGTCGCCGCCGGCCGCGTCCTCCAGCTCCTTCAGCTTGTCCTCGATGGCGCCGTTCGCCTTGCCCAGGTCGCGGTTGCAGCCGATCAGGATCTCCGAAGGCGTCTTGCCCGGCACGCCCCTCTCCAGCTGCGCGAGCAACCCGCGGTTTCCTTGGAGCAGCGCCTGGTCGGCCTGCCCGGCGAAGGCCGCGGTCGCCTGCGAGAGCTTCTTCCAGCTGGAGATGAATCCGGAAGAGACCTGGCTGCGCGCCTCGATCAACTCCTGCGCCTCGCCGACCTTTGCCTTCAGGTCGGCGTCGGCGATCTGTTCGCCGAAGCCAGCCAGGGTCTGCGCGTTCTCGGTGTCCTTGCTGGCGAACTGCGCCACCTGGATGGCGAGCGTGTTGTACTTCTGCGCGAGGTCGCGGTAGCCGGCCACGATCCGGCGCGCCTCATCGCCGCGGGGCGGGCTGGCCGGGTTGATCCGGCCCAGCGAGTTCAGCGTCTTCGCCACGTCCTGGACGACCACCACGCCGGCCGCGCAGGGCTTCGATTTCTGGCCTTCGCGGGCGGCGCCGATGAACTTCGCGATGCTGGCGAGGTCGCGCTTGTGCTGGGCGCGCTTCTTCAGGGTGAGTCCGGCGAAGATGCCGCCCGCGGCGAGGAGCACCACCGCCCCGACGATGATGGCGACCAGCTTGGCCGACAGACCGCCTTCGGGCCGCTTCCTTCCCCCGACCACGTCGATGCGCACCGAGGTCTGCCCCAGGCGGAGCACGTCGCCGTCGAACAGCTCGCCCTCCTCGATCCGCTCGCCGTTCAGGTAGATGCCATTGGCGGAGCCGAGGTCGCGCACCTTGATCTCGCCGTTGATCTTGCTGATCTCGGCGTGGCGCCCGGACATGGACGAGTCCTTGACCGAGATGTCGCACTGATCGGACCGGCCGATGGTCACCGCCAGCTGCCGCATCGGGTAGGACTTCTCCACCCCGGAGGGGCCCTTGACGATGAAGTTGGCGGAGACCCCGTCGAGGAGCGCGGGGTTGATCATCTCGGTCTTCGGCGTCGCTTCCTCGCCCATGGCTTCTCTTCTCGCTGGGAAAAACGCTGGAGGGAGAGCCAAGCGTACGAGGGCGCGCCGGCCCGGTCAAGGAGCGGCCGGGGATCGATCTTCACGTCCGTGCTTGGAAGAAAGCCTGCTTTTCCGGGGGAGCGCCGTGCTGCCGCGGCGTCAGCTTCGGCAGCTCCGCCTGGAAGAGCGGCTGCCCTTGCGTTTTCGAGTTCTCATCGTCCAGCGAGACCATCGCGGTCTTTCCCTGGTCCACGGCGGGAAGGTCCTTGCCCTCCACGTGCGCATTCCCGTCCGTGTTCGGGTCTACCTTGCCGACGGGGACCGAGTCGCCCGCCGCCGAAACGAACCAGAACTGGTAGACCTTGCCGGCCGGCGCCGGGGAGAGGCCGTAGGCGTTCAGGCGGATCCACGACTTCCCGTCCGGCTGCTCGCCCCAGGTGGCGGCGCCCCAGGCGTTGCTGGCGGCGCTGCCGCGCTTGCCGGCGCTGGCGGACTGCAGGATGACCGTGGTCCGGCCTGGGTCTCGCAACTGGTTGACCTCGGCCTCCAAAGCCCCGACCTTCTGCTGCAGCCCGGTCAGCAGTTGCTGCTGCTGCTGGACTGTCTGCTGCGCCTGCGCCAGCTGCTCGCGCGCCTGGGTGGCCTTGGCCGCAAAGTAGCCCAGCAGCGCCACGGCGAGGACGACCACGATGGCGATGGGGATCCCGATGGACCAGGAGCTGGTCTTGCGGGACTCGACGATGCGGGAGAAAGGTGCATCGCCAGCGGTGGAGGTCGCCATGCCCACGAGGGTGGGCATCGACTGTCGACGAAACAACCCATCAGCAGGAGCGCCGGCTGGACCCCGAGCGCACGCGCGGACTGGTCAGGCGTCGGGCGGCCGGCGGAGCGCCGGCACCACGCTGAACGCCAGGCCGAAGTCGCAGTCGGGGTTCTCTTCCGGGCGGACCTTCGCAGGCCTGGTCGTCTGTGGGGCGATCGCCGGAGCAGCCGGCCTGCGGGACGGCTTCCGGCGGGACGGACGGCGACTTGGAGGGTCGGCCTTTCTCGTCATGGGGTGCGTCTCCTACTGCAGATCGGCAGGCACCGCAACCGGTAGAGCGTCCGATGGAGCGGCAAAAGCGTACTTATACTTACACCCCTTCCGTCAACGACGCAACGCGGCATCGAGTGGGGCAGCCCCGCGCTGCGAGCTGACATGCGCCGTGCTAAGGGAGGCGTGATGAACCGGCCGAAGAAACCGCTCTCCGTCGCCCCCGTCGACCTGGGCGCCCGGCGCCCCTCGGCACCGGCGAAGCGGCTGGAGACGTTCCCCAACCCAAATCCGCAGCGCGACTACGAGATCCGCTTCGAATGCCCCGAGTTCACTTGCCTGTGCCCGATGACCGGCCAGCCGGACTTCGCCACCATCCGGATCGCGTACACACCCGACAAGCTCTGCGTCGAGCTGAAGAGCCTGAAGCTGTACCTGTGGAGCTTCCGCGACGAAGGAGCCTTCCACGAGGCGGTCACGAACCGCATTCTTGACGACCTGGTCGCCGCGGTGAAGCCCCGCAAGGCAGAGGTCACCGGCGATTTCTTCGTCAGGGGCGGCATCCACACGGTGGTGGTGGCGCGCCATCCCTGAAGAGTCTCAGCGGGGTGGTCCGCTCAGCGTCGGAGGCCGCGGCAGCGGCTCGATCCGGGCGGCCGGGGAAAGACCCACGCCGTGCCGGTAGATGAGGGCTGCCCCGAGAAGCGTCTCGGCGATACATGCGGCCGCCCCGGCGAACGCGAGCGCGAGGTAGAGCGTGCGGAAGCGCCCCGGCAGCGCCTGGCGGGAGAATGCCCGCCAGAGCGCCGCCGGCACCCAGAGGACGAGCATCACGTACCCGAAGGCGTTGTGCAGGTTGAGGAGGGCCTCACCCGCCGCGCTGTGCGGTCCCAGCTCGGCCCGGGCGGCGATCCCGCTCAGCACCGCCAGGCCCCCGGCGATCGTGCCGATGAGCGTGTTCCAGCGTCCGGCCTGCAACAGACCTTCCCGTCTGAGAATCAGGCCGGCCGCGTCGCACGCGGGCGCCGCCACCAAGAGCCCGACGGCGAGATGGATGACGAACGGATGCAGCTCGGGGGGCACCCGCGCATCCTGCCGGTGCGCGGTGGCCCGGGGCAACTTCCCGCGCCAGGGCGGCGCCAAAAAAAATAATTTTTTTTTGGAGATCAGTCCCAGGCGTCTTGGGGGGTCGGCCGGCGGCGACGGAAGAAGAGCTGGCCGGCGACGAACCCGGCACCCACCGCGATGAGCAGCGCCTGCCCCGGATGGCCCTCGATCCAATCGAGGCTGCGCTGCGTCGCCCTGCGCGCCCACTCGCGGCCGGCGGCGATACCCTGGCCGAAGGCCTCCATCCCGCGCCGCGGAACCCCTGCGCGGAGCTGCGGCGCCGGCACTTGCACCTGGTTTCCCCGGACCTCGCCCATGTGCGTCACCTCACCGTCCAACGCGCCAGGAGCAGGCCGGCGGCGAAGCCGCCCGCCAGTGCCATCCCCGGGTGCCGCCGGACCATGTGGCGCCAGTCGAACGATTCGGCCACTCCCTGCCGCAGCTCGGCGACGGACTGCTCGATCTCCTGCCGGGCGCGCTCGATTCCGGCGCGGATGGCCGCCGGGTCCCTGGTCGCTTCCGCCATGTTCTCTCCCGCGTCAGTGCCGGAGCGGCTCGTTCCGCTCGGCCGTCATGGGCTCGCCGCTCCTCGCCCGGTCCGTCCCCCGCGCCTCGAGCGCATCGGTCCGCGGCAGCGCGATCTTCTCCCTGCGGGCTTTCTCGCCGTAGATCTTCGTCAGCGCCCCGCCCACGAGGAGGTTCAAAAGCGCCATCAGAGCGAACGCGATCCAGCCGGGTAGCGCCAGCGCGATGAGGAGCGCAAGCGCGACCATCAGCAGCAGATATCCGACCAGAAGCGGCGGCAGGCCGGCGGCACCGAGCAGCAGGTCGCGACCCGCGCGCCGCAGGTCGTCCTTGAGCTCGATCTTCGCCAGCGCTAGGTGCTCGCGGAACAGCGTCTGGACGCCGTCCAAAAGGCGCGCCAGCGCATCCCGCGGCGACACCTCCGCGTGGGGGTCGGAACCCGGCATGCCGCAAGCTAGTGCGGCGGGGCCGGCGGCGCCAGCCGCCGGGTCAGTGCAGGAACGCCGGGCGGACCTCGGCCTCCGGGGCGGACTGCTCCACCTCGAAGGCGCGGATCAGGTACCCGATGAGCAGCAGGCTGGACGCGTTCTCGACCGCGCGCCCGGGCTCTCGCTCCATCAGATCGGTCGCGTAGGCCAGGAAGAACTGGGCCAGCTCCTCGCCCGCTTCCCGCAGGATCAGCGCGTGCAGCTTGTCGCGCTCCATCGCACGGATCTGGCGAATGAGCTCGACCGCGATCTCGCGCTTGCGCCGCGCCTCCCCCCCGCCTCCCGTGGCCATCCCGCCTCCGTGCGGATACACCCCCGCCCGCCACAAGGGTGGGGGCGAGCCACATCCCCGGCAAGCCCGCCATTTGACATCGCGCGGCGTGGATGGAACGATCGCTCGACGAGCGAGAGACCGGACGGGGGAGGTGGGATGTTCACCGGCGTGAAGGTGTTCTCGGCGACCAAGGCCAAGGAGCGGGACGATCTCGGTGAGCAGGTGACGCGCTGGCTCCGCGCGAACAGCGACCTGGAGATCGTCGATCGGACCGTGGTGCAGTCCAGCGACAACGAGTTCCACTGCCTGACCGTGGTGCTGTTCTACCGGAACAAGCCCGGCTCGAGGCCTGCGCCCGCCAAGCCCGGGACCGGCACTGCTTCCACTGGTTAGCGGCGCTGCTGCTTCCGGAAGGTCCGCGCGGGAGCGATGACGATGCGACCTTCCGCGCGCGCGGTGGCCAAGGAGGCGGCCGCGAACGGCTGCAGGCGGGCGTGGTCGTGCGCGACGCGCAGCCCGGCGATCGCCAGCACCAGGGCGATCCCGCTGCCGATCCCCAGCCAGGACCAGACCCGCGAGCGCCTCGCACGGCGGCGGGTCCGGGGTGCCAATTCTAGAGGAGGAGCGACCCCGGCCAGGCTGTCCAGCGCATGCGCCAGCTCGAGCGCGCTGTGCGGGCGGGCAGCGGGATCCTGCTCGAGGCACCGATCGATCAGCGCGTCCCACGCGCGATCCAGCCCGGGGACGAGCCGGGACACCGGCTGGAAACGGCCCACCGGCAATTCCCCGGTGAGCAGCTCGTACGCCATCACTCCGAACGAGTACAGATCGGCGCGGTGATCGGCGCGGCGGGCGTCCTTGCGCTGCTCCGGCGCCATGTAGTTGGCGGTGCCCATCGCCACGTTGCTCTGGGTCAGCGCCTCGGCGCCTTCGGCGTGCAGGCCGGCCAGCCCGAAGTCGAGCACCTTGGTCCGGCCGTCGCGGAGCACCAGCACGTTGTCGGGCTTCAGGTCGCGATGGACGACCGAGCGGGCGTGCGCGTACGCCAGCGCGTGCGTCACCTGGGCGAGGAGCCGCGCCAGCGCGCGCGCCGACGGGCGGACCTGGAAAGCATGCGTGCGCAGGGAGACGCCGTCGATCAGCTCCATCTCGATCCAGCAGTGCGGCCCGCTCCGCCCGCGCGAGAGGAGCCGCACGATGCCCGGGTGATCGAGCTGGGCCATCGCCGCCGCCTCGCGATCGAATCGGCGGACGTAGTCGGGCACCACGGCGAGCGACTCGGAGAGCACCTTGACCGCCACCGGCCGCGCATCGGCGAGCCGCGTGGCCCGGTAGACCTCGCCCATGCCGCCCTGCCCGAGGCGCTCGTGCAGGGCGAATCCTTCCAGCTGCGGAAACGCCGCGGGCCTCGGCGCCGCCGCCGGTGGCGGGGCGGACGGCGCGGCCTGCTCTCCGTCCGGGCCGGGCCCTCCGCCGGCCAGCGAGGTCCGCGCGTCCGGCGCAGGCATCGAGTTCGGGTTCCCGACGGCCGCCAGCTCTTCCCAGAGCAGCCGATCGTCCGGCGAGCACGCCCGCGCCGGCCAGCTCGCGTCTACACGCTGCACTTCGAATCGGACCCCGCAGCGACCGCAGCGAGCCAGCGCTCCGGCTACGTGCGCGCTGACGTCAGTGCGCGCCTCGCAGTTGGGACAGCGCTGGAGCGCTCCCCGAATCGGGCGCGGCCTCTCCTCGGCGCCAGGCGTCCCGGGCATCGGCCGCGAGTCTGACCGCCCGATCGGATCCCGCAAGTTTTCAGCCGCCGCGCGTGCTACGGCGGCGCACCGTCATGCCGCAGCAGCAGCACCAGATCGTCCCCCGCCGGATCGCTCCCGATCTGCTGCGCGCCGACGATCTTCCACCCCCCATCGAACCAGTTCGCAAGCAGCGCCGGCTGTTTCGGCTCGGGCCACGGCATTCCCTGCTGCCCATCCCGAATCCACGTCCACGGGCCGACCCTCTTGTCGACCCAAACGATCGCAGTAAAGCTCACGTCCCCCCTCCCCCTTCCCGCCCTGACAGAGGAACGTAGCAGAGGGCTCCGACATCGCTGTCGTTGTCGCTGTCGCCCTACCGCACCCCTTTCACACTCCAGATCTGCACCGGCGCCACCCTGTTCTTCACCTTCTCCGTCGGCAGCCCCTCCAGCACGAACTTCTCCTTCCCCGCCCTGGCCGCGCACTCCTCCGAAATGACGATCATCTCCTCCCTCGCCACCCCGCAGAGCCGCGACGCCAGATTCACCCCGTCCCCAATGGCCGTATAGGACAAAGCCTTGGACGACCCCATGTTCCCCACCACCACCTGTCCCGTGTGCAGCCCGATCCCGATCTGCAGCGGCTGCTTCCCGTCCGCGATCCGCTCGGCGTTGAACTCCCGCAGCTTCATCTGCATCTGCACGGCGGCCTGCACTGCCCGGGTCGCGTCGTCCGGCTTTCGCACGGGCGCCCCCCACAGTCCCATCAGCGCGTCGCCGATGAACTTGTCCAGGATGCCCCCGTGCTCGAACAGGATGTCCACCATCAGCTCGAAGTAGTCGTTCAGCACCTTGACCACTTCCTGGGCCGGCAGCTTCTCGCTCATGGAGGTGAAGCCGCGGATGTCGCTGAAAAGGATGGTCAGCTCGGTCAGCTGGCCGCCCTTCCCCAGCTCCAGCGCTCCGCGCGCCGCTTGCTCCACCAGCGCCGGCGAAAGGAACCGCGCCAGCTGAGCCCTCTGCTCCGCCTCGCGCTCCAGCGCTCGGGCGTACTCGCTGTTCTCCAGCGCGACGGAGGCCTGCGCCGCGATCGCGCTGAGCACCTCGAGGTCCTTGGTGGTGAAGGCCGCCACCCGCTCCCGCGAGTCGAGGAACATGATCCCCTTCACCTCGTCGCCGGTCATGAGCGGCACCGCCATCGCGCTGCGCACGCCCAGCGCGATGATCGACTGGCTGGAGGAGAACCGCTCGTCGCTGATCGCGTCGCTGGTGAGGACGCCCTGGTGGGTGGCCTGGACCTGCTTGAGCAGCGTATCCGAGACCAGCACCTTGCCCTGGCCAGGCTTGCGCTGCCGCATCGACTGGATGACCAGCTCCTGCGAGAGGGGGTCGCGCAGCAGGATGACCCCGTTGTCGGCGGGGATCAGGTCGAAGGCGATGGAGAGGATCCGGGAGAGCAGCTCGCCCAGGTCGCGCTCCAGCCGCACGTACCGGCTGAACTCGTGCCCGATGCGCAGCCGCTCGTAGTCGCGCTTCAATTGCTGGACGTCGCTGACCTGATCGACGGGGGCGAAGTTCGCCTTCGCCTCCACCCGGGCCACGACTCCTTCGAGCGGCGCGCCGTCGGGCTCCATGCGGACGATCTCGGCGTTTCCCTCGTCGCCTCCGCCGGTGCGGAACTCCATCCGCGAGATGCCGATCAGCACCTCGTCGCCTTCCTTCAGGCGCATGGGACCGAAGATCCGCTTCCCGTTCAGGAAGGTGCCGTTCGAGGAGCCCAGATCGCGCAGAACGAAGTCCTTTCCCTGGCGGTCGATCTGGCTGTGCTTGCGGGAGACCTCGCGGTCGGCGAGCCGCACCGTCGCCTGGGTCGAGCGGCCCAGCACGTTGGCGTCGCCCAGGGGGAACTCGGCCGGCTCGCCGGCCCCCCTGAGGATGAGCCGGGGCCCGTCGCCCGATCCTGCGCCGGCCGCCCGCGACGCGGCCGATCCGCGGGCGTCCGAGCCTCCCGGACCGGTCGGCTCATCGTCGTCGATTGGCACGCCGCGTTTTCCCTCTCGGGCCCGAGGAAAAGCCTACCATGGCGCCCCGAGGCGGCGAGTTTCGCGGTTGCCGCCGGATGTGGGCTCTGGTACGCGCGCGGCGATGAAGATCAAGCAGCGGCCGGAGGACTTCGTTGTCCGGGAGGGATACCGGTTCGAGCCGGACCTCGACGGGCCGGTGTGGGTCTACCGGATGGACAAGCAGAAGGTGTCCACGCTGCAGGCCCTGGAGCGGATCAGCAAGGAGTTCGCCGTGCGCCGGCGCGATCTGTCGGTCTGCGGGCTCAAGGACAAGCAGGGCCGCACCGAGCAGCTGGTCGGCGTGCTCGGAGGCGCGCTGGGCGACTCGGAGGTGGTGCAGTCCGGAGACCTGCGGCTCAAGCTGATCGGACGGGCTGCGCGGCCTCTCAGCTCGCGCAACATCACCGCCAACCGGTTCGAGGTCACGGTGCGCGACCTCTCCGGCGAGGAGGCCGACCGCGTCCCCGAGAGCGCCGCCGAGGTGGAGCGCGCCGGCGTGGCGAACTACTTCGACTCGCAGCGCTTCGGCTTCTTGAAGCACGGCCAGGGGTTCATCGCCCGCCACTTGCTGCGGGGAGACTGGGAGAGCGCGCTCAAGGCCTTCCTGGCCACGCCCAGCGAGCTGGACCGCAGCGACGATGCGAAAGTGAAGGCGTTCTGGCGCGACCACTGGGGGGAATGGCAGCTGCGCGCCCCGAACCTGGCGGCCAAGCGGTACGCCCCGATCCTGCGTCGCCTGCGCGAGGATCCGCGCGACTTCAAGGGGGCCTTCCTCCACATCGACCGGCGCCTGCGCATGATGGCACTGTTCGAGCTGCAGAGCTTCCTCTGGAACGAGGGGGTGAAGCGGTACCTGGGGATGCGGATCCCCGCCGCCGAGCTGATCGGCCTGCGCTACCAGGCCGGCGCGCTGGTGTTTCCCCGCTCCTTGACCAGAGAGCTGCGAGATGACCTCTGGAACCGCACCTTCCCGCTGCTCGCCCCCGATTCGGTCATCGACGACGCGCGCGTGCGCGATGCGGCGCTTTGGGCGCTCCGCACCCAAGGGCTCACGCTCGAGCAGCTGCGGGTGCCCGATTCGCCGCTCTTCTTCAAGCACGAGGAGCGCCCGCTGTTCGTCCGTCCGGGAAAGCTGCGCGTCCATCCCCCCCGGCCCGACGAGCTGAACCGCGGGCGGAGGAAAGTGAACCTCTCCTTCACCCTTCCGCCGGGCGCGTACGCGACTTTGGTGGTGCGGCGAGTGCTGTGGTTCGCAACCGAGAGCGCGCGCCCGGTGCTGCGGTCCTCCACTCCGGAAGCGGCGCCGTCCGGCCGGGGTCCACCTCCGGAGCGCGAGCGCCCCGCCGCGCAGCCGCAAGGCTTCCTGGCGCGCCAGCGGGCGCGGAAGGCCGCGCGCGCCGCTCACCGGGCGGCGGCGCGCAACCCGAGAAACGGACGCTGACTACTGCGGAGCGACCTGTCCGCGGAGCTCGCCGGCGGGGAACCTCGTAGTGTGGATGTTCACGTACGTGTTCCCGTTGCGCATCAGGGTCAGCAGATCGGCATAGGTCATCGTGCCGCCGTCACCTAGAGTGGGGCCCGGGTTCAAGGCGCCTGGGTTGGGCTTGGTAATCGTGCCAGTGATGGTCCCCGAGGTGGCACTCGGAGGCAGCGACGTCCCGTTGTTGCCCGTCGCGAGATCGACGATGACTCCACCCGCAACGCCGGCGTCGGCGAGATGGATGTGAGCAAGCGTCCAGTTGGTGGTCAGGTTCTGCGCGGTGACGGTAAACGTCATCGTACCGGCGCCGTCGTCCACGAACGATGCCGTGGCCGTACCCGAGGACACCCTCGGCGGAGTTTCGGTCGGACCGTCCAGATTCGCGGCGAACCTGTTTCCTCCGGGGTTGCTCGAACTTCCGCACGCGATGGCGATGGCGACAGCGAGACCTAATACGGCTGCAAAGGCAGTGCGCATGTTGACCTCCTGATTCGCTTTCCCCCAAGCCGGGGCTGGACGGCTCGCACCCGATCGACACTTTCGCAGGCCGAAAGGTGCCGAACTCATGCTCCTGGAGCGGGACTCAGCGCAAGCGCCCTGGGTGCGAGTACACCGTCATCGAACCATTCCGTACGAAGCCGCAGAGCGTCACGCCGGTGGCCCTGGCCAGGTCGATGGCGAGGGAGCTGGCGGCGGAAACGCTCGCAACCAGAGGAATTCTCGCCGCCGACGCCTTCTGCACCACTTCGAAGCTCGCCCGGCCGCTCACCAGGAGGACCGCCGCCTCGCGTCCGGGGACCTTCCCCTCCAGGACCAAGGCTCCGACCACCTTGTCGAGCGCGTTGTGCCGGCCGATGTCCTCGAACGCCGCCAGGGGCCGCAGCTGTGCGTCGAGCGCGGCGGCCGCGTGGATGCCGCCCGTGCGAGAGAAATTAGGCTGGAAGCTGCGCAGCTTCTCCATCGCGGCGGCGAGCGCGGCAGTGTCGACTACCGGACCCTCCGGCAGCGCCTTGCACCGGTCGATCACGTCCTGGACGCTGCGCCGGCCGCACACGCCGCAAGCCGCCGTGGTCAGCGTGCCTCGCCGGGTCAGCGATACGCGCTCGACGTCGAACTCGGCCCCGGCCGCGGGCGCCACGTCGATGGTGTTGCCGAATCCCTCTTGATCCGGCCTGCCGCAGTGGGCGACGCGGGAGATGTCGTCCCGCGAGGCGATCACGCCTTCGGCGAAGAGGAACCCGACGGCCAGCTCGCGGTCGTGGCCCGGCGTGCGCATGGTCACCGCCAGCGTCTCGCCCGCCGCGCGGATCTCCAGCGGCTCCTCGACCACCACGTCGTCGTCGGCCGCGGGCTGCGCGACGCCGCCCGCGATGCGGCGGACCTCGCGCCGTCCGACTCCCTTGACCAGGCCCTTCACGACTCCTTCATCGTCAGCCGGCCCTCGTCGTCCACCAGCGCCTTGAGGGGGACGCCGCAGTAGTTGCAGACCAGCTCGTCGTTGTTCCCGAACCCGTCTCCCATCGGGTTGTACGCAGTGCACGAGGGGCACTCGAACTCGTCGAAGCGGCGCTTCGTTCCCTCCGAGGCGCCCGACTTCTTCCGCTCCTCTTCCGCTTCTTCTTCGATGTACCCGAGATCGTCGCGCGGCATGCCGGAAGCCTAACACGGCGGCGCCGCGCCGCTGCGCCCCGCTTGTCCGGACGCCCGCGCCGACCCAAGTTGGTCCGCTGCATGGCTCGCCTGCTCGCCGCCGCCCTGCTCTGCGCCCTGCCCGCACGGGCGGCCGTGCAGATCTGGATCGCAGGCGAATCGGAGAAGGTGCGGCCTTCGGCCCCGGCCCCCGCCCCAGGATCGGCGCGCATCCGGCTCTCCGCGGCCGGCGGGGAATGCGCCGCGGTGCAGATCGTGGTGGGCTCCCCGGACGGCGTGCGCGGGCTGACCGCTTCCGCGGAGCCGCTGCGGGGGAGCGGCGCCAGCGTCCCCGTCGAGCTTTCGCGGGTGGCGACCATCCAGTTGATCCAGCCCAGCGGTCCCGAGGGAAGCGCGGGGGAATGGCCGGACGCCCTGATCCCGGTACGCGACGCGATCTGGAAGGAGGCTCGCCGCGCCTTCCCGGTGGACGTGGGGCCCGATCGCGCGCAAGCCATCTTCGTCGAGGCGTGCGCGGCACGTCGCTCGCCGGGGCGATACTCGGGCGCCGTGCAGCTGGGCTGGAGGGCTCAGAAGGGGTTGCAGCGCAGGTCCGTCCCGGTCGAGCTGCGCGTCCGCGGATTCGACTTGCCCGCCACGCCAGAGCTGGCCACCGCCTTCGGCTTCTCCGGCTACTCGGCCGCGAAGGGGCATGGACAGCCGCCGCAGGCCGGGCGCGAGCTGACCCGCCTCTACGACACGATGGCCCTCCGCCGCGGCATCACGCTGTTCGGCGGCACCCAGGACGCGCCCTATTACGCCGCGTCGGGCGACTCGGTGCGCGTCGACTGGACCGGGTACGACGCGGAGGTGGCTCCGTTCCTCGACGGCACCGCGCTGCCTTCCGGTGCCCGCTGGACCGCGGTGGAGATGCGGGAGCCCGCGCGCCTCTCTCGGGCGCAGCGCAAGTCCTGGCGCCGGGCCTGGGTCGATCACTTCCGCGAGCGCGGCTGGCTGGATCGACTCTTCGTCTACGTGCAGGACGAGCCGCGGCCCGAGGACTTCCCCGGCGTCGAGGAGCGCGCCCGGGAGCTGCGCGAGGATGCCCCCGAGGTGCGGCGGCTGCTCACCACGTCCTGGACGGATCGGCTGCCGGACATCGATCTCTGGGTTCCGCTGCTCAACTGCCTCGATCCGCGCGCACCGTCCTGTCCGCGGCCCGCGCCGCGCTCCAGCTACCGGCAGCTGTGGTGGTACCAGAGCTGCATGTCGCACGGCTGCGGGCGCCTCCGGCCGCGCGACCGCGACGCGTTCACCGGCTGGCCGAGCTACATGATCGACGCGCCCGCCACCGCCGCGCGGGCGATGGGCTGGCTCGCCTTCGCCAACCAGATCTCCGGAGAGCTGTACTTCGACGTGGTGCACGCGTACGGCCAGGGCGATCCATGGGAGTCGCAGTGGGCGTTCGCGGGCAACGGTGACGGGACGCTGTACTACCCGGGGACGCCGGGGCGGATCGGAGGCGAGCACGACGTGCCGGTCGAGTCGCTGCGGCTGGTCCAGATCCAGCGCAGCTTGCAAGACCATGCCTATCTCGCCCTCTGCGCCCGCCTGGGCGATCCGCGCCTCGCCCAGGCGGAGGCCCGGGCCATCGCCCCTTCGCTGCGGGGCTGGGCGCGCGATCCGCGGGCGTTTGCCGACGCCAAGGAACGTTTGGCGGCGCGCATCGAAGCCCTGTGGCATGCTCGGGTGACGAGACGGCAATGACAGCCACCCTGATCGCCCTGCTCCTCGCCGCTCCCGCGCCCGGCTGCTCCCCGATCGAGGTGCGGGCCGCGCGGTTCGCGCCCGGCGAATTGCTCCGTTACCGCCTGGACGTGCTGGGAACGGACGTCGGCACGTTCGAAGTGTCGCTCGACGCGCCGCAGGGCGCGGACCGGGGACGGGCTTCGCTGGTCGCGCGCTCGAGGGCGAAGACCAACGCCTTCGTCAGCACCAACCTCGGCCGGTACGAGGGCTTCATCAGCACCCTCTTGGCGCCCGACCTGATGCCGATCCGCTTCCGCGAAGAGCTGGACGAGGGCGACACGCACCACGCCGTCGAGGCGGACTTTCCTCCCCACGCCGGAAAGCTCGCCGCCAGAGCGAGCACGAACGGCAAGCTGGAGCCGCTGCAGCTGGATGCCACACCGCTCGCCCGCGACATGATCTCCACCTTCTTCTTCCTGCGCGCGCTGCCGCTGAAGGCGGGCACGCCGGTGTGCCTCGAGTTGTACGCCGCGCGCAAGATGTGGAGCATGACCGGCGCGGTGGGCCCGCGGGAGGCCGTGGAGATTCCGCTGGGCAAGTTCAACGCGGTGCGGATCGACCTCGTCGCCGTCCGCCGCGACGATCCGAGCGTGAAGCGGTCGGCCCATGCCTGGATCACCGAAGACGATCGGCGCCTGCCGGTGGTCGCCGTGGGAGAAGTGAGAGGGAAGACCATTCGCGCGCAGCTGGTCGAAGCGCCGGCAGCCCGCCTCAAGACCACTTCGACGAAGCCCGAGAGAAAGACCGGCGCGCCCCGCGTCGGCACCTCGATCGGCCGGTAGAAGCTTAGATGAGCCCTTTGTTCCGGCGGATCTGCTCGACGGTCTTCTGGTACTCGACGTCCCACGCCTGCGTGCCTTCGCTGAGGTGCTTGAGGCGCGCGCGGGCCTCGCGGTCGATGTCCTCGTCGACGTCGAGGTGCTTCTTGAACACCTGGTAGATCTTCTTCCGGATCTGGTGGTCTTCGGCGTAGACCTCTTCCATGTTGCGCGAGATGAGCAAGAACTCGATCATCTGGTTGATGATGTAGTCGATCCCCTCGTCGCCCATCTTGAAGCCGCGCACGTCGGCCATCTCGCGCTTGACCTGGTTGAACTTCGAGTGGTCGTAGCCGCGGCGCTCGAGCGCCTCGCGCGTGGCCTGGTTCACCCTCTCCTCGGCCGCCAGGTACTCCTTGAGGATGGCGGCCATGTCCATCTCGGCGTCCGCAACCCGCATGGTCTCCACCTCGATGTCTCCATCGGCCATGAGCGTTGCGACGGTGTCGCGGGCGATGGAGGGGATGATCTTCGGGTAGAGCTTCATGCTGCCGGTCCTTTCAAGACACGCGTGCCTGCGAGGGCGAGGCCGCGTTCTAGGACAGCTAGCAAGGGCGTTCAAGGAAAAACCGTCAGGTCCCGCCACGTCCGGCGCTCTGGGAGACCGCTTCGCCTCCGGGCGCCTCCGGTTCTTGCGGGCCGATCGGCTCGGGTTCTCCGACCTCGGGATCCTCCAGCGCTTCCAGCTCGGCCGCCGCGGCGTCGAAGGCGACGTCGTCGCGGTCGGTGGCGAGAGCGCCGTCCCCCACTGGCTGCGGTCCCTCGCCCGCGCCGGCCGCCCCCTCCGCGGCCTCGCGTGCCTCGGCCTCCAGGGCGGCGCGTTGCTCGGCGGCGAGGAACCGGTGGACGCGCTCGGCGAGCTGGTGGTTGAACCCCTCCACCTGCGCGATCTCCTGCGCAGAGGCGGCGCGGATCCGGCGGAGCGAGCCGAAGTGGGCCAGCAGCGCCCGCTTGCGCTTGTCGCCGATTCCGGGGATTTCCTCGAGGACGCTGCGGAAGTTCCGTTCGCGCCGCAGCTTGCGGTGGTAGGTGATGGCGAACCGGTGCGCTTCGTCGCGCAGCCGGGCCAGGAGGAACAGCTCGCCGGTGTTCTGGCGGAGGACGACGGGGTTCTTCTGGCCGGGAAGGAAGACGCGCTCGGGGCTGCGCTCGACCTGACCCTGGACGAAGCGGCCTCTACGTCGGGAGCGGCCTGTCGCGGGGGCCGAACGGGAGGTCGAGGGAGAGGGGGAGGTCGAGGTCGAGGGCAAGGTCGAGTTCGAGGGCGAGGGGGAAGTCGAGATCGCTTCCTCGGCGTTCGCCCTGTCAGCCCACGCATCAGTGACCGCGTATCCCTGGCGCGCCGCAAAACGTTGCTCGTCCTCCAGCACGCGGCTCTTTGCCAGCCCGGCGAGAGGCACGTCCGAGAGCGACAGCCCGACCTCCTTGAGCGCCGCGCGCGCGACGTTCAGCTGGCCCTTCCCGCCGTCGACCAGGAGCAGATCGGGCAGGTCCTGCTGCTCGATTCCGCGCTGCAGCCGCCGGGTGAGGACCTGGAACATGGAGGCGAAATCGTCGCCCGCCGCCTCGCCCCGTACCTTGAACAGGCGGTACCCGCTCTTGTCCGGCTCGCCGTCGGTGAAGACCACCTGGGATCCGACGGTGAGCTGTCCCTGGAAGGTGGACACGTCGAAGCACTCGATCCGCCGGGGCAAGCGCGGCAGCCGCAGGCGCGTCTGCAGCCGCTGCAGCGTCTCGAATGCGTTCTTCTGCGTGCGCTGCCGCTCATCGAAGTTGTGCCGCGCGTTCTCCGACGCCATCTCCAGCAGGCGCGCCTTCTCGCCCCGCTCCGGCACGTGCACGCGGACGCGCTCTCCCTTGCGCTCGCTCAGCCAGGCCTCCCGCGCCTCCGGTTCGGGCAGCTGGAGCGGCAGCAGCAGCTCCTTGGGGATGAACGCGCCCGACTCGTAGTACTGGTCGAGGAAGCTGGAGAGCAGCTCCTCGGTGGGGAACTCCTGCTTGCTGAAGCTGAAGCTGCGCCCGCCCGAGAGCCGTCCACCGCGGAAGAAGAGGAGCTGGATCTCCAGCAGCCCGCCTTCCCGGTGGAAGCCGAGCACGTCCTGGTCGACCGCGTCGCCCAGCACGGTCCGCTGCTTCTCCAGGCTGCGCTCGATGGCTTCCTGCTGGTCGCGAAGCTGGGCGGCGCGCTCGTACTGGAGCTTTCCCGCCGCGTCCTTCATCCGCGAGGTCAGCTGGGCGGTGAGCTGGTCGGCCTTCCCTTCCAGGAACAGCGCCACCTCCTCGACGCTGCGCTGGTACTCCTCCTGCGGCACGCTGTAGACGCAGGGCGCCGGGCACCGCTTGATCTGGTACTGCAAGCAGGGCCGCCGCCGGTTGGCCATCACCTGGTCGGTGCAGGTGCGCAGCTGGAAGTGGCGGTTGACGATGCCCAACGTCTCTCGGATGGACGACGCGCTCGAGTACGGCCCGAAATAGCGCGCCCCGTCCTTGCGCACCCGGCGCACCACCTCCAGGCGCGGATAGGGGTGGGTGCGCGAGAGCCGCAGCGAGATGAAGTTCTTGTCGTCGCGGAGCCGGATGTTGAACCGCGGCCGGTGCTTCTTGATCAGCTCGTTCTCGAGGAGCAGCGCGTCCTTCTCGCTCGGGGTGATCATCACCTCGATGTCCCCGAGCAGGTCGGTGAGGAACGGGATGAAGATCCGGCTGTCGCCGGTGCGGTCCTGGAAGTACTGCGCCACGCGCGCGCGCAGATTGACCGCCTTGCCGACGTAGACCACCGCGCCGGCGCGGTCCTTCATGATGTAGCAGCCGGCCTGCGCTGGCAGCGCTTCCAGCTTCCGCTGCAGCTCCTCGGACAGCATCGTCTCAGGTCTGCCCGCCTCGGCCCGCGGATGCAAGCGAACAGCAGCGCGCCGCCGCGCCGCCACTGTAGCGCTACTGGTGGCACCGTCCCCGCTCCTGCCCGACTGCCGCTCTTGCGCACGGCCGCTCGTGGCTGGCACGGCGCGTGCCTCGGGACCCCTCGATCCACCCAAAGGGGGAGACAATGCGTAGACTGGTATCGATCGTCCTGCTGTGCGCGGCCGCGGCCGCCTGCGGCGCTGGACGCAGCTCGAGCTCGTCGGACCCGACGGCCGAGACCGGGCCGGCAGGGCCGCCAGGCCCTCCGGGCCCTAAAGGTGACAAGGGAGACAAGGGAGACGTGGGGCCGGAAGGTCCGCCGGGCCCTGCGGGTCCGGCAGGCCCGGCGGGTCCCGCGGGGCCGACTGGTCCCACCGGGCCAGCGGGACCGTCCGGCGTGCTCGGTTCCACACTCGTGGTGTACTCGGGCGTTACCTCGGATTCTTCTCCGGCTAACACGCCGAAGCGGCTGCGCACGATCGGGACGTTCACGAAGGCCGCGGCCGCATCGAAGATCGAGCTGATCTGGAACTCGCACGCGACGGCGAACCTGACCGCGACCGCGAGTCTCGGCTTCTGCAACTTTCACATCCGGGTCGACGACGTCCAGTCGCCCGCGACCGACGTCTGCGGCCCGAACGCCGGCTGCCTTGGGGCGATCGTCGGGGGCGGCAGCAGCTCGACGGGGCTGCAGATTCCGGTGTCGACGGGGGACATCTTCACCGGGCTGGCGGCCGGACCCCACACGTTGAGCTTGTGGGAGCGGGGTGGCGGGGTGAGCTCCTGCGTCGAGAACCCGGGCAACTACACCCGTTCCGTCGTGGTGAAGGAGTTCTGATCCGCGCGAGAGCGCCTGGCGGCACACCTACCGATTCTGGCAGGGCCGCCACCGGAGCTATCTGCGCGCTCCGCCCCCGCGGCTCCGGGGCTGCTTGCGCCGGTTGAAGCGGCCGTGCTCGGGGCGCGGCGGCGGGGAGATTCCCGCCGCCGCGCGCGCTTCGGCGCGCAGCACTTCCGGACGCTTGGGCAGGATGCCCAGGTCGAGGTCCTTGATGGCCTGGACCTTGTCGCGCAGGATCGCCGCCCCCTCGAAGTCCAGCTCCTCGGCCTTCTCCCGCATCTCCGCCTCGATCTGCGCGATGAGCTTGGGCACGTCCCGCCTGTCCTTGGGCAAGTACCCAGCCAGCTCCTCCTTGCCGGCCAGCGCGTCGTCCGCATCCGTCGCGATGCCGTGGATCTGCATGTCCAGGATGGCGCGCTTGACGCTCTGGGGAGTGATGCCGTGCTTCTGGTTGTACGCCTTCTGCCTGGCGCGGCGGCGCTCCGTCTCCTCGAGGGCTGCCTTCATGGAGGCGGTCACCGTATCGGCGTAGAGAATCACCCTTCCCTCTACGTTGCGCGCCGCGCGTCCGATGGTCTGGATGAGCGACACCGAGGAGCGCAAGAACCCCTCCTTGTCGGCGTCCAGCACCGCCACCAGCGAGACCTCGGGGATGTCCAGCCCTTCACGCAAGAGGTTGATGCCCACGAGCACGTCGAACACGCCGCGGCGCAGGTCGCGCACCAGCGCCAGCCGTTCCAGCGTTTCGATGTCCGAGTGCATGTAGCGGACCTTCACCCCGAGATCGGCGTAGTACTCGGTCAAGTCCTCCGCCATGCGCTTGGTCAGGGTGGTGACGAGCACGCGCTGCCCGGCTGCCGCGCGCTTGCGCACCTCCTCCAGCAGATCGTCCACCTGCGAGGCCACCGGGCGGACCTCCACCTCGGGGTCGGTGAGGCCCGTCGGGCGGATGATCTGCTCGACGATGACCCCTTCGGCCTTCTGCAGCTCGTACTCCGCGGGGGTGGCGCTGACGAACACCGCCTGGTTGACCATCCTCTCCCACTCGGCGAATTGCAGCGGCCTGTTGTCCAGCGCGCTGGGGAGCCGGAACCCGTACTCGACCAGCGTCTCCTTGCGGGAACGGTCGCCGCGGTACATCGCGCCGATCTGCGGGATGGTCTGGTGCGACTCGTCGATGACCAGCAGGTAGTCCTTGGGGAAGTAGTCGAGCAGGCAGGGCGGGGCCTCGCCGGCCTTGCGGCCCGACAGGTGCCGCGAGTAGTTCTCGATGCCCTGGCAGTAGCCCATTTGCTCGATCATCTCCAGGTCGAACATCGTCCGCTGCTCGAGGCGCTGCGCCTCCAGCAGCTTGTTCTGCTCGCGCAGCTGACCCAGCCGCTCGCGCAGCTCCTCGCGGATGTCGAGGATGGCGCGCCTGCGCCTCTCGCCGCTGGTCACGTAGTGGCTGGAAGGGAAGATCGACATCTTCTCGATCTGGGCCAGCACCTTGCCGCGGAGCGGGTCGATCTCCTTGATGGACTCGACCGTGTCGCCGAACAGCTCGACCCGGATGGCCCGCTCCTCTTCGTAGGCGGGGAAGATCTCCAGGGTGTCGCCCTTCACCCGGAACGTCCCGCGGGAGAAGTCGGTGTCGTTGCGCTCGTACTGGATCTCGACCAGGTCGCGGAGCAGCTTGTGCCGCGGGTATTCCCTGCCGGTCTCCAGGCTGACCTTCAGCTCGTAGTAGGCCTCGGCGGTGCCCAGGCCGTAGATGCAGGAGACCGACGCGACGATGAGCACGTCGTTGCGCGTGAGCAGCGAGTGGGTCGCCGCGTGGCGCATGCGGTCGATCTCGTCGTTGATCGACGAATCCTTCTCGATGTACGTGTCCGTGGTCGGGACGTACGCCTCGGGCTGGTAGTAGTCGTAGTAGCTGACGAAGAACTCGACCGCGTTCTGCGGGAACAGATCCTTGAACTCGCCGTAGAGCTGGCCGGCCAGCGTCTTGTTGTGCGCGATGACGAGCGTCGGCCGCTGAATCTCATGAACGACGTTCGCCACGGTGAACGTCTTGCCGCTTCCCGTGACCCCGAGCAGCGTCTGGTGCCGGTCGCCCCGGCGCAGCCCGGCGACCAGCTCTTCGACCGCCCGCGGCTGGTCGCCCTGGGGCTTGAAATCGCTGACCAGCTTGAACGGCATGCCGGGCGAGTGTAACAGGCGCGGTCGGACACCGCCTTCGAAGCCGGAGGTCCCCATGCGCCAGACGATCGCCTGCACTCTCGCCGCCCTGCTCGGCTCCGCCGCCCAGGCGCAGACCGGGACTCCCGCGGCGCGGCAGCAACCCGCCTCGCCCGCCGCGGCGCGCTCCGACGCGCCCGTGATGGGCGAGGCCCAGGCCCGCCCGGGCTTGCCGGTCGTCAGGCTGATCGCGACGGGCGGCACCATCGCGATGAAGATCGACCCGGTGAAGAAGGCGCCGGTGCCCGCCATCTCCGGCGAGGACCTGGTCGCCACCGTCCCCGAGATCGCGCAGGTGGCCCACGTGGAGGTGGAGAACCTCTCCAACGTCCCCAGCGACTACATGGACCCGGATCGCTGGGTGCAGCTGCAGAAGTCGGTGGTTCAAGCGCTGGCCAGGCCGGAAGTAGCGGGGGTGATCGTGTCGCACGGGACCGACACTCTGGAGGAGACCGCGTGGTTCCTCGACCTCACCGTCGATTCGCCCAAGCCGATCGTGCTGATCGGCGCGCAGCGCAACGCCAGCGAGCGCGACTTCGACGGCCCGCGCAACCTGCTCAACGCGGCGCGAATCTGCGTGGACGCGGGTGCCCGGGGCAAAGGCTCGATGATCGCGCTGAACAACAACATCAACGCCGCCCGCGACGCGGTGAAGACGCATACCTCGGACGTCGAGACCTTCAAGTCGGGCGACCTCGGCCTGCTCGGGTATGCCGATTACGACCGCGTCGTCTGGTACCGCGCGCCCACCCGGCGCCAGCACGTCGCGCTGCGGCCGCTCGGCGAGGGCCAGCACCTTCCCCGCGTCGACATCGTGCCGATGTACGGGGGCGCGGACGGCACGTTCGTGCGCGCCGCCGTCGCCGCCGGCGCGAAAGGCCTGGTCATCCAGGCGCTCGGCTGGGGCAACATGAACGTCCCCATGTTCCAGGCGGTGAAGGAAGCGATCGCGAAGGGCCTCCCGGTGGTGATCAGCACCCGCGTCTGGACCGGTCGGGTGCTCCCCAATTACGGCTTCGAAGGTGGCGGCAAGACGCTCCAGCAGGCTGGCGCGGTCTTCGCCGACGATCTCTCTCCGCAGAAGGCCCGCATCCTCCTCATGCTGGCCCTGCAAACCACCTCCGACCCCAAGCAGCTCCAGCAGCTCTTCGACCGCTGAGCTGAAGCACCGCGCTCGCCGTGTCGACCGTGATCTCTTGGGGGGCTTGTTCGAGTTGTTCTGGGACGGGCCGCACCGCGTCAAGACCGCGAGCGCCTGGAAGCCTCGCTGCCGTCTCCGGGCCGTGCGAGCCGGACTCCCGGCTGCCGCTTCGCTCGACTCCCTTGGAAAGCAACCGAGATCCACGTCGCTGGTACCTCGGACCCGGAACTTACGATCGCCCCTTTTGCACTCGCCTGGGGGCGCGCGACGTGAGAAGTGACCAACCGTGAGAGCGAGCTCCCCCTTCGTGGAGGCGCCGGATCGCAGAGCTTCACATCCAAGGTACAGCGGTCAACTCAGCGTGGCGTTCGATTCACAATAAGACGCGCCAGTCGGTGCCGGCGGGGGAGTCGCGCAGCTCGACGCCGCGGCCCTTCACCTCGTCCCGGATGCGGTCGGCCTGGGCGAAGTCCTTCGCCTTGCGGGCCGCGACGCGCGCGGCGATGCGCTCCTCGACCCAGCGCGGATCGATGTTCTTCCGCACCGCGGCCAGCTGGCGCCGCGTCCGGATCCCCTCCTCCGGCTTGCGGGTGGAGAGGCCCAGCACGTGCGACAGCTCGCGCGCGGTCCGCAGCAGCGCGGCCACTTCCGCCGCGGGCGCCTTGGCGTCGATGCGGGCGTTGAGCCGCGCGTAGACGTGCTCCACCCGGGCCAGCGCATCGGCGGTGTTGAAGTCGTCCTCCATGGCGGCGCGGAACTCCGCGACCGGCTCGGGCAGCAGCTGCGCATCGCCCGTGAACTTCTTCTGCGCGAGGTACGCGTCGCCCTTGGCGAGCGACTCGTAGAAGTACTCGACGCGCCGGTCCGCGTCGGCGAGCGCCGACTCGGTGAAGTTGATCGGGTGCCGGTAATGCGTGGAGAGCAGGAAGGCGCGCAGCGACTCGCCGTCCCAGTGCCGGAGCAGGTCGCGGATGGTGCGGAAGTTCCCCAGCGACTTGCTCATCTTCTCCGCGTCGATGGTGACGAACCCGTTGTGGAGCCAGAAGTTCGCCAGCGGCTGCCCGGAGGCGGCCTCGCTCTGGGCGATCTCGTTCTCGTGGTGCGGGAACACCAGGTCCTTCCCGCCGCCATGCACGTCGAAGGTCGTCCCCAGGTACTTCTGCGACATGGCGGAGCATTCGATGTGCCAGCCCGGCCGCCCCGGCCCCCACGGGCTCTCCCAGGTGACGCTGGCGGGCTCGCCCGGCTTGGCCGCCTTCCACAGGGCGAAGTCGAGCGGGTCGCGCTTCCGCTCTCCGGGCTCGACCCGGGCGCCGGCCAGCAGGTCGTCCAGGTTCCGCTTCGACAGCTTCCCGTACGGCGGATAGGAGCGGACCGAGAAGTACACGTCGCCGCCCGAAGCGTACGCGTTCCCTCGCTCGATCAGCTGCGCGATGAGCTTCCGCATCTCGGGCACGTGCTCCGTCGCCCGGGGCTCCAGGTCGGCCGGCAGCACCGACAGCGCCTGGAAGTCCTCCCGGCAGGCGGCGATGTAGCCCTCGGCCAGCGCCTTCGGATCTTCCCCGCGTTCGGCGGCGCGGCGGATGATCTTGTCGTCCACGTCGGTCCAGTTGCGGACGTAGGTCACCTTCCAGCCGGCCCACCGCAGGAAGCGCACCGCCGCGTCGAACGCCACCAGGAAGCGGGCGTGACCGACGTGCGAGACGTCGTAGACGGTGATGCCGCAGACGTAGATGCCCAGCCGCCCGGGCTCGAGCGGGACCAGCTCTTCCTTCCGGTCCGTCAGGGTGTTCCACACCCGCTGCGGCATCTAGAGCCTCAAAGCCGACGGGCGCAGGCACGTCAAACCGTGCCGGCGCCCGCGACGAAACTGTCCAGCGGCTGGTCAGCAGTTGAAGATCTGCTTCAGGTCCGTCTCGATCTGGTCCTCGTTCACGCCCTTCGCCAGCGACAGCTCCTTGATCAGGAGGTTGCGCGCGGTATCGAGCATCTTGCGCTCGCCGAAGGAGAGGTCCTTGTCGAATTTGAGCAGGTAGAGGTCGCGCAGCACTTCCGCGATCTCGAACACGGAGCCCGTCTTGATCTTCTCCATGTATTCGCGGTAGCGGCGGTTCCAAGTGGCGGAATCGACCGAGATATCCTTCTGCTTCAGGATTCCGTAGACCTTGGTGACGGCCTTCTCGTCGATCAGCGACCGCAGCCCGACCGAGCCCACTTTGTTGATCGGGATGAGGATCTTCATCCCGTTTTCCATGATCTTGAGCACGTAGAAGGACTGCCGCTGGCCGGCGATGTCCTTGTGCTCGATCCCCATCACCTCCCCGACTCCCTGCCCCGGATAGACGGCCTTGTCGCCGACTTTGAACGTCTGCATACGGGGAGTTGTATCATGGCTTTGCACCCTGCGTCAAGCTTCCGGCTTGACTCGCCGTCGGAGCGGGGTGTAGGGTTACCGACTGGCCGTCGGTTCGTAGGACTTATCCTACATCGGCGCTTTTGGGGCGGGGGGACGGGGGATGGGGCGGCCGCTTCTGGCGGCGTGCGCGGTTTTCGCCGCTGCGGTGTACCTCGGACTCGGTAGGAATGCGGAGCTGGCGATCGCTCTGGCATGCTGCGCGGCGGCCGGCGGCGCTCTCGCGGGTCTGCGCTGGCGGATCGGCTTCACGCTAGGGCTGTGCGCTGCCCTCGGATTCCTCCGGGGCAGCTGCGGTGGCAGGCCCGCCAGGGATGCGGCGCTCGACGCAGCGCTGATCGACCCGGCGCTCGATCGCGGCGGCCGCGAACGCGTCCGGGTCGAGGGGACGGTGCTCGAGGCTGAGCCGCGTCCCCGCGGCCTGTCGGTGGTGCTCCGGATCGAGCGGCTCGAGCCTCGTCCCGGGGACGACCTGCACGCTCCCCACGACCCTCCGCTCGCCTTGCTCCTGCTGGAGCACGCCACGATCCTGGCCCGCGGCGCGCGGATCGGCCTCTGGGCCCGTCTGAGCGAGCCGCCCCGGGCCTTGAACCCCGGACAGCGCGATCGCCGGCGCGACCTCGCGCTGCGCGGAATCGCCTACCAGGGCTCCGCCGATTCGCCCGAGGTCCTGGTCCCGGCCTCGCGGCCCTGGCAGCTCGTCGCGGAGCTGCGGGCGCGCTTTGCCCGGCGCTGCGCGGAGGTCTGCGCCACCCCGGCGCGAGCGGGGCTGGTCGCCGCGCTGGGCGCGGGAGACCGATCGCTGATCCCGCCGGAAGTCGAGGAAGACCTGGCCGCGAGCGGGCTCGTGCACCTGCTTGCCAGCTCCGGGCTGCACCTCGCGGTGGTCGCGCTGCTGGTGCGCTGGGGAGCGAAAAGCCTCTGGCTGCGCGGGCCATGGGCCGGGCGCTGGCGGGCCGCCACGGTCGGTTCGCTGTGCGCGGCGCCGGCCGTCGCCGCCGAAGTGCTGCTGCTCGGTGCGCCCTGGCCGGCGATCCGGGCCGGGGTCGGCGCCGGGCTGGGGCTGTCGGCCGACCTGTGCGGGAGGCGCGCCGACGGACTCACTTCCCTGCTCACCGCGGCGGCCGTTTGCGCTGCCGTCGACCCGGCCGCGACGCACGATCTGGCCCTGCAGCTTTCGCTGGCAGGCGTCGCCGGGATGCTGGTCCTGGCCGATCCGCTGCGCGACTTCTTTCCCCGGCCGCTTCCGCCCATCGCCGGGCCCGCGCGACTGGCGAGCGCGTTGGGTCGCCTGGCGGAGCACGGGCTGCGCCTGGCCTGCGCCACCGCTGCGGCCACGCTCTGCACAGGCCCGCTCATCGCCGCGGCTTTCCACCGGGTGTCGCTGGCGTCGGTGGCGGCGAACACCATCGGGCTGGCTCCGGGCTTGCTGGCGATCCCCATCGCCTCTCTTGCCGTCC
>DATFTN010000291.1:0-2245 GCA_035261845.1 Myxococcales bacterium | reverse complement strand
ATAGCGCTCCCCCGCAGCGACGCCCTTCGGCGCCATCTCGTCGATGCGTCTCAGGTCGTCCGGCGTGAGCTTCACGCGGAGCGCGCCGACGTTCTCCTCCAGGTACTTGCGCTGCTTGGTGCCCGGGATGGGGACGATGTCGGGTCCGCGCGCGAGCAGCCAGGCCAGCGCGAGCTGCGAGGGCGTGCAGCGCTTCTCCGCCGCGATCTCGCGGACCCTCTCCACCAGCCGCAGGTTCCTTTCGAAGTTCTCGCCCTGGAACCGGGGCTGGTTGCGCCGCCAGTCGTCGGCCGGAAGGTCCTCGAAACTCTGGAAGCGCCCGGTGAGGAACCCGCGGCCGAGCGGGCTGTAGGCGACGAAGCCGATCCCGAGCTCGCGAATGGTGGGAAGGATCTCGTCCTCCACGTCCCGGCTCCAGAGCGAGTACTCCGTCTGCAGCGCCGAGATCGGATGCACCGCGTTCGCCCGCCGGATGGTGCCGGGCGCCGCCTCCGAGAGGCCGAGGTAGCGCACCTTGCCCGCCCTCACCAGCTCCGCCATGGCGCCCACGGTCTCCTCGATCGGCACCTCGGTGTCGACGCGGTGCTGGTAGTACAGGTCGATGTGATCCACGCCCACCCGGGCGAGCGAGGCGTCGCACGCCTGGCGCACGTACTCGGGGCGGCCGTTCACGCCCACGAAGGTCCCGTCCGGTTTCCCGCTGACGCCCAGGAAGCTGCCGTCCTCCCCGCGCACGTTGCCGAACTTGGTCGCCAGCACCACCCGGTCGCGCTTCCCGCGGATCGCCTTGCCGACCAGCCGCTCGTTGGTGAAGGGCCCGTACATGTCGGCCGTGTCGAGGAAGATGACCCCCAGCTCGATGGCCCGCTGGATGGTCGCGATCGACTCCGCCTCGTCGCGCCCCGCGTAGAACTCGCTCATTCCCATGCAGCCGAGGCCCAGCGCGGACACGCGCAGGCCCTGCTTTCCCAGCGCTCTCGTCTCCATCACAGCTCCTTGGTCTCGCCCGGCTTGAACGCCAGCACCTTCGCCGTCGCCCCGGACTTCTTCAGCGCCGCCGAGAGCTGGTCGGGCGTCCCGGCCAGCGCTGGGAACGTCCCGAAGTGCATCGGTATCACCGTCTTCACCCGGAGCAAGCGGGCGGCGAGCGCCGCGCCCTCGGGATCCATGGTGAAGTGCCCGCCGATGGGGAGCATCGCCACCGTCGGCCGGTAGCGCTCCGCGATGAGCGCCATGTCCTGGAACACGTCCGTGTCGCCGGCGTGGTACAGCGTCGGGCCGCCCTGGATCTCCAGCACGAACCCGAGCGGCGATCCGCCGTATTGCGGAGTCGCTTTCGGATCGCTGCCGAATCCGCTCGAGTGCACCGCGGGGACCAGGTGGATCTTGACGTCCTTCACCTGGACGGTCCCGCCCGCGTTGGCCCCGTTCCCCTTCTCCGCGCCGATCAGGCCGACCAGCTCGTAGGCGCCGATCACCTGCGCGCCCGTGCGCCGCGCCAGCTCGGCCGCGTCACCGACGTGATCGAAGTGACCGTGCGTAACGAGGATGGCGTCCACCTGCTCGGGCCACGCGGCGTCCTTGGGCGCCAGCGGGTTCTTCAGCCAGGGGTCGATCGCGATGGTGGCCCCGCCCGGCGATTTGACGATCCAGGCTGCGTGCCCCCACCAGGTGGCGGTCGTCTTGCCGGACTTCTGCTGCGCGGCAGCGGGGAAGGCGAGGAGCAAAGCCGCGAGGGCGAGCTTGCACATGGTGCGGACCTCTGATGTGGGCGTTGCTCTAACCGCGCCGCATCGACCTGTCGAGGTACTTCCGGCCGGGGGGCGCGGGCGGACGCCGGGCCGCCCCGTACGTGAGCACCGATCGGTCGGTTCTGGCATCTTCGTCTCCAGGAGGTCATTCATGGCGTTTTCACCGGACGATGTCCGTGCCAACCGGGAGTTCTTCGCGGCCAAGCTGCGCTCGGAAGCCGAGAAGCAGAGCGTGGTCAACTGGGTGAAGAAGGAGCCGGGAGCGCGCGAAATCGTGCTGCTCGACACGCGCGCTCGCGACGCCTTCGCCAAGGCCCACATCGAGGGCTCGATCAGCGTCCCGCTCGACGAGCTGAAGCAGCTTGCGGGCCAGCTCCCGCGCGACAAGACGCTCGTCGCGTATTGCTGGAACCAGTACTGACACATCGGGGCCAAGGCCGCTCTGCAGTTGGCAGAGCTCGGGTTCTTCTGCAAGGAGTTGAACGTCGGTTGGG
>DATFTN010000290.1:0-1718 GCA_035261845.1 Myxococcales bacterium | reverse complement strand
GCGGCGCTGCGCGACGCCCGCATCGCGCTGGTAGAGAGCGGAGGCCGGGCGCCGAAGGAGCTGGCCATCCAGCACCTCGACGTGACGGTGGAAAACCTGCGTGCCGGCAAGCCGCTCGACGTCCTGGTCAGCGCGGCGGTGCTCGCCGAGCAGAAGAATTTCGAGCTGCGCCTGCACGCGGCTCCGCTCCCGCCCACCTTGGTGCCCACCCCGGAGCGGGTGATGCTCAAGGTGCAGCCCCTCGATCTGGCCCCGCTCGGCCCGTTCGTGCCGAAGGACGTGGGATTGCAGGCGGGCAAGCTCGACGCCGACTTCGACGCCCGTCTCGGCGCCGCCGTGCCGGGCGGCAAAGGTCCCACCAGCATCCAGGGAGCGGTGCATGCTCTGGGTCTGAAGTTCGCCGGGGCCGAGGGCGGCAAGGCGCTGGACGTAGTCCTCGACACCGACGTGAAGGGCGACGCCGAGAAGGGCGACCTGCAGATCTCGAAGCTGCGACTCGACCTGGGACCGGCCGGCATCTCCGGGCAAGGCCGCGCGTCCGGCCTGAACACGGCGACGCCCCGTATCGAGGGCCTGCAGATCCGCAGCCATGATCTCGACCCCGCCCGCCTCGCCGCCTACTACCCACCGCTCGCGAAGCAGATCAAAGGGGAGGTGGCGGGTCCGATCGGGCTCTCGGTCCAGGCGAGCGGAACGCAGGGCGCGCAGGCGCTGGAGCTGCGGGTCGACCTCACCCCGGTGAAGCTCGTCCTGCCCCAGACGATGACCAAGGCGGCGGGCGCTCCGATGACGTTCGTCGCGCAGCTCAAGGGCGCCGCCCAGGGCAAGCTCGCCTTCGACGCGAAGCTCGACCTCGCCGGCGCGGACCTGCGGCCCGGGCAGTCCCTCGACAAGGCCCCCGGGCAGCGGCTCGAGCTTCTGGCCAAGGGGACGCGCATCTCTTCGGGCGCGACCGCGAACCCACAGCAGCGCATCGATCTCGAAACGCTTGCGCTGCACGTGCTGGACGACCGCGTCGATGCGCACGGCTGGGCGGAGATGAAAGGCGCGGGCGATCAGGCGACCAAGCAGTTCGATCTGCTCGTGACCAGCGAGCACCTCGACCTCGATCGGATGCTCTTGCCTTCGAAGACGCAGAAGGAGGAAAAGCCGCCGCTCGATCCCGCGTCCTTCGCCGGCCTCTCCGGGCACGCGGCGGTCAAGCTGGCCCGGGTGACCTACAAGAAGCAGCAGTTCCAGAACGTGGTCGCGGACGTGTTCATGAAGGAGGACGAGGTCGACGTGCGGACCGCATCGATCCAGGGCCTGGGCGGGCAGATCGACGTGGGCGGGACGCGGATGAAGCTGGCCCATCCCAAGGAGGCGTGGCACGTCGCCACCAAGGTCCGTGGAATCGACCTGGAGAAGGCCGGCGCGATGGGCACGCCGCGCAAGCTGCTGGCGGGGAGGTTCGACGGGGACGTCGCGCTCGACGGCACGGGGCAGGATCTGTCGAACCTGAGCAAGTCGCTCTCGGGCGTCCTGCAAGGGCACGTGCTGGACGGCAAATTCTACGGGAAGGACATCATCGCCTCCGCCGCCGCGCCGGTGGCCGGCAAGCTCCCCGGAGCGCTGCGCGGCAAGGTGCCGCAGAGTGGCGTGACCGATCTCGGCAAGGACCTGCCTTTCGGCATCACCATCCAGGACGGCTGGGCGCGTCTCAAGCAGCCGCTCAAGAC
>DATFTN010000289.1:0-4061 GCA_035261845.1 Myxococcales bacterium | reverse complement strand
TCGCGCATGCCTGGCGACCGGAACGATCGAGGCCGGTGCGCTAGCGGCAGCGCGAGGCCATCGTAGATTGCGAGCAGGGAGCCTCGCGGGGCGGGAGAGCGGAATGGACTATCAGAACCTGCGCGGCTGGATCGCCGCCGTGGACGAGCTTGGCGAGCTGGAGCGCCTGGAAGGCGTGGACTCGGACCTCGAGCTGGCGACGATCACGGAGCTTGTCCTGCGTGAGCGCCGGCCGCCTCCAGCGGTGTTGTTCGACGACATCGCCGGCTTTCCGACCGGCTACCGAGTCGTGACCGGACTGTCGAATACGCCGCGCCGAACTGCCCTGACCTTGCGACTGCCAACGGACCTGGATACCCGCGGCCTGATTCAGGCCTGATAGAGTCCCGTCAAGTGGTGGAAAAGGCCTCCGTGGCCGTCCCTCTGTTGTTTGCCGTCTCCTGGTTGTTTGTTGTCGTTTGTCGTTGGGTCTTGGTGGTTAGCTCACCGCCGTCTCGAGCGGGAGAGGGGTCGGGGTCCCCGGCGCTGGGTGGAGCAGCTGGTCCATTGAGGCCTCGCTGAAGTAGTGCCGCCCCACCAGCCACTCGTCGTTCTGCTCCATCAGTAGCGCCCCCAGCAGCCGGATCACGGCCGCCCGGTTCGGGAAGATCCCGACCACCGCGCTGCGCCGCTTGAGCTCCTTGTTCAGCCGCTCCAGCGGGTTCGTGCTGTAGATCTGCCGCCGGTGCTCGGCTGGGAAGTCGTAGAAGGTGAAGATCTCTTCTTCCGCCTCCTCGAGGAGGGCCACCGCGTGCGGGAACTGCGCCCGCAACGCGGTACACACCTCGCGCAGCTGGCGCTGAGCCGCCGTGCGATCGGCTTGCTGGAAAATGGGGCGGACCGCCGCCGCGACCATCGCCTGCGCCTTCTTGGGCACCCGGGCCAGCAAGTTCCGCATGAAGTGCACACGACACCGTTGCCAGGCCGTGCCCACAAACACTTCCGTGATCGCCCGTTTGAGCCCGGGGTTGGCATCACTGATCACGAGCTGCACCCCGCGCAGCCCGCGGGCGACCAAACTCTGGAAGAAGCTCCGCCAGAACTCCACGTCCTCGCTCAGCCCCACGTCCAGGCCCAGGACTTCCCGCGCCCCATCCGCCCGCACGCCGTAGGCGACCACCACCGCCATCGAGACCACCCGGCCCCCTTCGCGCACGTGCTCGTAGCGGGCATCGACCCAGACGTAGGGGTACGCCGCATCCAACCGCCGGGTGCGAAAGGCGTCGACGGCGGCGTCCAACGACGCCGCCAACCGGCTGACTTCACTGCGCGAGATCCCGCTGATCCCCAGCGCTTGGACCACCGCCTCGACCTTCCGCGTGCTCACCCCCTGCACGTACGCTTCCGCGACGACGGCCACCAGCGCCTGCTCGGCCCGCCGCCGCGGCTCCAGCCAACTCGGGAAGTAGCTGCCCTGCCGCAGTTTCGGGATCTGCAGCTCGAGGGTCCCCACCCGCGTGTCCCATGGCCGCTCCCGATAGCCGTTGCGTTGGGTGACGCGCTCGCCGCTCCGCTCGTAGCGCCCGGCCCCGATTTGTGCGCTCACCTCGGCTTCCATCAGCTCCTGGATGGTCCAGCGGACGATCTCCCGCAGCGGGTCCTCGCGGGCTTCCTCCCCCTTGCGTAGCAGATCCAGAACCGGCATGCTCTCCTCGGCCATCGTGCGCTCCTCTCTCAAGTTGGGCTGATCAACCCTTGGGAAAGCACACGGTGGCCTTCGTCGTCAAGCCGGCCTTTCTACACCACCTCCGGGGATTCTATCTCTGGCAATTCATCAAGCGTGAAGAGGGCACCTACGAAGGCAGACGCGCCTATCTGCGCGATGCATTTGAACCGGCGCTGGCGAGGTTGGAGGCTGAATCTAATGCTCCCAGCGACTCTGCTATCAGTGGTGCCCTGGCGACGGTTGACCGTGGCCACATTCGGGACGCGTGGGAAAACAGTGGCGGCAGAAGCGGCATCAGGGCGGGTCGGCGACCTGAGCCCAGCGGGCCTCGAGATCGGCGAGGTAGGCAGCGCGGTGCAAGCGGAACCGCCGCATCTTGGTCTGGCGCTCCTGATTCGCCCAGAGCGTTGCCCGCTCGGCCTGCCACGCCGCGGCCGGTACGGCACCGAGGTGACGCAGCAACTCGCTTTCGGTCGCCTCGCGGGCCGCGGTCGCATAGACGGCAAAGCCGCCGACTCGCACCACGAACGTATCCGACCGCTTATGGCCCGTGATGCGGCGCTCCTGCGCCTTCACCCGGCGATAGAACTGCTCGAGGTCGTTATCCGTCCGCGGCAAGCCCGCCACGTCATAGCAATGGTAGAGGCCGTCGCCCAGCCGTCGCAGCACGGTCACCAAGTGCGCCACCGGCTGCTCCAGCCAGGCGGGCACCCGGCCAGCGGTCCGCATCGTCGCTACCTCGTCCAGGTAGCTCTCGACCCGCTGCCGCACCTGCGCCCCGGTCGGCGGGGGCTCGGCGGCATCGGGCGCCGGGGGCTCCAAGCGGCGCGCGATCTCGCACAGCCAGCCATGCGCCTCCCGGAGGTCCGCCGCTTCCGCCCGACAGCGGTGCTCGGCGCGGCCAATGAGCGTGCGGAGCCGGGCCAGCCGGGCATCCCCTTTTTCCGGAGGCAGCGGTCCAGGGTCGCACCTAGGTCCCCCAACGCGTCCATCGCCCGCAGCCCCGCGAAGGCGAAGGGAAGTTGGCCGCGCTCGCGGACTACCTGGCGCAGCGCGAGCACCGTGTCCAGCACGACGGCGCTCGCCGGATCGGTCGGCGCGGGCTGCTCCGGGCGGCGGGTGCGCTCTTCGACCTCCCGCAGGCCGCGCAGCTCCTTCTTCGCCTGCACCAGTAGGTGGCGGTCGGCTTCCCACAACGGCTCGGCGGCTTCGCGGAGGGCATGGTATTGGCAGAGCTGGTGGGGCACCTGCGGGAAGACCTCCGCGACCGCGAGGTGGATAGACTCTTGCGCGTCGCTGACCACGCCCAGGACGGGGAGCCCCGTGGCCCGGATCGGCCGCAACAACCGCGCGAGGTGCGCGGCGGTCGCCTGCTGCAGGTTGGCCGCTCCCAACACCGCGCCGCTGAGCACCTCGCGCACCACCCAGAGCTGTTCGTTGCCCTGCTCGGGCTGCAGCCCATCGAGCGCCAGGATGATGCCGCCATGCATCTCCACCGTGGCAGCCAGCCGCTCGCGCGGGTCGGCCTCACTGGCGCGCAGCAACGCCAGGTAGACCTCGAGCAGATTCTGGACATGCCGCTCCGAGAGCTGAACCGGGGGCGACCCGTGCAGCGCGCGCCAGATCTCTTCCCGGGTGCGATGTTCGGTGAACCGGAGGTACCCGATACGCACCACGACATCGAGCCCGTAGCCCGATCCCTTGACCTGCCGCGCCTCCGCGCGCGCCGAACGGTACACGCTCCGCCCAAAGGCGCACGCCGCGTTGCTACAGCGGAAGCCAAGGTTGGTCACGTGCGCCGGGCCGGTCAGGAACTGGATCGGCTTGGCCCACACGCTGTGGCTGTACTGCAGCGCGGCACCACAGTGCAGACAGTGGGTGACTTCGGGGCGATAGCGCAGGTGGGGCAGAGGCCCGAACGCGCGCGACGGCTTCATCGCCAGCTCCTTTCCCCGCCCGCTCCACCGCCTCACGGTCTTCCTCGGGCTGGCGCGGCGGGCCGGGCCGGTCAGTCTGCCGCACTGACCCCCGTGCTGCCAGTTCTGCCGCCACTGGTTATAAGGGGCAGGGTGAGGTGCCGTCCCACCCTGCCCCCGCTGGGAGGGGGGCCTGGGCTCTGTGAGGGGTCCAGGCTCGCTCTTTATACCATGGGCCGTCTGCCGAGTGTCTACACCTCTCGGCGGTTCGCGCCGCGCTCGTGGGCATCATGCCCGCCGCCGACAGCGCGCGCCAGCAGATCATCAAAGGGGATCTGCCAGGTGCTGGCTACTGCCGACACCTGGCAATCGGTCTCTGACCGAAGATTTCTACGACTCGGAGCCGGGCGCCGGCGTCGTGCGCATCACGCGGACGCGCT
>DATFTN010000288.1:0-6156 GCA_035261845.1 Myxococcales bacterium | reverse complement strand
GCCGTCTCCAGCGCGGCCACGCTGCAGCCGGCCTCCACCCGCGCGATGCCGGTCGGTCCGTCGACCGAGGCGATCCGATCGAGCGCGGTCAGCTCGAGCAGCGCCCCTCCCGGGGGCGCAGGGGCCGGCGCGTCTCCGTTCCCCCGCACGCGCACCGGCAACTGGTGCGCACGCAGCACCGCCACCGCCCTGCCCAGGGCCGCGGCGCTGGGCGGGGTGACCCGCAGCCCTTCTCCCTCGGCGACCACCGCCGCCCCGGTCGCCGAGAGATCGTCGCGCAGCCCGTTCACAGGAGGAGCTTTCCCGGGTTGAGGATCCCGCGTGGATCGAACGCCTGCTTGAGAGCGCGCAGCTGCCGCATGCCTTCGCCGTGCTCGCGGGGCAGGAACACCTGCTTGTGCAGGCCGATCCCGTGGTGGTGGCTGAGCGTCGCGCCGGCGTCGCAAGCGGCCGAGAGCGCCGCGTTCCAGCACGCGTCGTAGCGCCCCTCGGCCTCCTCGAGCTCGTCCGCGTCGCTCGCTCCCGCCGGCTCGCCGGCAAGTCCCACGAAGGTGAAGTAGATCGAGCACCCTTCCAGGTACGCGTGGGAGAAGTGCGCCATGACGAACGCATGCGGCGCCACCGCTGCGCGCACCGCGCCGTAGAGAGGGTCGAGCCGGTCCCAGGTGGTGGCCACCTCCATGGTGTCGACGAACGCGCCGGCCGAGAAGAGCGGCGACTGCCGGTAGCTGATCTTGTACCGGTTGGCCAGCCACTTCTCCCCGGGCGCGGGACCCAGGTCTTCCGCGCCTTCGGCCGCGAGCAGGCGCAGGGCCAGCTCGCCTTCCTCGCGCGCGTCGGAGGAGGCGTGCGGGCCGTCTCCTTCGAACCCGAGGATGAGGAGCGCCGCGGCCGGCAGCGACTCGACCAGCCGGTTCAGCAGGACGGGCGCGCGCAAGGCGAGGCGCAGCGCCTCGGCCCCTGCTCCCTCCACCACCCAGCGGAGAGGCTCGGGGACATGGGCGCGGGCATCGCCGCCTCCGCGGCCGGCCAGCAGCGTATCCAGCGGATCGTAGAGTCGAGCCACGGCGGGCCGCAGCCCGGATCGCATGAGCGCGCGCAGCCCCGCCATGCCCTCCTGCACCGAGCGGAAGCGGAGCCCCCGCATCCACCGGGCGGAGGGAGAAGGCCAGCAGCGCAACCTGGCCTTGGTCACGATCGCCAAGGTACCCTCGCTGCCGACCAGGAGCTGCAAGAGGTCCGGCCCCGCCGACGGGACGTCCTGGGTGCGCAGGATCTCCCCGGTGCCGTCCACTGCTTCGAGCGCCAGCACGATGTCCTCGATCTTGCCGTAGCGCGACGAGAGCTGGCCCGCGCTGCGCGCCGCCAGCCAGCCTCCGACGGTCGAGCAGTAGATGCTGGAGGGAAAATGGCCCAGCGTCGCCCCGGCTCCGCCGAGCAGCTCTTCGAGGCGCTGGCCGTTGATCCCGGCCTCGACGTCGACGGTGCGCCCCGGAAGGTCGATGCAGGGAGGGCCGGAGAGCCGCTTCAGATCGAGCGCGATCCCGCCCTTCACCGGCACCGCGCCGCCGCACACGCCGCTGCCCGCGCCGAAGGGCACCACCGCGACGCCTCGATCGGCGGCGAACCGCACCACCCGGACGACCTCGGCGGCCGACGCCGGCCAGACGACCACGTCGGGCGGATGCGGAGCGACGCCGGCCTTCGTCCACAGCAGGGCGCGCGGCCAGCAGTCGCGGGAGGTGGCCCACAGGTCGGCTGGCGCACAGGAAGCGGCCCCGGCTCCCAGCAGCGCCGTCAGGTCGCGCTCGAGCGCCCTGCCCCGCGGACCCGCTCCGCGCAGCGGGCCCGTCACGTCCCCAGCCCGGGCTGGACGGAGGCGGCGGGTTCCCCAGTGGGAACCGGCTGGGCGGCCGGCTCGCGCGCCGCGTCCACCTCGGCGAGCTTGCGCCGGGTGAAGGCGAAGACGTCGAGGAGAGGCACCGCGCGCGGGCAGACGTCCTGGCAGGCGTGGCAGGTGCCGCACAGGTCCAGGGTGGCGATCGCGGCCCGCAAATGCGGCAGCTCCGGCGTGGCGCGCGAGTAAGCAATCGCGAACAGGCTCGGGCCGCGCCAGGCCCGCAGCTCCGCGCGCCCGACCAGCGGACAGACCGCGTCGCACAGCCCGCAGTTCACGCAGCCGGAAAAGCGCGGCAGCTCGGCGCGATCCGCGGCGCTCATCGGGACCAGCGCTTCGGATGCGTAGTTGGAGAGGAACCGCCGCTTTCCTTTCCGCTCCGGAGGAGTGAACAGTTGGGCGATCGGGTGCAGGAAGAGCGCCCGGATCCCGAGGAGCAAGAACGCGAAGAGGCGCTTCACGGGCCCACCGCCCGGGAGGGCGCGCTGGCGCCGGACTTGCCGGCGCTGCGCGCCGCCCGGCGGCCCGCGAAGAGGCCGGTGACGGCGCAGACCCCCAGGCCACCTTCGCCACGGGCGGGGTCGAAGCCGCCCAGCACCGCGCCGCAGACGAAGGCCTCTCCGGAGCGCAGATCGGAATCCGCCTCGACACCTGCCGAAAGCCCCGGGTGCGGCCCGGCCGCGCGTTCCGCGAACAGGTGCTCGTTGGGGAGCGCGGCCAGCGTTTCCCGGCCGGCCGCGCGCGCGGGCAGGTCGAACACGGTCTCGCGCAGCCTGCCGCCTGGCTCGCAGCGGATCCCGCCGCCCAGGAAGCGGCCGCTGGCCAGCACGACAGCCCCGGCACGCACGGGCTCGCATTCGACTCCCCGCACGATCTGCACCTGGCCCTCCGAGCCGCGCTCGGCGATCCCGGACACCATTCGGACCCCGGACTTCTCCAGGGCCGCCTGCAGCGCGCGCTGCAGCCGCAAACCCGGGACGCTGGGCGGCGCGCCGAGCATCTCCAGGACTTGAACGCCGGCGGCCCGCTCCAGCTCGGCGCGGGCGCCGACCGGGTCCTCGACCCCGAGGGTGGGGAGGAGCAAGTGCGTCGCGTGCGCCTGGGCGGCGGCGCGCGCCAGCGTCTCCCCCAGCGCCGCCCGGCGTCCGGGTCGGTCGAGGTCCTGCGCGAACTCCGGCAGCGTCCGAAGCGCATCGCCGCGCTGCCGGTAGAAATCGGGCGCCAGCACCACTGCCTCGCTGCCCTCTGCGAGGAACGCAGTCAGGCCCTGCGCGACCAGCCGCGCCTCGACCGCCTGCGCGCCGGCCAGGGCCACCACGCCCAGCCGCGCTTCCCGAGCGCCCAGGTTCCGCAGATCGCCGGCGGCGATCGGGCCCTGCGCCAGCGCGGCCGGCTTGGCCCGGCCCAGCTGCGTCACCAGCCACAGGTTCCGGTCCGCCGCCGTCCGCGCGCCCGACACGCCCAGCGCGGCGAGGTGGCGCTGCAGGAGCGCCAGCGCGTCGTCGATGGCCGGCACCAGCGCGTCCCCGAGCAGCGCATACGGATGCCCCGTCGCCGTCCGCGACAGCTCGCGCGCCGCTTCGCCGATGGGCGCGTCGTCTTCGGCGCTAGCGAAGTCGATCGCTCCGCTCGACAAGGCGGTCGCACCCGGGGCCCGCGCCACCAGCAGCACATCGGCGCCGGCCTCGCGCGCGCCCAAGGCGGCGCAGGCGCCCGACAGCCCTCCGCCGATCACCACCACGTCGGCGGTCAGCGCCACGGCCGGCCTCCGCCGCGGCCCAGGCCGCCCGTCGTGTAGTACGTGCCCTGCACCAGCTCGGCCTGCGCCAGCCCCTCTCCGGCGAGCACGGCGCGGTTCCCCTTCCAGCGCTCGTCGAGCAGCACCGTGAGGTCCGCCAGCGCAGCTTCCGCGGAGAGCTGCCTCTCCTTGGCCACCAGCGCGGCGGCGGGACCGGCGCAGCGCGTCCCCTGGCACACTCCCATCGCCAGCCGGCAGCGGCGGCGCAGATCGCCGAGCGAGTCTGCGAACTCCTCCCGCAGCGAGAACGCCAGCTCCGCGAAGGTGACGCCCTCGCACGAGCAGGCGACGGCGCGCAGCTCCGGCTCTTCCTCGGCCAGCCGCAGCACGCGCTCCGCCTCCGCCCCGTGGCGGTAGGAGATGCGCGCCGCGGCGAAGGCCGGGACCCCGTGCTGGGCGGAGAGGTCCTCGGCCTCCGGCGCCTTCGCCTCGCCGCCGGGCAGCGCCACCCGATGGGTCTGGCAGGCCGCCGAGTTCCCCAGCTTGCGCGCCACCGCGTCCACGGCTTCCTCGGCCATGGCGCGGAAGCTGGCCAGCTTGCCGCCGACGATGGTGAAGAAACCGGGCGCGCCGTCCTTCTCGTGATCGATGATCCGGTGGTCGCGCGAGAGCGCGTCCTCGAGCGGCCCGTAGGCGTAGAGGGTGGGCCTGATCCCCGCCCAGGCCCGCAGCACCCGCGCCTGCCGCACCGCGGGGAAGGTGTGCTCCACCGCCTGAAGCAGGTACTCGACCTCGTCGCGGGTGATCGAAATTTCGTCTGGGTCGCCGTAGAAATCGTCGTCCGTGGTGCCGATGATCGACGAGTCCTCGTGCGGCATGACGAACACGTCGCGGCCGTCGACCGCCCTGCAGATGATCCCGTAGTTCGAGAGCCGGCGGTCGAGCGTGACGTGCACGCCCTTGCCCGGGCGGATCTTCACCTCCACGCCAGCAAGAGCGGCGATCTTCGGCGCCCAGGGCCCGCCGGCGTTGAAGACGCACCGGGCGCGGACCTCTTCGGTGCCGCCGGTGCGCACATCCTTCAGCGCGGCCCCCACCACGGTGGCGCCGTCGCGGAGCAGCCGGGTCACCTGCGTGTGATTGCGCACCGAGGCGCCGTAGCTCGCGGCGCTGCGGGCGTTCAGGGTGCAGAGCCGGAACGGATCGATGCCGTACTCGTCCATGGTGACCGCGCCGAGCGTCCCGGGGACGATCCCGGGCTCCAGGTCGTGCAGCTCGCCGTCGGTCAGGCGAGTGTGCGCCTTCCCGTTCTTGAGCGGCTGGTAGCGGTCGTAAGCCTCGAAGTAGACCTCGGCCCCGTACAGGAATGCGCGGTCCTTCAACGTCGGCTCTCCAGGCCGCTCCAGCAGCACCGGGTAGAGGAAGGGGATGCGGAACAGGAGATGGGGCGCGATGCGTTGGATGTAGCCGCTATCCAGGGCGGAGAGCCGGGTGACCTGCGGGTCCGCAATCAGGTAGCGGATGCCTCCGTGGATCATCCCGCTGTTCGCGCCGGAGGACCCGGCCGCGAAGTCCTTCTTCTCGACCAGCATCGTGCGCAGGCCGCGCATGGCGGCGTCGCGGGCGATGCCGGTGCCGTTCACCCCGCCGCCGATGACCAGGAGGTCGTAGCTCTGCACGCTTCGGATCCTCGCAGGCACCCGGGGTGGGCGCAAGACTTCTTGTCGCGCTGCGGCATGATGGAAAGACGGCGGGGGGCGGCCGGGTTAGAAGGGAACCGTGGACGTCATCCTCCCGGCGCTCGATCACCTCCCGCTGGCCGGCACCCTGACCGAGCCCCAGGGACCCGTGCGGGGCGCAGTCCTGATCGGCTCCGCGACCGGCGTCCCGCGGCGCTTCTACGGCGCGTTCGCCGACTACCTGGCCGAGGGCGGCCTGGCCGTACTGAGCTTCGACTACCGCGGCATCGGGGGCTCGCTCCGCGGCCCGCTGCGCGAGTCGGATGCGACGATGCACGCCTGGGGCGAGCAGGACCTGGCGGGCGCGCTGCGCTTCCTGGGCCAACGCCACGCCGGCACTCCGCTCCTCCTGGTCGGGCACAGCGCGGGCGGGCAGCTCTTCGGCCTCTTGCCCGAGCCGAACCAGGTGCGGGCGGTGCTCACCGTGGGCGCGCAGAACGGCTACTGGGGCAACTGGCGCGGCGCCGGCCGGCTGCGGATGCTCTTCTGCTGGACCGTGCTTTTTCCGGCGCTGACGCGGGCGCTGGGATACCTGCCGCTGAGCACGCTCACGGGAGGAGGCGAGGACGTCCCGCCGGGCGTGGCGCTGGAGTGGTCCACCTGGGGCCGCGATCCCGAGTACGTGCTGAGCTACGCGCGCCGCAAGGACGGAGCGCGCGGCTACACCAGCTTCGCGGGCCGGCTGCGCGCGTATGCGCTGGCGGACGACTCGCACGCCCCGCGTGCCGCCGTGCAGGCCCTGCTCGGCTTCTATCCGGCCGCCTCCCGCGCGCTCCTCTACG
>DATFTN010000287.1:0-14668 GCA_035261845.1 Myxococcales bacterium | reverse complement strand
ACCTCCCATACGCCTGCGCCTGCCTCTTCCAGGACTCGATGAACCCCCGAAGGAACGATCCCGCCGCATTCCGCGGCGCCTGGTCGAGTACGTCCCAGCCCGGGTTGAACCCCCGGCCGAGCGCGTCCTCGATGGACTGCCAGTACTCGTCCCGCGCCTGCGCGCGCGCCTTTGCCTTTACGTCCGAAGCCCAGCCCTCCAATCGCTTCTGGACGACGGCTTTTTCCTCCGCGAGCCGCGCCTCGGGCGACTTCTCCCGGACCAGGCCCGCGGAACCGTCGCTCTGCCGATCGCCGCCGGGCTCGAGCGCGCGCTCCGGGTGGTCGAGCCGCAACGAGAGACCGCCCGAGCCGTCGATGCCTTCCGCGGTTCGCCAGTCGCGCGACCACGCCGGGGGCGCAGGTTGCGGGGGCGTTTCCGCGGATGGCGTCTGGGTAGGGCCAGGCCCGGGGATCGCTTTGGCTTTCGCGGTCGGTTGGGGGAGCGCCGGCGCCTTCTGCTCGCTCGCCGGGGCGCGGCCCGGCGGGGAGATCCGGCGCAGGTCTATCGGCACCACCTTCCGCGGCGGGACGACCACCGGCGGGCGCGGCAGGAGCATCAACCCGAGCAGGAGGAGAGCGTGGAGCGCCAGCGCTCCCGCCGCCGCCAGACAGAGGCGATGCATCCTGCGCCGCGCGCCGCCCATGCCGTGCTCCTCAGTTGCTGTTTACGGTCGGCTTCCCGTCCGGACCGATGTTGGTCCCCTTGCACGCGCAGACCTCGCAGCCGCGCTGCTTGTCGATCGCGCAAGTCTGCCCTCCGAGGCAGCGCTGACCGCGGTACTCCGGACAGATCGTTCGATCGTCCTTGGCGTGTGCGCAGGCGCAGAAGAGCAGGGCGGCGGCAACCAAGGCGCGCATCAAGAACACCTCCTTCGCTCACGCTACAACGGGGCTGGCGAGGGTGCGAGCTATAGAGCGGCGGCGGCGCTGCGGATGCGCTCCATTGCCTCGCTCAGCACTTCCGGGGCGCTCACGTACGAAATGCGGAGGTGGCCGTCTCCGCCCGGTCCGAAGGCGGATCCGGAGAGCGTCGCGACACCGTGCTCCGCAAGGAGCCGGGAGGCGAAATCGTCGGAAGAAACGGGAAGGCCCCGGACGTCGGGGAAGGCATAGAAGGCGCCGGCGGGCATCGCGCAGCGCACGCCCGGAATGGCCCGCAGGGAGGAAACCACCAGGTCCCGGCGGCGGCGGTACTCCGCCACCATCCGGTCCACCGCATCCTGCGGTCCGCGCAGCGCGGCGAGGCCGGCGAGCTGCACGAAGGCCGCGGTGCAGGAGTTGGAGTTGATCACCAGCCGGGTGAGCGGCTCGGCCAGCCGGCGAGGCACCGCGCCGAAGCCGAGCCGCCAGCCGGTCATCGCGTACGCCTTGGAGAATCCGTCCGAGAGGATCGTCCGCTCGCGCATCCCCGGGAGCGCCGCGATGGAGCGGTGCGGCTCTTCGTACGAGATGCGGGCGTAGATCTCGTCCGCGAGGACCCACAGGTCGTGCCGCTCGGCCAGGGCGGCGATGCGCTCCAGATCGCGCGGCGTGGTGGCGCCGCCCGTCGGGTTCGCCGGACTGTTGAAGATGAGCATCCGGGTCCGGGACGTGACCAGGCGCTCCGCGGCGTCGACGTCGAAGGAGAAGCCGCTCTCCTCGCGGACCGGCACCGGGACCACCCGTGCGCCGGCGAAACGCACTACGGACTCGTAGATGGGAAAGCCTGGGTCCGGCACCAGCACTTCGTCGCCGGGACCGACCGTGGCCAGCAGCGCGAGGAACAGGATGGGTTTGGCGCCGGGCGTCACGACTACTTCGTCGGGCGCGGCGCGCACGCCGCGCTCCGCCAGCAGGCGCTCGCAGATCGCCTCGCGCAGGGCCGGCAGTCCCGGCGGCGGGCCGTAGCGGGTATGGCCGTCGCGCAGCGCCTGGACGCCTGCCTCCACCACGTGCGGCGGAGTCGGGAAGTCCGGCTCGCCGATCTCCAGGTGGAGCACGCGGCGGCCCTGCGCCTCCAGGGCGCGGGCCCGGGCGAGCACGTCGAACGCAGTCTCCGTCCCCAGATCGGCCATCCGGGAAGCGAGGTCGCGCATCGCGGCAGTGTACCAAGCCTCCTCTTACCCGATAGTCGTACCCCTGCTACAGTCCGCTGCCGCTGGAACCGGGACATCGATGGCCCTGCTGGAAGTCGCGCATCTGTCGTTGCGATTCGGCGGCGTCACGGCGCTGCAGGACGTCAGCTTCGCGGTAGAGCCCGGCGCGCTCTCCGCGATCATCGGACCGAACGGCGCGGGAAAGACGAGCCTCCTCAACTGCATCAGCGGCGTCTACCGCCCGCAGCAGGGCGCCGTCCGCTTCGACGGCCGGGACGTGACCCACTTGCGTCCGGCCGCGCGCACCCGCCTGGGCATCGCGCGGACCTTCCAGAACATCGCACTGTTCAAGGGCATGACGGTGCTCGACAACCTGCTCATCGGGCGCCACTGCCACCAGAAGACCGGCGTGCTGGGCGGCGGTCTGTACTACGGGCTGGGAGAGCGGGAGGAGATCCGCGACCGCGAGCGCATCGAGGAGATCATCGATTTCCTCGAGATCCAGCCGGTGCGCAAGCAGGTGGTGCACACGCTCGCCTACGGTCTGCAGAAGCGCGTCGAGCTGGCTCGCGCCCTCGCGCTCGAGCCGCGCCTCCTGCTGCTCGACGAGCCGATGGCGGGCATGAATGCGGAAGAGAAGGAGGACATGGCCCGCTTCATCCTCGACCTGAGCGAGGAGCGCGGCACCACGATCGTGATGATCGAGCACGACATGGGCGTGGTGATGGACCTCTCGCACCGCGTGGTGGTGCTCAACTTCGGGCAGAAGATCGCCGACGGAACGCCGGAGGAGGTGCAGCGGAGCAGAGAGGTGCAGCTCGCCTACCTGGGCGGGGAGGCCGCCGCGTGACCGGACCCTCCAGCGAGGCGGACACCTTTCCCAAGCTGCTCGCGCGCAACGCCGGGCGGCTCGCGGGAAAGGCGGCGCTGCGCGAGAAGGACTTCGGCATCTGGCGGGAGACGAGCTGGCGCGACTACCACGATCGGGTGCGCGACTTCTCCCTCGGCTTGATCGCGCTGGGGCTCGCCCGGGGCGGCACGGTGGCCATCGTCGGCGACAACCGGCCCGAGTGGGTGATCGCCGAGCTCGCCGCCCAGGCCGCCGGGGCTGCTTCGGTCGGCATCTACCAGGACTCGAACCTGACCGAGGTGGCGTACGTCATCGACCACTGCGACGCGCGGTTCGTGGTCGCCGAGGACCAGGAGCAGGTCGACAAGATCCTGGGCATGATCGACCAGCTGCCCAAGGTGGTGCACGTCATCTACTCGGATCCTCGGGGGCTGCGCCGCTACCGGCAGGAGAAGCTGCTCTCGTTCGGTGAAGTCGAGGAGCGCGGACGCGCGCTTGCTCGGGAGAAGCCCGGGCTGTTCGCGGAGAGCGTCGGGCGGGGCAAGGGCAGCGACCTGGCGATGATCTGCTACACCTCGGGCACCACCGGCCAGCCGAAGGGGGCGATGCTCTCCTTCGAGAACCTGCTCGCCATGGCGCTGAGCCTGCACCAGGTGGATCCGCGCAAGGCGAGCGACGAGTTCGTCTCCTTCCTGCCGCTCGCCTGGATCGGCGAGCAGATGATGTCCGTGGCCAGCGCTCTGGCGATGGGGTTCACCATCAACTTCCCTGAGGAACCGGAGACGGCCCTGCACGACATTCGCGAGATCGGACCGCACGTCCTGTTCGCCCCTCCGCGCATCTGGGAGGGGCTCAACTCGACCGTGCAGGTGAAGATCATGGACACGACGCCCCTCAAGCGCTTCCTCTACCAGCGGCTGATGCCCATCGGCACCAAGGTCGCCGACCTGCGGCTGAAGCACGGGCGCGTGCCGCTTCCCTGGCGCGCCATGTACTTCCTCGCCGACCTGCTCCTGTTCCGCGCGCTCAAGGATCGCCTGGGCCTGCTCCGCCTGCGCAGCGCCACCACCGGCGGCGCGGCGCTGGGACCCGACGTGTTCCGCTTCTTCCATGCGATGGGCGTGCGGCTTAAGCAGATCTACGGCCAGACGGAGATCAGCGGGATCTCCTGCATCCACCCCGACGACGCGATCAAGTTCCACACCGTGGGCAAGCCCATCCCGGGCACCGAGGTGCGCATCAGCGAGCGCGGCGAGATCCTCTCGCGCAGCCCGTCGGTGTTCCTGGGCTACTACAAGAACGAGGAGGCGGCGCGGGAAGCCCTGGCGGGCGGCTGGCTGCATTCGGGCGACGCCGGCTACCTGGAGGAGGACGGCCAACTGGTGGTGATCGACCGGCTGAAGGACGTCCTCCGGCTTTCCGACGGGACCCGGTTCTCGCCGCAGTACATCGAGAACCGGCTCAAGTTCTCGCCGTTCGTGAAGGAAGCCGTGGTGATCGGCAAGGACCGGCCGTACCTCACCGCGCTGGTGTGCATCGACTCGGCGGTGGTGGGGAAGTGGGCCGAGAAGCAGAAGATCTCCTACACCACGTACACGGATCTCTCGGCCAAGGGCCAAGTCTACGACCTGCTCCAGAAGGAGATCGACAGGGTCAACGAAACGCTCCCCGCCGCGGCCCGGATCCGCAAGTTCGTGCTGCTCTACAAGGAGCTGGACGCCGACGACGAGGAGCTGACCCGCACCCGAAAGGTGCGGCGCGCCTTCGTCGAGGAGCGCTACCGCGGGATCATCGCTGCGCTCTACGGCGACGAGGAGCGCATCGCCGTCGACACCACCATCAAGTTCCAGGACGGGAAGACCGCGCGCATCCAGGCGAACCTGTCGGTGCGCCGCCTCGAGGCCGGGGGCGCGTGATGGAGTTCTTCCTGCAGCTGGTCCTGAACGGGCTGGTGGTGGGAAGCATCTACTCGCTGGTCGCGCTGGGCTTCGTCATCATCTTCAAGGCGAGCGGCGTGCTCAACTTCGCCCAGGGAGAGTTCCTGCTCCTCGGCGCCTACGTCTTCCTCGCCATCTCCAGCGCCCATGCCCCGATCGGCGCCGCGCTGCTGCTCACCTTCGCATTCTCCGCCATCCTGGGCATCTTGCTGGAGCGGCTGGTGCTGCGCCCCCTCATCGGCGAGCCGATCATCTCGGTCATCATGGTGACGCTGGGCCTCTCCAGCGTGCTGCGGGCCATCGTGCAGGGGATCTGGGGGACCGACACCCGGCCCCTCCCTTCGGTGTTCTCGCTCGATCCGATCCAGTTCGGCCCTCTGCCGATCGCGCGCGGCTACCTGTACAGCGCGGCTTGCGTGGCGGTGCTGCTGGTGGTGCTGACGCTGTTCTTCAAGTTCGCGCGCCCCGGCATCGCCATGCGCGCCACGGCCGACTCGCAGCAGGTGGCGCTCTCGATGGGCATCTCGGTCCGGCGCATCTTCGCGCTCTCCTGGAGCATCGCCGCCGTGGTGTCCGCGGTGGGAGGCATCCTGCTCGCCACCATGCGCGGGGGCGTGGACGGGTCGCTGGCGATCCTGGGTCTCAAGGTGCTGCCGGCGGTGATCGTGGGCGGCTTGGACAGCATCGGAGGAGCCATCCTGGGCGGGCTCCTGATCGGCGTCCTGGAGAACCTCTCGGGCGGCTACCTCGACCCCGTGTTCGGCGGCGGGGTGAAGGAGGTCGCTCCGTTCGTAGCGCTGGTGCTCATCCTCATGGTCCGGCCGTACGGCTTCTTCGGCAAGGTCCGGATCGAGCGGGTCTGACATGCGCAGCGGCGAGTTCCACGTCAGCTACCGGGCGGACATGGCCATCTTCGAGACGGCCCGCGCCCGGTGGGTGCTCGCCGTCTTCCTGGCGGTGCTCTTCGTCCTGCCGCTCTTCGGTTCGTCGTACTGGCTCGACGTGCTCAACCGCGCCGCCATCGCGGTGATCGCCGCCACCGGGCTCAACATCCTGACCGGTTTCACGGGACAGATCTCGCTGGGGAACGCTGCGTTCCTCGCCATCGGCGCCTATGCCACCGCGTACCTCGCGGCGAGCGGCTTGCCCTTCGTGCTGGTGATCCCGGCGGCCGGGATCCTGGCTGCCCTGGCCGGGATGATCTTCGGCGTCCCTTCGTTGCGCCTCAAGGGTCTGTACCTCGCCATGGCTACCCTGGCGGCCCACTTCATCGTCGAGTTCACGGTGACGCATTGGGACTCGGTGACCGGGGGAGTGAATGGCACCAGCGTGCCACCTCCGTCGGTGTTCGGGCTCGCGCTGGCGAACGATCGCTCGCTGGCCTTCCTCATCCTGCCTGTCTGCATCGCTTTCCTCTGGTTTGCGAAGAACCTCTTCCGCACCCGGGTCGGAAAGGCGTTCGTCGCCATCCGCGATCAGGACATCTCCGCGGAGGTGATGGGGGTCGAGGTGTTCCGCTTCAAGCTGCTCGCCTTCGGGGTCAGCTCCTTCTACGTGGGAGTGGCGGGCTCCTTGCTCGCGTACCAGGCCCGCATCATCAGCCCCGAGAACTTCCCGCTCTCCCTGGCCATCGACCAACTCGGGATGATCATCATCGGCGGCCTGGGGAGCGTCCTCGGCTCGATCCTGGGCGCGGTCTTCCTGACGCTGCTCCCCGAGGTGCTGCGCCTTCTCACCAGCGCGCTGTCCGGGCAGTTCCCGGCGCTGATCCAGCTCTTCGCTCCGCTGAAGCTGGGGGTGTTCGGCATCACCATCGTCCTGTTCCTCATCTTCGAGCCCGACGGGCTGGCGGCGCGCTGGAGGCGGATCCGCAACTACTTCCGGCTGTATCCTTTCTCGTACTGACCTCAAGGAGGAGTCCCATGCATTCGTTCCGGACGGCGCTCTTGGTTCTCTGCGCGGCCGCCGCCGCGCGCGCGCAGGCGCCCGCGGGCGGCGAGATCAAGGTGGGCGGCATCTTCGACCTGACCGGCATCACCTCGGACGTCGGGAAGCCGTTCGCGCAAGGCGTGCGCGACGGGGTCGCATGGACGAACGAGAACGGCGGCATCAACGGAAAGAAGATCCGCCTGGTCGACGTGGACTACGGCTACAAGATCCCGGAGGCGGTCGCCGCGTACAAGCGGATGGTGGGCGACGACAAGGTGATCATGATCAACGGCTGGGGCACCGGCGACACCGAGGGGCTCAAGGCGCAGGTGAACCAGGACAAGATCCCCTACCTGTCCGCCTCGTTCTCCGGGCACCTCACCGATCCGTCGAAGACGCCGTACAACTTCTTCGTCGCGCCCAGCTACTCCGATCAGCTCCGCGCCTGGTTGCACTGGGTGAAGGACGACTGGAAGGACAAGTCGCGCAACCCCAAGGTGGCCTTCTTCTACGGCGACAACGCGTATGGAAAGGCGCCGATCGAGGCGGGGCGGAGGTACTGCAAGGAGATCGGCATCGACCTGGTGGACGAGGAGATCGTCCCCGGAGCGTTCCAGGACGCCACCAGCCAGCTGCTCAACATGAAGCAGAAGGGCGCGGACTACGCGTACATCAACGTCACGACGACCGGCGTCTCGACCATCCTGCGCGACGCCAAGAAGCTGGGCCTCGCCACCAGGTTCGGCTCCAATCCGTACGGGTTCAGCGAGGCACTGCCGCAGGTGGCGAAGGAGGCGGCCGAGGGCGTCACCGGCGTCATGCCCCACGTCCCCTTCGGCGAGAAGGTGCCGGGGATGAAGCGCTTGATGGACTACCACCAGAAGAACCATCCGCAGGACACGCACGACGCGCTCTACGTGCGCGGCTGGACCTACGTGCTGGTGTGGACCGAGGCGCTCAAGCGCGCCGACAAGGCCAAGGCGCTCACGGGGGAGGGAGTGAAGTCGGCGCTGGAGACGTTCAAGGACTTCGACCTGGGCGGGCTCACCGAGCCGGTGACCTACTCGCCCAGCGACCACCGTCCGTCGACGAAGACGCCCATCTACCAGGTGAAGGGTGGCAAGCTGGTCAAGGTGGCGGAGTACGAAATGCCTCGCAAGCCCGAATGGCTCGGGCTGTAGCCGCTCTCGCGCCGAAAGGCGCGAGTTTGCGGCTATTCGCGCGGAGCGCGACTGTGGTTGTCTCCGGAAACGGAGACAGCCTCCTGGAAGGAGCTCGAGGTGCTCCGGCTCAGCAACGTCGAGGTCATCTACGACGACGTCATCCTGGTGCTGAAGGGCCTCTCCCTCGAGGTGCCCCACGGGAAGATCGTCGCGCTCCTCGGGTCCAACGGCGCGGGCAAGAGCACCACGCTGAAGGCCATCTCGGGCCTTCTGCGCGCCGAGGAAGGCGAGGTGACCGACGGCGCCATCGAGCTGGGCGGCGAGCGGATCGAGGAGCTTCCGCCGGAGCAGATCGTCCGGCGCGGGATCTTCCAGGTGATGGAGGGCCGCCGCGTGTTCGAGGACCTGACCGTGGACGAGAACCTGACCATGGGCGGGTACACGCGGCGGGACCGCGATCTCTGCTTCGACTATTTCCCCCGGCTGCGCGAGCGGCGGGGGCAGATCGCCGGATACCTGTCCGGCGGGGAGCAGCAGATGCTCGCGATCAGCCGCGCGCTCATGGCCCGGCCGCGGCTGATCCTGCTCGACGAGCCCTCGCTGGGCCTCGCGCCGCTCCTGGTGCTGGAGATCTTCCGCATCATCGGGAAGATCAACGCCGAGGAGAAGACCACCATGCTCCTGGTCGAGCAGAACGCGAACGTGGCGCTCTCCATCGCGCATTTCGGCTACATCATGGAGAACGGGCGGATCGTGCTGGAAGGCGATCCGGAGAAGCTGCGGAGCAACGAGGACGTGCGCGAGTTCTACCTGGGCGGCGGCGAGGCGAAGAAGAGCTACAAGGCGGTCAAGTCCTACCGGCGCCGCAAGCGCTGGCTGTCCTAGTTCCGGGGCCGCTCGCCAGCGCTGGCGTGCATCGCTTCACAGCAGCCTGGGTTGAGAACTCGTCCCGGGACGAGTCGAGGTTCGCGCCGAGCGTGCTCGTTCCATGAAAGCCCGTCCGTACATCCGCTCAGCTTCGTATTGGTTGTGAGCTCGGCAGAGGAGCCGGATCCGATCTGCCTGGTGCTGGTGTGTCCGGGCGAATCCGTCGACGTGATCGAGTTCTATAGCGCCGGTCTCGGTGCACTGCCGGCCGTGCTCGTCCTCGAACGTGCAGCGCCCGCGATCGCGTTCATGCACCGTGCGCCTGATTTCGTCGGGAACGTGGCGGGAGCAAGATTCTTGCGGAGCTTCGGACGACGGGCGCCGAGGCTTTCGACCGATTGCGAATCTCTCCTTCTTCACCTGCTCGATGAGGAGATCGAGTGCCTTCTCGACAATCGTCGGCAGGTCTCCGTCGCGAACGCGGTGGCGAAGCAGGTCCTGGGCCTGGCGCAGCTTGTCGCGCAACGCACGGCTCGCGGTGAACTGGACCTTGAAGGTCTCCTCGCTGAGCGGCGCCACGACGGGAGGCTGCTCTCGGCGCTCCGGCGCTCTTGCGGGCGGTGGTCGAGAGCAAGCGGAAGCGGCTCTGGCGAGGCCTCCACAGTTTGCGCTGAAAGTTTCCGGATCGACGGCAGGACGGGGGGCTGGGGCGCGAGCCGCGCAACCAACTCCTCGATCGCGCGCTTCGTCTTGCCCGCCGCCTCCGCCAGCACATCGCGGTGGTTCTCAGCCGTGAGATGCGGCACCAGCAGTCGCAGCCCGCCGAGGTGCACCTCCCCGGTGCGCAGCGCTTCGATCACGGCTGGCAAGCGCCGTCCTGCGCGCGCCACCATGATGCGGTTGTAGGCCGCCTCCTCAGAGAAGCCGTACTCGCCGACGCAGAACATGAACATCGAAGGAAACGCACGCTCGAGATAGAGCCTCCGCTCGTCGATCTCGCCGAGGTACACCAGAAGGTCTGCTTCGACCCTCCGAGAATGCTCGACGAGTTGGCGCGTTCGAGCGAGGAGCTCCGCAGTGCTGAGCGCTGCGAGACCGGATTGTGAGTTCATCATGAAGAGGTTCGTAGCACGGCCGTTTTCGCACCTCCTGCGGCGGCCGCAGGTGCGCGCTCGACGAAAAGATGGTCGAAAGCCTGGCACCGCGGTCCGCGCTCGCCTGGACGCGTCCGGGGCGGCCAGGGCCACGCGTTCAATCCGCACCTCGACGGGCGTCTCTGATGAGCTCGCAGAAGCGTCAACAAGAAAAGAGCCGTATCGGTCGGATGACCGATGCTCGCTCGGAATTCGGTTCGCCGCGCGCGAGCGCGAACTCGTCCCGGGACGAGTTGGAGTGGACGCGGCCGATCGCCCGCATCGATGCCGGCAGCGCTGCGCCATTGGAGAGCCGGTCGGACGGCGTTATGCTCTTGGAATCGCGGACGCCATGGAGTGCGTGGCGGGAGGATGCGATGCGCGCGAGCGCGATCCTCGATCCGACCCTGGAGCAACAGGATCCCGCCGCCAGGCGGGTCTACCTGGGGGCGCGGCTCCGGGAGACCGTGGCTTGGGCGCACGCTCGCGCCCAGCACGTGCGGCGTGCTTTCGACAAGGCGGGCGTCGGGCCGGACAAGGCGGCGATCGGGCCGGAGGACGTGACGTCGCTCGACGACCTCGCCAAGATTCCGATCACGCGCAAGGACGATCTCCCCGCGCTGCAGGCCGGGGACCTGCCCTTCGGCGGCCTGCTGGCGGCCGAGCCGGGGCGCTTGCAGCGCATCTTCGCCTCGCCCGGACCGATCTTCGACCCGCAAGGGGAGGGCGACGACTTCTGGCGGTTCCGCATGGCGCTCGCCGCCGCGGGCTTCCGCCGCGGGGACATCGCGATCAATTCCGCCTCGTACCACCTCACGCCGTTGGGCTTCATGCTCGACAACGCCGCCCGCAGCCTGGGGTGCGTGGTCGTTCCCGCGGGCGTAGGACAGACCGACCTCCAGGTTCGTATCGCCGCCGCGCTGAGCGCGACCTGCTACCTGGGCACGCCGAGCTTCTTGTACACGCTCGTCAAGCGCGGCCGCGAGCTGGGGACGCCCCTCTCCATCGAGGTCGCGTTCGTCACCGCCGAGATGTTCCCCGAGTCCCTGCGCGCCGAGCTGGAGAAGGAGTTCGGCGTGCGCGCGCTGCAGGGCTACGGCACCGCCGACCAGGGTTGCCTCGCCTACGAGTGTCCCGAACGCGGCGGCATGCACCTGCATCCGGAGTGCATCGTCGAAGTGCTCGACCTGGAGACGCACAGGCCGGCCGCGCCCGGACAGCCCGGCGAGATCGTCGCCACCACCTTCGATCCGGCGTACCCGCTGCTGCGCTTCGCCACCGGCGACATCGGCACGCTGGCGCCGCCTTCGACCTGTCCCTGCATGCGCACCGCGCCCAAGCTGGCCGGCCTGGTCGGGCGCGTCGGCGACGCGGTGAAAGTGAAGGGCATGTTCATCCGGGGCGCCGAGATCGCCAAGGCGCTCGAAGCGTTCCCCGCGGTCGCCCGCTTCCAGGCGGTGGTCACCCGCGACCAGCACCAGGACCAGCTCGCTTACGTGCTCGAGCTGGCCGAAGGCGCGCGGCCGGAACCGGGGCTCGAAGCTCGCATCGCGGAAAGCCTGCGCGAGGCCATCAAGGTCCGCGGCGAGGTCCGCATCTCGCCTCCGGGGACCCTCGCTCCCGGCGCGAAGCGCATCGACGATCGCCGCACCTGGCTCTGACCCGGGTTGACCCGGGGGGAGGCGGGTGCTAACCGATCGGGCTTCGCGGGATCGAGCTTTGGGGGCCCGCGAGAGCACGAGCATCTCCGCGAAAAGGAGGCTCCGTGACTTCCGTCAGCATCGACGTCAATGGAACGAGCCAGGCTCGGGAGGTCGAGCCGCGGCTCCTGCTGGTCCACTTCCTCCGCGAGACGCTGGGGCTCACCGGCACGCACGTCGGATGCGACACGAGCCAGTGCGGCGCGTGCACCGTGCTGCTGGACGGCGAAGCGGTGAAGTCCTGCACGCTGTTCGCGGTGCAGGCCGACGGCCGGTCGGTGACCACCATCGAGGGGCTGGCCAAGGACGGCAAGCTGCACCCGATGCAGGAGGGCTTCTGGGAGCAGCACGGTCTGCAGTGCGGGTTCTGCACGCCGGGGATGATCATCTCCGCGTGCCAGATCCTGGAGCGCAACCCGAGCCCGACCGAGGCGGAGATCCGGCACGGCCTGGAAGGCAACCTGTGCCGCTGCACGGGCTACGCCAACATCGTCAAGGCCGTGCAGCACGCCGCCAACAAGATGGCCGACCGCGGAGAGAGGTGACCCATGGCCGCGACGGAACGCCTGTTCGGCTCCAGCATCAAGCGCCGGGAGGATCCCCGGCTGATCACCGGCAGGGGAGTCTTCGTCGACGACGTGAAGCTCCCCGGCACCACCTACGCCTCCTTCGTGCGCAGCCCCCACGCCCACGCGCGCATCCTCGGCATCGACTCGAGCGCCGCGCGCAAGCTGCCCGGCGTGGCCGCGGTGTACACGGGCAAGGAGCTTTCGGCGGGCGGCGTGAAGTCGCTTCCGGTCGGTTGGCTCCTCCCCAACATCAAGCTGCCTCCGCACCTGCCGCTGGCCGTGGACCGCGTGCGCTACATGGGCGACGCGGTGGCGGTCGTCATCGCGGAATCGCCGTACGCGGCGCGCGACGCGGCCGACCTGGTCGAGGTCGACTACGAGCCGCTCGAGGTGGTGGTCGACGCGGTGCGCGCGATCCAGCCGGGAGCGCCCAAGCTGCACGACGAGGCCCCGGACAACGTCGCCTTCCGCTGGTCCTTGGGCGACAAGGACAAGACGGACGCCGCCTTCCGCGGCGCGGCCCGGGTGGTGAAGGAGCACTTCGTCAACCACCGGCTGATCCCCAACGCGATCGAGCCGCGGGCCGCGCTCGCCAGCGCGAATCCCGCCACGGGCGAGATCACCCTGTGGGTCACCACCCAGAACCCGCACGTCCACCGCCTGCTGATGGCGGCGTTCATCCTCGGCATCCCGGAGCACAAGCTGCGGGTGATCTCGCCCGACGTGGGTGGAGGATTCGGTTCGAAGATCTTCGTCTACCCCGAGGAGTGCGTGGTGACCTGGGCCTCCCGGGTCTTGGGCCGGCCGGTGAAGTGGACGGCGGAGCGGCGCGAGAGCTTCATGACCGACGCGCACGGCCGCGATCACCAGACCGACGCGGAGATGGCGCTCGACGCCGATGGCCGCATCCTCGGCCTGCGCGTCCAGTCGACCGTCAACCTCGGCGCGTACCTCTCGCTCTTCGCTCCTTCGGTGCCGACGTACCTGTACGGCACGCTGCTGGCCGGCGCGTACAAGACGCCGGCCATCCACGTCGAGGTCACGGCGGCCTTCACCAATACCACGCCCGTCGACGCCTACCGCGGCGCTGGCCGCCCCGAGGCCTGCTACGTGGTGGAGCGCATGGTCGACCTGGCTGCCAACGAGCTGGAGGTCGATCCGGTGGAGCTGAGGCGGCGCAACTTCATCGGCCCCGATCAGTTCCCGTACCAGACGCCGGTCGCCGTGATGTACGACAGCGGCAACTACGCGGGCGCCCTGGACAAGGCGCTGGAGATCCTCAACTACGGCGCGTTCCGCCGCGAGCAGGACAAGCTGAGGCAGCAGGGACGCTACCTCGGCGTCGGCTTCTCCACCTACGTCGAGGCGTGCGGTCTTGCGCCCTCGCAGGTCGCGGGCGCGCTCGGCGCGCAGGCCGGCCTCTACGAGAGCGCAACGGTCCGCGTGCACCCCACGGGCAAGGTGACGGTCTTCACCGGATCGCACTCGCACGGCCAGGGGCACGAGACGACGTTCGCCCAGATCGCCGCCGACGAGCTGGGCCTGCCGATGGAGGACATCGAGATCGTGCACGGCGACACCGGCCAGGTGCCCTTCGGGATGGGCACCTACGGCAGCCGCAGCGGCCCGGTCGGGGGAGCGGCGATCTACCTCGGCCTGCAGAAGATCAAGGAGAAGGGCAAGAAGATCGCCGCGCACCTCCTGGAGGCGAGTGAGAACGACGTCGTCTACGAAGGCGGCAAGTTCTCGGTGAAGGGCTCTCCCAACCGGTTCAAGACCTTCGGCGACGTGGCGTTGATGGCCTACCTGGCGCACAACCTGCCCAAGGGGTTGGAGCCGGGCCTGGAGGCGATCAGCTTCTTCGACCCGGGCAACTTCGTCTTCCCCTTCGGGACGCACATCGCGGTGGTCGAGGTCGAGCGCGACACCGGGAAGGTGAAGCTGGTCCGCTACGTCGCGGTGGACGACCTCGGGCGCGTCATCAACCCGATGATCGTCGACGGAATGGTGCAGGGCGGGATCGTCCAGGGCGTGTCGCAAGCGCTCTGGGAAGAGGCCATCTACGACGAGAACGGCCAGCTGGTGACGGGCTCGATGATGAACTACGCGCTGCCGAAGGCGGACGACGTGGTGAGCGCGGAGCTGGGCCGTACCGAGACGCCCACGCCGGTCAATCCGCTGGGCATCAAGGGCGCGGGCGAGACGGGCACCATCGCCTCCACCGCCGCGGTGGCGAACGCGGTGCTCGACGCGCTGGCGCCGTTCGGAATCAAGCACCTCGACATGCCTTTCACGCCCGGCAAGGTGTGGGAAGCGATCCGGTCCTCGGGCCGCTGACGACGGAGGCGACGATGTATCCGGCTCCTTTCGAGTACCACGTCCCCAGCACGGTGGCCGAGGCGGT
>DATFTN010000286.1:0-1737 GCA_035261845.1 Myxococcales bacterium | reverse complement strand
CAAAGGCAGCCAGGTGCAGATCAACCCGTCGTCGCTGAGCGTCGCGGCGCTGGCCGGCGCGGTGGCGGGCGCGGTCGCCGGAGCGGTGACGGGCGGAGCGAAGGGCGCGGTGGCAGGCGCGGCCGCGGGAGCTGCGGCGGGGGCGGGGGCGGGCGGCGCGGCCGCGGGGGCCGCCGCAGGAGCGCAGGCGGGCGCGGCGGCCGGTTCCGCGGTGGTTCCCACGCACGAACCAGCAGCTACGCCGAGCCCGGCGCCCGGCGCTCCCGGCGCAGCGCCTGGTGCCACAGCGGGCGGCGCGCCCGCGGGCGCGGGCGCGTCCAAGGGCGGTGCGACGGCAGGCGCCGGCACGTCCACTGGCGGTACCGCGGCGGGCGCGGGCGCGGCCACTGGCGGTGCCGCGGCGGGCGCCGGCGCATCCACGAGCGGTGCTGCAACGGGCGCGGGCGCGTCGACAAGCGGTGCGACATCGGGTCCGGGCGCGCCAACCGCCGGCGCCCAGAGCCCCGCTGCGGCGACCTCTGGAGGTTCCACCGCTGGAACGAGTGGGACCACGACGGGACAGGCGGGGACGGGCGGGGCACAGCAACAGGCGGCAGCCCCAGCGACGATGGTCCAGTTCCAGCTCGTAGATCCGAGTGGTTCACCGCTGGCGGACTGGGATTACAAGCTGACCTTGCCCGACGGTACGGAGCACACCGGAAAGAGCGACGCTCAAGGGAACGTCACCGTCGACGCGCGGGGGCAGCAAGGTTCCTGCAAGCTCGAATTGCTGGGTCACTCTCAGAACGGAAATCCGTCTTCGTCAGCCTGATGGAATTCGATACCTGGTCGTCCTCTCTTCCTGGCGACCGGTCGAGGGGATTGAAGCCATGGGGAATCCCATCCTGTACCAGCATGGAGGGATCGTCATCCCGATTGGTCAGGGCGTGACCGTGCGACTCGTCCGCAAGCGGGATCAGATGAGCGCTCAGGAGCACGCGAAGCTCATCCAGGACGCGCTCGTACGGCTGCGGTACTTGTCGCAGGCTGACAAGGAGAAGGAGGCCGGCGATATAGGCCCGCTCACGCGAGAGGCGCTCGTGGACTTCGAGGTCGATCGGGACCTTTCGGCCACCCAGGCTGCCCTCGCCGAGATGAAGGCGGACGCAAAGGCCGAGGCGGAGAAACTGATCGAGGAGTTGGATCTGCACGAAGTGCTCGAAAAGCTTCTATCGGAGCCGCCGCTCGTTCCTGTGTCCGACCCGCCCGGTGAGGACCAATCGGATCCGGCTCCTTTGTGAACCAGCCGCTGCAGTACGCCGTCGTCGACGTTTTCACCGACCGGCCGCTCGAAGGGAACCAGCTCGGCGTCTTCACCGACGCGCGGGCCCTCTCCAGCGAGCAGATGCAGCGCCTCGCGCGGGAGATGAACTTCGCCGAGTGCACCTTCGTCCTGCCGCCGGAGCGCGGATGCGACGCGCGCCTCCGCATCTTCACTCCGGCCCACGAGTTGCCTTTCGCGGGGCACCCGGTGCTCGGCTCCGCATTCGTGGTGGGCGAGCTGCTGCCCGGCGACCTGGTCCTGCTGGAGACCGGCGTGGGCATCGTGCCCGTCGAGCTTCGCCGCGAAAGCGGTCGGGTCGTGTCCGGCCGGATGCAGCAGCCGATCCCCTCCTGGGGACCCTACGAGCGGGAGGCCGAGTTGCTCGCCGCGCTCCGGGTGCGCGGCTCGCGACTGCCCGTCGTCGCCTACAGGAA
>DATFTN010000285.1:0-17719 GCA_035261845.1 Myxococcales bacterium | reverse complement strand
ATACAGCCTATGCGCCCCGAGCGCGAATGCTCGACTGCGAAAGCGCGTCGATGTTGCCCCTGCAGTCGGTCCAGGAAACCCCGGACGATGGGTACCCATGCCATTGCGGAGCCAGCCACATCATGCTCGGGACGGGACGCGTTGTGTCACCTCTCGCGTGCTGCGCGTGGAAGCATCATCTGCTTCCCGAACTCGGCTTTCGCGCACGAGGAAGAGATGACCGATGAGCAGAGGCGGCGGCTACCGCTTGCGCAGCAGCCGGAGCGCGCGTCGCCGCCGCCGGTTGATCACGCGGCCTCTTCCGCCGGCTGTTCGAAGGGCTGGGGCGCCATCTCGCTCAGCTCGGAGCCGCGGTCGATCCAGAGCTTGTTGCCCCTCCAGTCCACCCGGCGGCGGAACGCGCCGACCAGCCAGATGGCGGCCATCGCCAGGTCCTTCAGCGGGATGAGCAGCACCTCGCCGAGGCGAGGCGGCGCGCCTCGCAGCCGGCGGCAGAGCAGCGCGTCGGAGGCGCACTTCGCCGCCACTCCGGCGAAAGCGACCGCGGCGACCCGCTGGTGCAGGTCGGGCCGGGCGGCAGCGAGCGCGCACGCCGCGAGCGCGATCCACAGCACGGGGTTGAAGAGCAGCTCGCCCGCGTACGCAGGCAGTGACACCCGCCGCCGCATCTGTGCCCAGCGCACGTGCCGGTTCGCGAATCGCCGCACGGTCCATCCGCGGTTCACGGCGGTCACCAGGCAGGGCGACAGCGCCACTTTCCAGCCGGCCTGCTCGAAGCTGCGCCCGATCAAGTAGTCCTCCGCCAGGACGTTCCGCACGGCCGCGAAACCGCCCAGCTCTTCCAGGTCGCGGCGGCGGAACAGCATCGACTTCCCGATCACGCAGGCGCGGCCGCCGACCACCCGCGCGAAGCTGGAGGCGGAGGCGACGAAGGAGTTCAACATCAGATTTTCCAGGGTGGCGCCCAGCCCGGGCGCGTCCTCTCCCACCAGCGGATTGGTGACCAGCCCCACCTCCGGATCCGCCAGCTCCGCCGCGGTCTCGCGCAGGTAGGCCGGATCGGCGCGCACGTTCGAATCGGAGATGAGCAGGTGCTCGTGCCGGGCGTCCTCGGCCAGCGCCGCGAGCAGGTTCACCTTGGGATTCAACCCCAGGCGCCGGCTGCCCGCGCGGATCTCGATGCGCGCATCCGGATGATCCATCTGCACCTGCCGGGCGACGGAAAGCGCCGGGTCGCGCGGGTCGTCCGCGCCGACCAGCATCTCGAACTCGGGGTAGTCCTGGCGCGCGAGCGAGGCCAGGTTGTCGTACAGCCCCTCCTCGGCTCCCTTGACCGGCTTGAGGATCGTGATCGGCGGAGCCGGCCCGTCCAGCTTGCGCCGCCGGGGCGCGAGCAGGAGGAACGCGGTCAGGTGCGCGACCAGGGTCAAGGCGAGCGAGATGGGAGCGAGCAGCAAGAGGCCGTACGCGAACGACCCGATGCCCATTCGACCTCCGGGAGGACCACCCTCCAGTGATCAACGCTCACACGGGTCAAGTGGCGGGAAGGAAACTTCTCCGCGACGAACCGGAGTCGAGCTTCGAAGCAGGTCAGGAGGCGGCGAGGTCGTCGACGATGTCGTAGAGGCCGAGCCGCGGCAGCCGCCGGTATCCGTTCCACGCGGCCCGGGCGAGCGTGCCGTCCTCGATCCAGCGCGGCAGCCAATCGCCGGCCCGATCCGGGTCGCCTTGCTCCAGCGCCGCGCCCAGCTCCATCGACCAGCGCAGGTTGCGCTCCTCGTGGACGCCCACCGGCGGGGCGGCGATCACCGGCAAGCCGAGCGCGGCGAAGAACGTCATCTCGCTGGGCTTGGTCCACAAGACGTCGGTGCGCGCCAGCAGCGCATTGAACCTGCGCAGGTACTTCAACGTGTCGCGTTCCTCCAGGATCTCCACGGAGGAGTTGCCCGTCAGGCGCTCCACGCCGATCGCGGCGCGCAGCCTCCTCGCGACGTCCCGCCTGCGCCCGGCCACCAGCGCCAGCGCCAATCGCCGGGTGCGCAAGGCCCCGGCCAGCGCCCGCACCAGCCGCACTGCGATGCCCACCTGGGCGCCCGCTCCGCCGATCGCGAACGTGAGCAGCGGAGGCGACTCGTCGCGAGGCACCGGGCCGATCTCCTTGGCCGCCGCATCCGCCGCTGCCCTGCCCGGATCGATCCGGCCCAGCCGGGCGGCCAGGTTGCGCCGGAGCGCGGTCATCTCCCGGCCGCCGACCAGATCGTGAGGCAACGGAAACCCGGTCAGGCGGATCCGCTCCGGAGCCACGCCGTAGGACTCGATCCTCCGCCGCGCCGGCTCGCTCGGCACGTAGTAGCGGATCCGGCTCTGTGCCGGGTGCGGAGGCGCCCAGACGCGGTTCACGTCGGCGTCGGTGACCACGCAATGCAGCCTCTCGGCGCCGTGCAGCTCGGCGAGGATGGGCGCCGCGTAGAACGTCGCCAGCAGCGCCGAGCCCGTCTCGCGCAGGTGCTCGGCCAGCGTCCGGCCCGCACCGGCGCGGGCGGCGCGCTCCATCCATCGGGTACCGGCGGTGGGCGCGGACAGGTCCCCGTCGGCCTCCGGGATCGCGGTGATCCGGGTGAGCAGCTCGCGCAGCGGCGCGCCGAGGCCGGGGACCTGCGACCACCGGCTGAGCGGCTCGTACAGAGCGCGGGTCCGCCACCAGAACCAGGCGTCGCGAGCCTGGCCGAGCGGTGGCCGGTCCATGAGCAAAAGCGGCACTCCGAGGGCGTCCGCCAGGGGCGCCGCCGCGCGCAGGTGTCCGTATCCCATGTCGATGGCCGCGACGACGGGCCGCGGAGGAGGCGAAGGCATCGGGGCCGGGCACCTTCACCGCGCGGGCGGCCTGTGTCAAGCCGGCGCGGAAGGCCGGCCGCGGCGCCGGCCGAGGAGCGCGACGGCGCCGTACAAAACCAGCACGGCGCAGAAGTACTGCGCCGGCGTCAGGCCCAGGTAGCGCGCGTCGACGTACGCCAGGTCGCGCGCGCGCAGGAAATCGAGCAGGAACCGGCCGGCGCCGTAGAGGAGCGCGAGCAGGGCCAGCAGCGATCCGCGCAGCGCGCCCCGGCGGCGCAGGGCGTATAGCACCAGGGTGATGGCGGCGAGCAGCAGCGCGTCGTAGAGCCCCAGGTCGTGGCGCGGCCCGTCCGCGAATGCCACCGCCAGGGGAAAGCTGGTCAGCACGCCGGGATGGTCGTGCACGGAGAAGCACCCCAGCCGCGCGACCGCCCACCCGGGCGCGACCGAAAGGGCGAACACGTCGCCGTAGCGGGCGAAGGACAAGCGCCGGCGCCGGAAGAACAGCGCCCCCGCGGCGAGCCCGCCCAATACGCCGCCCGTCGAGGAGAGCCCGTCCCACACCTTGAAGATCTGGAGGACGCCGCCCGAGCGCAGCTCCTCGGGGTGGTAGAGGAAGAGGTGCACGAGGTGGCCCCCCGCGATCCCGCCCAGGAGCGCCCAGGTGGCGAAGGAGTTGAGCGGCGAGGGATCCAGCCCTTCGTCTCGCGCGCGGCGGACGAGCAGCACCGAGGCGAGGTACACGCCCGCGGCGGCGAGCACGCCGAACGGCTCGATGGAGATGGGCCCGATGCGCAGCGGCGGAATGCGGAACCAGGGAATGAAGGCTGGGATCACGGAGGATTACCGGCGTTCGAGATGACGCGGGCTCGCCACGCGCAGCTTCAGCTCGGCGATCCGGCGCAGGGCTTCGAGGGTGCCGCGGGGTACCTCTCCGCGGCGGATCCGCCGCGAAAGCTCGGCGGAGAGCGCGCGGGCTTGTTCCCGGAGCGTCCCCGAGGGGGGTGCACCGGAGAGGGGCCGCAACAGGGCGATCTCTTCGCGCAGCAGCTCGTCGCCCAGCTCCAGCTCGCGCTTCAGGATCGACAGCGCGTTCGCGGCCACAAGCACCCGGAAGCGCAAGCGCGGATCGCCTGCGGCGGGCACCACCTCGGCCTCGAGGAACTCGCGGACCGCGTCGGCCAGCTCGGAGGCGGAAGGCCGGTCGCTCATCGCGCGCCTCCTTCGCCGAGCAGGGAGAGGACCTCGTGCTCGACCTCGGCTGCGAGCCGGCCCAGGATGGCCAGCTCCACGCTGCGCTCCTCGCCGGACAGGTGCCGGCGGGCCTGGGTGAGCGAGCCGATCGACCAGCGCACGTTTCCGAGCAGCTCGAAGATGCGCAGCTCCTCGATCGAGACGCGGGAGCCGGTCAGCTCCGCGTAGCGATCGAGAAAAGCCCCCGGTTGCGCGAGGCCCCCGAGCCGCAGCTCGTCCTTGCCGAAGCGCCACGCGCGCACCAGCGGCCAGGCGAGATCCTCGCGCGGGTCGCCCACGTGCGCGAACTCCCAATCGAGGACGCCGACCAGCCCCGCGGGTCCGACCATGAAGTTGCCGACGCGGAAATCGCCGTGGCACACGCGGCGCCGTCCGTCGCGAGGCAGGTCGCGCCGGAGCCGCAAGAGGCCCAGCTCGATGGCCGGGTGCGGCTCGCCGGCGGCGTCGAGCTGCGCCTCGAGGACCTCCAGCGTCTGCAGGAGCGGCGCGCCGTCCCGCGCGCCGGGGAGGAACTCGAGGCGGGACGCGTCGAGCGCGTGGATGCGCGCCAGCTGCTCGGCCATCTGCGCGGGAAGCGCCGCGCGCGCGTCCGAGAGCTCCGGTTTCTGCACGATGCGCCGCCCGACCGTCTCGCCCGCCAGCCGCTCCATGGCGAACGCCTCGCGCCCCGCCACGTCGGAGAAGTAGCGGTACGGCCTCGGCACCCGCACCCCGCCTTCCCAGGCTGCCTCGAGGACGCGGAACTCCTGCGCGAGCGGCAGCGCCTGCTGGTAGATGCGGCCTCCCGCCGCGCGCCGCACGAGCAGCGAAAGCGGCCCCCGCGGAGTCTCCGCGTCCACTGCCCACGCTTCCATGGAGGCTCCGCCCCCCACGAGCGCCGCGCGCAAAAGCCGCGTGCCGGCGCCGAACGACTCCTCGAGACGCTCGCGCAGCGCCGACTGCACCGCTTCGTTCACGCGGGCACCATAGCGCGGATGGCCTCTCCTCGGGCGACGGTCCTTTGAGCTTGCACGGCATCGCTGCTACAGAGCCGGGAAGTGGAGCTCGGCCCGCAGCAAGCGCAGCAGCCATCCGCCCGCGGGATCGGGCGGCTCTTCGGTCGCAGGCGCGAGCCGCTCCGGTTCTCCCTGCCGGGCATCCCTTGGGAGCGGGCGCTGTTCCTCGGCGTCGCCGCGGTGATCGGCATCTACGCGGGGATTGCGGCCGGCCTGTTCTCGCAGAGCATCCGCTTCGTCCAGATCGTGCTCTTCCGGGGAAGCGAGGTGGCCGCCGCCCTCTTCGGCGCCGGGCGTGGGGCCTGGGCCGCCGGCTTTCGCGCGCAGCTCAAGGCGTCGCGCTGGCACGCCGAGTTCGCCGCCCTGGCGCTGCTCGCGCTGGCCTTCGCCTTCGGCGCCGAGGCGCTCGCAGAGCGCAAGCCTGGCTGGCTCCCCCGCTTCGAGGTCCACCGGGTGCGCGCGGTCGCGCTCGCGGGGGCGCTGGGGCTCTGGCTCTACTACCCGCTGGTCCTGCTCCGGGTCTTCAACGGCACTTTCCACGAGACCAGCGGCGGCCTGTACCAGATCGCCATCCAGGCGCCGGTCTGGGTGCGCGTCCTGGGTCCCGCGTTCGGCGCGCTCGCGGCCGGCCTCTTGGTCCGGTACGTGAGCCCGGAGAGCGGCGGTCACGGCGTCGTCGAGGTGATGGAGGCCATCCACATGCGCGGGCGCCCGCTCCGGGGGCGGATCGCGGTGTGGAAGTCGCTCGCGGCAGGCCTGGTGATCGGATCGGGAGGCAGCGCGGGGCGCGAAGGGCCCGTGGTGCATCTCGGCGGCGCGGTGGCGGCGTCGCTCTCGCGCTTCCTGGCCTTGCCCCGCCGCGAGGCGGCGGTGCTGCTCGCCTCCGGCGCCGGCGCCGGCATCGCCGCCTCCTTCCAGGCGCCGCTGGCGGGAGCCATGTTCGCGCTGGAGATCGTCCTCGGCGATTTCGGGGTCAGCCGCTTCGCGCCCATCGTGCTCTCCTGCGTGACCGCCACTGCCACCTCGCGGGCGCTCCTGGGTGGCGGGAGCGAGCTGCAACCCGTCTCCTGGACCCTGCAGCACTCGGGCGAGATCGCCGTCTACCTGGCCCTCGGCCTCGCCGCCGGAGGCGCCGGCATCCTCTACATACGCTCCATCCACGCGGCCGAAGCGGTGTTCTCGGGGCACGGCGGAGGGCGGCTCGGCAGGGGCCTTGCGACCCTGCGCCCGGAATGGCGCGCCGCGCTGGGTGGGTTGTCGGTCGGCCTTCTCTCGCTCCTCGGCCCGCGCGTCCTGGGGACCGGCATCGAAAGCATGAATGCCGCCTTGGCCGGACAGCTGGCCTTCGGCGCGCTGGCGCTCACCTTCGCGCTGAAGCTCGTCGCCACCGCCGCCACCCTCGGGTCGGGCTCGCCGGGCGGCAGCTTCTTCCCCGCGGTGTTCCTCGGGGCGATGTTCGGCGGCGCGTTCGGCCGGGCCGTTCATTGGGCGATGCCCGGGATCACCTCCGGACCCGGCGCGTACGCCGCGGTCGGGATGGGCGCCGTCGTCGCCGGTGCCACCGCGGCCCCGCTCACCGGCGTCCTGATGATGTTCGAGCTGACCGGCAGCTACGAGATCGTGCTCCCGCTGCTGGTGGCGTGCGGCGCGGCGGCTGCCCTGGTGAACGGGGTCCTGGGCGGATCCATCTACACCCTGGGGGCGCGGCGCCGGGGCGTGCGCGTGCGCATCGAGGAGCCGCTGCGGGACTTGTCGGTCGCCCAGGCCTACCAGGCAATGCCGGCGGTCCCGGCCGAGACCGCCGGCGCGGAGCTCCGGCGGGCCTTGGACGGAGCGCGCGCCGCCCTGCCGGTGGTCGACGCGCGCGGCTTCGCGGTCGGCGTGCTGCCCGTGCGCGCGGCGCTCGAAGCGCTGGCCGGGCCGGATCCCCGGACCGCTGGAGAGCTCGCCCGGACGGCCGACCTGGTCCTGCTCTTTCCCGACGACGACCTGCAGCACGCGCTGCACAGGCTTTCGGAGTCCCGGTCGGCGGAGGCGGTGGTGGTGGAAAGCCCCGAGACGCCGCGGCCGCTGGGCATCGTGACGCGCGAAGGCATCCTCGACGCCTGGCACCGCCGGAATATCTGACGGGGTCGGCCGTCCTATCACGCAGCGCGGCGTCCGCTGTAACGTACCCGCGTTTCGCGAGACTTGAGCGACAGTACCCAACCCGGGAGAGGAAACCGATGGTCAAGGAGATGCTGAAAGGCGCGGTGATCGCCGCCGCGGTGGGCTCGCTGTTCGCGTCGGGCGCGGCCCAGGCCAAGGAGAAGGAGCAGAAGGCGTCCAGCACGGTGGTCAAGTGTGCCGGCGTCAACGAGTGCAAGGGCCAGGGCTCGTGCCACAGCGCGAACAACGCCTGCAAGGGCCAGAACGGCTGCAAGGGCCAGGGCACGACCGAGACGAAGAGCGAGAAGGCCTGCACCGACAAGGGCGGCAAGGTCGTCGCCGAGAAGTGACTTCGCGAGGGGGGACACCATGTTTTTATGGTGTCCCCCCAACCGCTAGGAGAGGGAATGGCGTTTGTGCGCGCACTCCTCGGGCATGGCATCGGGCTCCGCTCCAAGCACTACGGGCGCTTCCTGGAGGAGCGGCCGGACGTCGGATGGATCGAGGCGATCAGCGAGAACTTCATCGACGTCGGCGGCAGGCCGCTGGCCGTCCTGGAAAAGGTCCGCGGCGACTTCCCGCTCGTGCTGCACGGCGTCTCCCTTTCGATCGGCTCGGTCGATCCGCTGGACCTCCGGCACCTCGCCGGGCTGCGCGCGCTCGCCGATCGGATCGAGCCCGCGTACGTCTCCGACCATCTCTGCTGGGGCACGCACCGCGGGCGGTACCTGCACGACCTGATGCCGCTGCCGTACACGGAGGAAGCCCTGGAGCACGTCGCGCGGCGGGTGCAAGAGGTGCAGGACTTCCTCGGGCGCCAGATCCTCCTGGAGAACGTGTCCAGCTACGCGGCCTTCCGCGGCTCCACCATGCCCGGGTGGGAGTTCATCTCGCAGGTCGCCGAGCGGGCGGACTGCGGGATCCTGCTCGACGTGAACAACGTCCACGTCAGCGCGCGGAACCACGGATTCGATGCGCGCGAGTACATCTCCGCGATCCCGCCGGAGCGGGTCGGGCAGTTCCACCTGGCGGGGTACTCCGATCGCGGGACCTACCTGTTCGACACGCACGATGCGCCGGTGGCGGATCCGGTGTGGGAGCTGTACGCCGCCGCCGTCCGGCGCTTCGGACACGTTCCCACCCTGATCGAATGGGACGATCGCGTGCCGGAGCTTGAGCGGCTGGTCGAGGAGAGCCGCGCCGCCGCCGCGGTCGAGGCGCGGGAGCTGGCCGCCCGCGAGGCGGCATGACCCTGGCCGAGGCGCAGGATCTGTTCGCCGCGCTGGTGACCGGCGAACGCCCGGTCGATCCCGCCGCGCGCGAGGCGCTGCTGGCCGGCGACGGCGGCCTTTCGGCGAGCGAGCGCGCGCGGATCTACTCTGACATGTACCTGTTCCGCCTGGTCGACGCGCTGCGCGAGGACTACCGCCTCCTGGCGCGCCTCCTGGGAGACGAAGAGTTCTTCTCGCTCTGCGCCGCCTACGTGCGCGCGCACCCGTCGCGCCATCCGTCCCTCGCCCGCATCGGTGCGCTGCTCCCCGCGTTCCTGCGCGAACGCGCCGCTTCGCGCGCGGACCTGGCCGATCTGGCCGCGCTGGAGTGGGCGCGCGCCGAGGCATTCGTCGCTCAGGACGCCGAACCCCTCGGCGACGCCGCGCTGCGGGCGCTCGGAGAAGACGCCGCCTCCGCCCGCCTTGCCCTGGTCCCCTCCGTCCGGCTCTTGTCGCTCGACCACGACGCGGCCGCGCTGTGGGCCGACCTCGAGGCTTCGCGCGAACCGGAACCGCCGCGGAAACGCCCCACCTCGCTCCTGGTCTGGCGGAAAGGATTCGAAGTGTTCCATGCCGAGGTGTCGCGGGAGGAGCTGGCTGCCCTGTCAGCGACGCGGCGGGGCGCCACGCTGGGCGAGGCTTGCGAGGCGTTCACGGGGCTTCCCGACCCGGCCCAGGCCGCGCTGGACGCGCTGGCCAGCTGGTCCGGCGAGGGTCTCATCGCGAGGATCGATCCGTAACGAAACGGCGCGAAGCGCGACTCTCCGGGCAAAGGAGCAATCGATGGACGCACTCCTCCGCATCCGGACTTCCCTGCTCTCCGTCGCCGACCGCCTCTCCTGGCTGCCTCCGACCCTGGCTCGGCTGGCCATCGGCGTCGTCTTCGTGGGGACCGGTTGGGGAAAGCTCCACAACCTGGACAAGATCACTTCCTTCTTCACCGAGCTGGGTATCCCCGTCCCGGGATTCAACGCAGTCCTCGTATCGTCCGCCGAGCTGATCTGCGGCGCGCTCATCCTGGTCGGGCTGCTCACCCGGCTCGCCTCCCTTCCGCTCATCGTGGTGATGGCGGTCGCGATCCTCACCGCGAAGCGCGGCGACATCGGAGGAACCTCCGACCTGCTCGGCTTCGTCGAGACGCTCTACATCGTCCTCCTCTCGTGGCTCTTCACGGCGGGCCCGGGCCCGATCTCCTTGGACCGCCTGGCCCTGCGGGCGCTGGGCCGGCTGGGCGACCCCCGGAGCCCGACGTCTTCGGCCGCCCCCGCCCACAATCAGTAGAAGCATCGTCGAGCGCCTTGAACACCGCGGATGAGCAGGGGATCCTGCGCCCGTGCACGCCCCCGGGTCGTACCGTGATCCTTCGACCCGTTCTCCGCTCCTCGAGTCAGGGACCCTCGTAGAGGACGAGGATCACGGTCGAGTTGTCGACTCCTCCGTTCGCGTTGGCCGTATCGAGGAGCCTGCGGGCGGCCGAGTCCAGACCGGAAGAGCGCTGCAGGATCGCCTCCATCACCGGGTCCTCCACCATCCCCGACAACCCGTCGCTACAGAGCATCAAGAGGTCTCCCGGTCGCAGCTCGTGCTCGTGGACCTCCACCTCCACCTGCGGTTGCTGGCCGAGCGCGCGAAGGATGATGTTCTTCTGCGGGAAGCTCCTCGCCTCCTCCTCGGTGATCTTGCCCAGCCGCAGGTATTCCTCCACCAGCGAATGATCGATGGTGATGCGCCGCAGGCGTCTCTCCCGCAGCTGGTAGACGCGGCTGTCGCCGGCGTGCGCCACGATCGCCCGGGCGCCGCCGTCGCGCTCGACGAAGTGCGCCGACACGCAAGTGGTCCCCATGTTCTTGCGGGAAGCGTCGGCTTCGGAAGCCTCGAGGATGCGCTGGTTGACCAGCTTGATGGCGGTGACCAGCCGGTTCTCGTCGTAGCTCTTCTCCCGGTCCTCCTTGAAGGGCCAGGTGGCCTCGGGGTCCCGGCCGGTCAGCTGGAAGAACTCGCGCATCTCCTGCACCGCGATGCCGCTGGCCACTTCGCCGGCCGCGTGGCCGCCCATTCCGTCGAACACCGCGAAGAGGCCTTCCGCCGGGAGCGCGAGGAAGCTGTCCTCGTTGTTGTCCCGCTTCATCCCGACGTCGGTCCTGGCGGCGTGCAAGATGCGCATGGGGCCCTCGACCGCTCCCCGAGGGTAGATGATTGCGCGTCCCGGCGCGAGGCGGCCGGCTCCGGTTTGACGGATGCGGCGGGGATCGGATACGGCGCGGGCATGGCCGAGACCCCCGCCGTGATGGTGACCGTCAAGGGAGAGAAGGGATACGCGCAAGCGATCCGCGCGGCAGGGCACGCGTGGACCAGCGACGAGCCGCCCGCCCGGGGCGGCAGCGACACCGGGCCCACTCCGACCGCGCTCTACCTCTCCGGCCTGGGCGCCTGTACCGCCATCACCCTGCGCATGTACGCCGACCGCAAGGGATGGGAGCTGGGAAGCGTCCAGGTCCGCTGCACTCTGTTCCCCCGCGAGGAAGGGCGGCCGCGGATCGAGCGGGAGATCCGATTGGAGGCGCCGCTCTCGGACGAGCAGAAGGCGAAGCTCTCCGAGATCGCCGACCGGACGCCGGTCGCCAAACTGGTGATGAACGGCGCGGAGGTGGAGACCCGGCTCGTCTGACCAGCCGCCTCCGCATCCGGCCGCGCCGGGCTTTCGAGCGCGGCCTCACTTCTTGCGCACGATCACGTCGCCGGAGAACGCGTCGCACTCGATGACCCCCTCGCCCTTGCCGTAGACTGCTTCCACCCACCCGCCCATGCCGTACTTGCGCTTCGGCGCGCGCTTCACCTCGAGCTTCAGCTCGTCGCGCAGATCGCCGCTGTGCGAGGCGTAGGAGAGCTGGAAGCTGCTCTTCGACGCGTCGGGCTGCAGCTTGATGTCGCCGGACACGGTCTCCGTCTGCAGGTGGCAGCCCTTCGCGCACACCCCGTTCCACTCCAGGTTTCCCGAGGCGGACTGGAAGGCGAGCTGCACGCCGGGATCGGCGGTGGTGGCGTGCGCGGTCCCGGAGACCAGGTGGAGCCGCAGCCGCGGCCCGGTCACGCTCACGGTGACGTCTCCGGAGATGCTCTCCACGTCGGCATTGCGGGCGCCCAGGATCTTCACGTCTCCGGACATGGTGCGCACCCGCACGTCCCCGCCGACCTGCTGCACCGACACGTCTCCCGAAGCGGAATCGAATTCCAGGTTCGAGCCCTTGGGCAGCTCCACCCGCAACTTGCCGCGGTTGAGGTGCCGGCGCCCGTTGAACTCCGCCTCGACGCGGTCGCCGAACTGGAGGAGCTGCACGTCGCCGGTGACGGGCACGCCGCCGACGCTGACCGCGATCTGCGGCTTGTCGCTCGCCACGACTTCCACTTCGCCGGACTGGACGCGCAGCCGGAACGTGACCCGGCCCTTGACCGCCAGGGCGGCGGCGCCGTTCTTGCCCGCGGCGCGCGCGCTGGGCTGGTCGCCGTCCTCGTCGTCGCTGCCCGAGCGGCCCCACCACCTCGACCAGTCGCGAGACCACCTCTGGACCTCGCGGTCGCTCTGCCGTTGCGCGCGGTCCATTTCCCGTTGGACGCGGTCCCGTTCCCGCTGGAGGCGATCCCGGTCGCGCGAATCCTCCTCCGCGGCTCCCGCGTCGCGGTCCTCGTCCTCCTCGTCCTCGTCGCGCTGGGCGAGCAGTCCGCGCAGATCGGGGACGTGCAAGTCCTCGAGCGCCCGCAGCGCATCCAGCCGCATCTCCGAGAGGTCCAGGTCCAGCATCCCCAGACCGTGCAGATCGAGGTCCAGGTCCGGCAGCTCGAGATCGGGCAGATCGAAGTGCAGGTCTCCGCCGTGGGGAAGGTTCCCGCGCTGGCGTTCCGCCGGAGCGGCGGCCAGGAGCGCGGAAAGCAGGGCGATGCTGCCGATCATCGTGCGACCTCCTCGGAATCCTCGACGGCGTGGCGGAGCGACCGGACCATGACGGCGCTGCCGTCCAGGAGCCGGAGCCGCTCGCCGGGGTCGTTGCGCGCCTGCGCGCTCGCGTCGATCAGCGAGCGAGCCCGGGCGAACGAGTCGTCCCACCGCTTCTGCGTGCGCGGGTCGAGCCGCCCGCGGCCGCGCGCGTACTCCTGTTCGAGCACGCCCAGCGCGTTGCGGTACTCTCCCGCGGCCCGGTCCAGGGCCTGCTGCGCCTTCGCATCGGTCTCGGCGATGACCTCGCCCTCGACCGCCGCGTCGCCCTGCCCGCCCGTGCCGCGCTGCGGGGAGCGGACCACCACCGCCAGCGCAGCCGCCGCGGCGACTCCCACGGCCGCTCCCAGGATCGGCCGCCACCTCCGGGCCCGCGAGATGGGCACCGGAGCGTGGATGCGATCCAGGGTCCGCTCCCAGATCTCCGGCCGGACCTCCGGCTGCGGCCGGCGGCGCAAGAGCTGCGCCTCCGCCCGCAGCCAGGCCAGCTCGCGCGCGCACTCCGCGCATTGTCCCGCGTGCGCCAGCACTTCCGGACGGGACTGCTCGCCGAGGGCGGCGGACTCCAACTCCTCGAGAGCGGGGTGGGCGGTCATGGCGTTCCCTCCACGTACCCCGACAGCCGCTCGCGCAGCTGCAGGCGGGCGCGGTGGATCTCGTTCTTCACCTTCTGCAGGTTCCAGCCCATGGTCTCGGCGATCTGCTCGTAGGGCAGGCCGTGGTCGATGCGCATCAGCAGCACCGAGCGGCGGTCCGCGGATAGACACTGCAGCGCCCCGTCCAGGAGCCGGTCCGCCTCGCCGGAGAGCAGCGCCGCCTCGGGCGAAGGAGAACGGTCCGGCTCGCGGGGCTCCTCCTCCGGAAGCGGCAGCGGATCGCGCCGCCACCGCCGCAGTTGCTCCAGGGAGACCATCCGGGCGATGCCGAGCAGCCAACCGCCCACCCGCTCGTCCTCGCGCAAGGTGCGCATCCGGGCGTGCGCGCGCACGAACGTCTCCTGCGTCGCCTCGTCGGCGGCGGCGTCGTCCCGGAGGAGGTCCCCGAGGAACCGGCGAACGGAAGGAGAGTGGCGGTCGAAGATCACCCGAAACGCCTCCGGCTCGCCGCGCCGGGCGCGGTCGAGCAAGTCCCGCTCCGGCGGAACTTCCCCGTGCCCCCTCATCGGAGCGGCGGGTGCGCGGTCGGACGGGGAAACCGGCACAACCAGGAGTGACGCAACAGGCCGTGTAGTTTCAGCCATGGGTTTCGACTGCGTAGTCGGTTCTCCCACCTCTCTGTACCCTCGTCCCTAGCTTCCCTCCTCTCCCCTCTGGAACCTTGCCCGATCAGGGAGGTCGCGGATGGAGCAATTCAACGCGCCGCTGCGCTACCGCTTCGACCACCTCGATCAGGCGCGGGCCCACGTCGTGCGCGCGGGCGAGCACTCCCTCTTCTTCTTCCGCCATCCTCGCCTCTCGCTTTCTCCGGGTTCTTCCGTGCAGATGGAGTGGACCTTCCAGAACGCGGAGCCCGCGCGCATGCTGCACGGGACCGCGCTGGACAACGTCGACCGGTGCGGCATATGGATGGAGCTTCACGACACCCGGCCGCTGCGGGAGCTGCGGGTGCTGCACAACGTGCGCCGCCACCGCCGCATGGCCACCGATCGGCCGGTGCAGATCGCCTGGGCCGGCCGGGTCGAGAACGGGCGCCTGCTGGACGTCTCGGCGGGCGGGGCGCGGATCACCGGAGCGCCGGGCGTTGCGCGCGGCGACCTGATCGAGCTGCGGCTCCCCTCGGACCAGGACCCCGCCCTCTTCCAGGATCTGGGCAGCGCCTACGTCGCCTGGGCGGACGAGAGCGGCGAGATGGGCGTGCAGTTCGACCGGCTGGACTCCTCCTCCCGCACCGCGGTGATCGAGCTGGTCCGCTCGGTCGCCGACGCCTGGGCGAGCGCTTTGGAGTCCCGCCATCCTTCCTGGTGCTGCGTGGACGCCGGCCCGATCGAAGTGCCCTTGCCCGAGGGCTTCCTTCGCGCCGCAGGCTGAAGAGCCGCTAAGCCAGGATGTCGTTCTCGTACTTGCCGGCCTGGAGGGATCGGTCGGCGACCGCCTTGATCTCCTCGTCGTTGTTGTGGCTGGCCGCGTGGAAGTTCTGGTGCACGCGGTGGTGGGCGTCGGTGCAGAAGGCCAGCGCCATGTTCAGCTCGTTCTCGCTCTTGGCCATGCCCTGCCGCTCGATCAGCGCGCTGGTCCGCGAGACCACCGCCAGCATCGCCATCAAGTCGATGGCCACGTCGGCGAGCCTGCGGGTGGCGAACTGCTTCTCCACGATCTGCCGCCCGTGCCGCCGCAGGACCGACTCGGTCAGGGCGGCCAGCTCCTGCACCGCATCCTCGACGTTCGCCACCTGCTTGCGCATCGATTCGTGCGCCTTGGTGATCTGCGTGCGGCCGTAGGGGAGCGCCTGCCGCACCTTGCGCCGGCCGTAGTCGCGGAGCACGCCCAGGCTCTTGATCGGATCGTTCAGCGAGTTGGCCAGGTCCTTGCCCAGCCCCTGGAGGAACTCGCCCGGCTTCTGCACTCCGGTCAGGCCTACGTACAGGCGGAGGATCTCGTTGGTGCCCTCGAAGATCCGGTTGATGCGCACGTCGCGGACCACGCGCTCGTACGGCTGCTCGCGCATGTAGCCCATGCCGCCGGCGATCTGCAGGGCCTCGTCGGCGGCGGTCCACAGCGCCTCGGAGTTGAACACCTTGGTGGCGGCCCCTTCCACCGAGTAGTCCACCCCGCCCCGGTCGATGGTGGAGCTGACCAGGTAGCAGAGCGACTCGCTCGCGTAGCAGCGCATCGCCATCCGCCCCAGCTTCTCCTTGATCATCCCGAAGCTGCCGATCGGCCGCCCGAACTGCTTGCGCGTTCCGGCGTGCTCGGCGGCGAGCTGCAGGAGCCGCTTCTGCCCGCCCACGGCGCCCGCGCCCAGGCCGGTGCGCCCGTGGTTCAGGATGGACATCGCCACCTTGAACCCCTTCCCCTCCTCGCCCACCACGTTCTCCGCGGGGACCTTCACGTCGTCGAAACGCACGCTGGTGGTCACCGAGGCGCGGATCCCCATCTTGTCCTCGTGCGGCCCGTGCGAGACGCCGCCCAGGTCGCGGGTGACCGCGAAGGCGGTGATCTTTCCTTTCTGGTCGGGCGTGTCGGGCGTGGTCTTGGCGAAGACGGTGAAGAAGTCGGCGATGCCGCCGTTGGTGATCCAGATCTTCTCGCCGTTGAGGACGTAATGGGAGCCGTCGGCGGACTTGACCGCCCGGGTGCGGATGCTGAACGCGTCGCTGCCGGAGCCGGGCTCGGTCAGGCAGAAGGCGGCGATCATCTCGCCGGTGGCGAGCCTGGGCAGCCACCGCCGCTTCTGCGCGTCGGTGCCGAAGAGGAGCAGGCCCTTGAACCCGATCGAGGAGTGCGCGCCCAGGGTGACGGCGACCGAGCCGTCCCACGAGGCGAGCTCCTCCATCACCCGCGCGTAGCCCGTGTTCGTGAGGCCGATTCCCCCGTGCTCCTGCGGGATGATCAGCCCGAAGAGCCCCAGCTCCCGCAGGGACTGGAGCAGCTCGGCGGGCATCTCGCCGGCCCGGTCGAGGCGCGCGGAATCGATGCCGGCCATGTACTTGCGCGTCGCTTCCACGATCTCGCGCACGGTCTCGCGCGAGTCCGCGTCCATCTGCGGGTACGGGAAGAGCTGGTCCTCGAGGATGTCGCCGAAGAACAGCGACTTGCCGAAGCTCGCCTGCGGATCGAAGGGCATGCGCGCGAGTCTATAGCGCATCCCTTCGAATCCGCGCGAAAAGCGCAGCGCCGCGCCCTCCTTCCGGGAAGGCCCGGCTACAGGCTCTTGAGGAACGCGATCAGCGCGTCGCGCGAGAACGGGTCGAGTCTCCCGAATCGGGCGCGCGCCCTGGCACCTTGCCCGTCATGTGCCTCGATGGCCGCTTCGATCGTCGTGACGCGCCCGTCGTGCAGCAGCGCCGCCTGCGTGCGCAGGCCCCAGAGCGGCTGCGTGCGCATCAGCTTTCCTGTGGCCTGGTTCTGCGTGATGCCGTCACCGAGCGAGCCCATGTCGTGCAGCAGGAAGTCCGAGAAGGGATGGTAGTAGACCTCGTCCAGCGCAGCCACGGTCTTCGGACCCGTGCGCAGCGTCTGCACGTGGCAGTCGAGGCAGCCGATGGCGGCGGCCACCTCGTTGCCGATCTCCGTCTTGAGGTTCCGCGGTCCGCGCGGCGGCGGGCCCAGGAAGGTCATGAAATCGTTGAACCTGACCACGCCGGTGCCGTCGTCGTTCGGCGTGTTGTCCGCCGGGTTGAACTGGAGGAGCTCGCATTTTCCCTGAGGGCAGTTCTCGTTGGGGAAGAGCGGAGTGGTGATGCCCATCTCGTTCAGGTAGGCGTCCCCGGAGAACACGAAGAGGCTCGGCACTTGCGCCTTCCACCCGAACTTGCCGAGCGCATGGTTGCTTCCCGTGCTCGGGTCGGGCACGACGCTTGGCGTGCCGGCGATCTGCGGCGCGAAGATCGCTTGCAAGAGGGCGATGCTCCTGAAGGTCGACTCCGGCGTCGCGTCGACCAGGCCGAGGCCGAACAGCGGCTGCGTCCGGCGCCTGGCCGTCATGGTTGCCTCGGGAGGGACCGTTTCACCGACGAACGTGAACGTCCCGGCGGGAACGGAGACGAAGCCGATGCCGTGGTCCTGGATGAGCGAGCCTCCGAACTCCGCCATCGGATCGAAGCTGCCGTCGGCTCGGGTGCGTCCGAAACGGGTCTCGAGCCTTCCGGTAGTGCCGCCGACGGCCTCGCCCGGTCCGAGGTGACAGGCGACGCAAGACGCTTCGTTGAAGACCGGGCCGAGGCCGTCCGCCGGGTCCTCGGCCGTGGTGAACTCGGTCTCTCCGACGCCGAACTTCGTCAGCTCCGCCGTGCCCAGCCCGGGCAGCGGATCGCCGAACCCCGTGCCAGCGACACCCAGCTCGGCGGAAGCGATCCGATCGGCATTCTTCGGCATCTCCTGCGCTAATGGCTCCGCGGTGCAACTTGCGAGCAGAAGGGCTCCTGCTGTCGGTTCTCACGAGGTAGGGACCCCCTCGTGAGGTTTTTCTCACGAGCATTCCCCCCTCCGGGCTGATTTTTCTCAGCACCTTTCCCCCCTCCCAGCGCGCGTGGCCTTGGCCTACGACTCTCCCTGCCCCGGTGGGCG
>DATFTN010000284.1:0-4096 GCA_035261845.1 Myxococcales bacterium | reverse complement strand
GCCTTCGACCTGGATCGGCTGGCCGGGCACCGCATCGTAGTGCGGCGCGCCCGGCCGCGTGAGCAGATGGCGACTCTCGACGGCAAGCAACGGACGCTGAGCGAGGACGACCTGGTCATCGCGGACGCCGAGAAGCCCGTCGCGCTGGCGGGCGTGATGGGCGGCCAGACCAGCGAAGTCTCGGACGGCACCACCCGGATCCTGATTGAGAGCGCCGTGTTCGACCCCGGCGGGACGCGCCGCACGGCTCGCCGGCACGGCCTGCACACCGAGGCGTCGCACCGCTTCGAGCGCGGAGCCGACGAGCAGATGGCCGCGCTGGCGCTGGACCGCTGCGCCGAGCTGGTGGTGCAGCTCGCCGGAGGGAAGGTGGCGAAAGGCGTCATCGACCGGTATCCGTCTCCCCGCCCGCAGACCCGGATCCACGTGCGCCCGGCGCGAGTCTCCGCCGTGCTCGGCACCGAAGTCCCTGCGGCGGAGGTGGAACAGCGGCTGAAGTCGCTCGGGCTGCAAGTCGTCGAGGGCAATGCGCAGAAGCGGCTGTGGGCGGTGCCCTCGTGGCGCGGCGACCTGACCCGGGAAATCGACGCGGTCGAGGAAGTGGCGCGCCTGCGCGGGTACGAGACCATTCCGGTGGTCATCCCGAAGGCAGGGGTGGGCGAGACGGCTGCCATCTCGCCGGAGCAGCGGATCACGCGAGCCGCGCGCGCTGCGCTTTCGGCGCGGGGCTTCGACGAGGCGCTGAACTACAGCTTCGTATCCGAGCGCGAGCTGCTCGCCCTGCGGCCCGACGTGAAGCCGGTCCTCGTGGCCAATCCGCTGACTGTGGAGCAGGCGGCGATGCGGACGACCACCCTCGCCGGTCTGCTGCAGAACGTCGGCCGCGCCCTCAAGCACGGCGAGCAGGACGTCCGGCTCTACGAGCTGGGCCGCGTGTATCTGCCGCGCCCCAGCCAGGCCCATCCGTCGGGCGAGCTGGCGTGGCCGCTGGACGAGCCGCGCCGGCTCGGCCTGGCCGCGGCAGGGCACCGCGCGCCGCGGAGCTGGGCGGCCCCGCACGACACGCTCGACTTCTACGACCTGAAGGGAGCGGTGGACGACGTCCTCGGCGCGCTGGACGTCTCGGGTTCCTATGCGCCCGTCGAGGAACCGTTCCTCCACCCGGCCGCGGCTGCTGCGCTCACGGTCGCCGGCCAGCGCGCGGGCGTGCTGGGACAGATCCATCCTCGCGTGGCGAAGTCCTTCGACGTGCCAGAGGCCGTGCTGCTCGCCGAGCTGGACTGGGAGCTGCTCCTCTCGCAGGCGCGCGCTTTGCGGGAGAGCCGGGGCGTGCCGCGCTTCCCCGCCGTGGCGCGCGACCTCGCCTTCGTCGTCCGGGCCGATGCCCCGGCCGCGACGCTGCTCTCGGAGATCCGGGCGGCGGACGGGAACGGTCTGCTCGAGGACGTGACGCTCTTCGACGTGTATCGCGGCGCCCAGGTGCCCTCCGGGAAGAAGAGCGTGGCGGTGGGCCTGACGCTGCGCGCACCCGACCGCACCTTGACCGACAGCGAGGCGGACGCGCTCATCGCCTCGGTCAAGGAGCGCCTCAAGGCATCGCTGGGGGCCGAGATCCGCTCGTAGACGCGGAGTCAGAACGTGGCGTGCAGGGCGACCATGCCCAAGGCCGACGTCGCCTTCGTCGCGGGCAGGGTCGCGTCCAGGCTGCCCTGCATCCGCGGGTATGCCTTGCTCAAGGAGAAGCAATACGGACTGCCGACCTTGGTGATGGTGAGCGTGTGGCTGCCCTGCGGCGCCGGGCCGCCCGCGGTCTCGGACCATTCTTCGAGGTAGGTGCTCGAGTACGCGAACATCATGCTCTTCGCTCCCGGTTGCGAGCTCCTGTACGTCGAGGCGCGAGGCTCGCCGCGGAAACCGACGGTGATGCTGACGGGCCCGCCCACCCGCGCCGGGTCGCTCGATTCGACGCTGAGGCGGAGGAGGAACTCGTCGTTCGAGCCGTCGTAGACCGGGTCCACCGAGCACTTGAGGGTGTCGGTCAGAGCGCTGGACAGCGTGATCATGCAGGAGCGGGTGCGGGTTTCCGGATAACCGCAGTCGGAGGGGACCTTGGGCCGCGCCGCCTCGGGCGCCGCGCTCTTGCCGCAAGCGGCAGCCGCGAGCAATAGGACTGGGAGTGCTCCGACGCGCATCGTCCGCCCAACCGAGGGCTGGGAAAAAGTCTACCTCGCGCCGTGCTGCCGGTCGGCTTCCAGGCCGGGATCCGGGTCGGTGGATGTAGGCATGTGAAGGTGGGCGTAGGAGCGTTCCTGCCTACCTTAACCCTTTGCTTTGACTCGCCCTTGTCCATTCGACTATCGTCGTTTCCCATGACCAAGGCCGACGTAATCGAGAGCGTGTGCAAGGAGGTCGGGTTCTCCAAGAAGGAGAGCGCCGAGATCGTCGAGATGGTGTTCGACACCATCAAGGACACGCTCGAGAAGAGCGAGAAGATCAAGCTCTCCGGCTTCGGCAACTTCGTCGTCCGCGAGAAGCGCTCGCGCGTCGGCCGCAACCCCCAGACCGGCCAGGAGATCGAGATCAGCGCCCGCCGCGTGCTGACCTTCCGCCCCTCGCAGGTGCTGAAGAACGCGCTGAATTCCCAGAACGGCGCGTAGATTTTTTGGGGGTCTCCGAGGCGGTGCTAGCCTCGGTCGCTGGTGATCCGCCCCGCTGGCCTCATCCTGCTGCTCTTCGCTGTCGCTCGTCCGGCTCGGGCGAACGGGCCCATCACCGACCGCAACTACGGAATCGACGCGTACCGGGGCGCAGCGGTCGACGACTATCGCGTGATCGGCATGGGCGGCGCGTCTCTCGCCACCGCCGAGGGCGCGGTCGGCCTGCTGGCCAATCCCGCCGCGGCGGCTTCGCGGCCGGCGACCGCCTCGAGCTGGTTCTACTGGGACTTCCTCCTCGACCTGTACACGCCCGGGCTCGGCGTCGATTCGGACAACAGCGGCATTCCGCAGGATCAAATGATTGGGAAGGCGGGCGCCGGGAACGCCGGCCTGGTCGGCATGTTCGGCGCCTGGGGAACCGCGGTCACCGTGACCGGTCAGGTGCGCGACTTCAGCCTTCCCAACGGGACCCGGGCATCGCTCTCCGCCGCAATGGGGCGCCTGACGCTGGCGAGGTCCTTCGCCGAGGGCGAATGGAGCTTCGGAGCGAGCCTTCTGGTCGGCGGTCTCACCCTGAAGTTGCCGTCGAGCGGAGTCGATCTGGTGAACGTCGCCAACTGGTCGGTCGAAGCGGGCGCCCTGTGGCAGCCGCGCGAGCAGAATGTGCGCTTCGGCGTCAGCTTCCGGCCAAGGATCCAGGCACGGCTCGACGGGACCGCCTGCGATCCCAACAACTGCCTGGGCTACATCCTCCCGCAGCGGGTCGAGTTCCCGTGGACGGCGGGCGCGGGCATCGCCGTGCGCTTGGGCGGGACGCCATGGAACCAGACGGTCGCCTCCGATTTCCGCGACGAGAAGAGCGTCATCCTCGCGGCCGACCTGATCGTCACCGGCCCGGTCACGAACGGCGACGGGTTCGACGCCTTCCTGGAAAAGCAGATGCAGCAGTCCGGGGCGACCACCTCGGCATCGGTGCGGGTGGGAGCCGAATACGAGTGGATCCCCGGCCGGCTGCGGGTGAGAGGGGGCGCGTACTGGGAGCCGCCCCGTTTCGACGACGTGACGGGTCGGCTGCACGTGACGGCCGGATTCGACGTGCGCGTCTGGTCGTTTTCGCTCTGGAGCTCGCCCTACAGACTCCGGGTATCGCTCGCCGGAGATGGTGCGCGGCGATACGGGAATACGCTCCTCTCGATCGGGTTCTGGCACTGACGCGTTCGCGTTGACGGGGCGCGGGGTGGGTGATACTTCCCGCAGCCCTCGCCGGCGCCTTCGCAGTTACCCCAGCCGGCGAGACCGCAGTGCCGGGGCGTAGCGCAGCCTGGTAGCGCACTTGCTTGGGGTGCAAGTGGTCGCTGGTTCAAATCCAGTCGCCCCGACCATCGGAGGCCCCTGATCTTCCGGACGTTCTCGGGACGGTCAGGGGCCTCGTCTTTTGG
>DATFTN010000283.1:0-2517 GCA_035261845.1 Myxococcales bacterium | reverse complement strand
CAACAGAAATCGATCTCCGCGCCTCAGCGTCTCCGCGTTCTGTTGTTTGCCCGCTAGGGGTGGGCTTCGCGGTGGGGGACGAGGTGCGGAGCGGCGGGCTCGTCGGGCTGGGCTGCTCGCTGCCTGGGCGAGGTGTGCGGCGCCAGCAGCTTGCCGAAGAAAAGGAAGAGCGTGCCCATGGAGAGGAGCAGCAGCGGCTCCTCGAACGGGCCCAGCGATGCGCGCTGGAGCGCGAAGGCGGCGACGGCGAAGACGATGGCGGCGGCGGCGATGGTGCGGTGCATGAGCTCCGGCGTCCACGTGGACCCTCGCCCCATGCGAGGTGCTCCACGCAGAGGAGCCCAGCAGGATCCGCGCCAGCGCATCTCCAGAGCCGCCCGTTCCACGCGAGTGGGAACGGCGTTTCCATTCGTGTGGAACGCAACGGAGCGCGACCGGACGCGAGGCGCAGAAGCGGCTGGCCGCTCGGCCCCGGCCGGTCGCAGGGAAGACACAGTGGGCTTCCCTGAGCGCCCGGCGGTCTGGCACGCGCCGTGCTCCTGGACCGGCCCGACACCCGCCTGTCCGGCGGTGGCGGAGGAGGCATTCGATGTCCGTGAGCTGCAAGTGGTGGTGGGGGCCTGCGGCGGCGCTGCTCGCGTTCGGACCCGGCTGCGCGCACCGCGACGTGTCCCAGCAGGACGAGGCGCAGCAGGTCGTGCAGGAGTACCGGCTCGCCAAGGAGGACGTGGTCGAGGTCTCCGTCTGGAAGGAGCCGGACCTGTCGCGCACCGTGCCGGTGAGGCCGGACGGGAAGATCACGCTGCCCCTCTTGGGCGACGTGCCCGCCGAGGGCCTGACGCCGGCGCAGCTGGAGAAGAGCGTGCAGGACAAGCTGTCGCCGCTGGTCCGCGACCCGCGCGTGACGGTGATCGTCCATGACGTGAACGGCAGCCGCATCTACGTGACCGGGATGGTCACGCGCCCCGGCGCCTTCCCGCTGCGCAGCCACATGACGGTGCTGCAGGCGCTGGCCATGGCCGGCGGCCTGGCCGAGTTCGCCGACCGCGGCGAGATCACCGTGCTGCACCTCGATGGGACCCGCCACGTGGTCGCCTACGACGACCTGGTCAACGGCAAGGTCCGCCGCCAGCTCTCGGCCGGCGACACGGTGGTGGTGCCCTAGGTGAAGCCCATGGCCACGCGCGCCCACATCCCGCTGCTCGCGGCCTTGTCGGCTCTTGCCGCGGGGCCGGCGGGCGCCAAGGTGTACGTCGAGTGGAAGCCGCGAGCGTCCTTCTTCGCCGGCTTCAACGACAACGTGCTCCTCGACGGGTCGGGCGCCGACGGATTCGGCCAGGCGCGCCCCGGCATCCGCCTCGATCTGTTCGGCGACCACCAGTTCCACGTCGACGTGGACTGCGAGGCCGGCATCGGGCGGCTGCTCCACCCGGACAAGTTCGCGCTGAACAACGGGGGCGCGTTCGCCACCAGCGAGCAGTGCATCGCGCACTACAAGGATCGCTGGTCGCCGCGAACGGCCTCGCACGTCCTCTTGCGCAGCACCTATGCGCAGGACCCGTTCGCCATCTCCGGGCTGGGGCTCCTCCTGCGGGCCGGCCAGACGCAGGTGTTCAGCACCAGCGTCTCGGCCGAGGTGGACCACGCGGTGAGCCCGCGCGCGCTGTGGCGGTTCGGCCTCGACTCGCAGGTCCTGGCGTTCGGCGCCAACGATCCCGGGAACGGCGCTGTGTTCACGCCCTCGATCGGGTACGCGTACCGCACCAGCCCGTACGACAACCTCACCTTGACCGGGCGCGAGCAGCTCTTCTACTCGTTCGGCGCCACGCCCCAGGCGAGCGCGCCGCAGGGGGTGCCCGGCGGGATCGTGACCGAGGCGCACAGCCTGCGGCTCGGCTGGGAGCGGCGGCTGCGGCCGTGGGCCACGCTCAAGGCGAGCGGCGGGCCCCTGTACGTGACCGGCCAGAACGGCGGCCAGTTCTCGCCAGCGGCGAAGCTGGAGATCGAATCGGTGACGCCCCGGCTCGCCGCACGGCTGATCGTCTCGCACGACCTGATCATCGGCGCCTTGCGGGCGGGCGCCATCGTGGGCGACCTGGCCGAGGTGGCCACGCTGGTCACGATGGGCGACTTCACCGGCGGGCTGCGCGCGGGCGTCTACCGCAACTCGGACCTGCCCTCGCAGTTCACCGCGATGGGCCCGGCCGGGTATTCGGGCGAGGTCTCGCTCGATTACCGCATCGGCCGCGAGTGGACGGTGGGCCTGGCCGCGCTCCGCGACGCGCGGCTCAACGACACGGACGTAGGGCGGCAGGTGGATCGCGACGTGGTGCAGCTGCGGCTCACCTGGGAGCGGTTCCAGCCGTTCTGACCCTGGGAGGAGGAGAGAATGGAGCGCACGTACACGGTGGATGAGCTCCTCGGCGCTGTGAAGCGCCGCTGGAGGTGGATGGCGGTGGTGGCGGCGGCGGTGTTCGCCGTGGCCGCGCTGGTGATCGCGCGGCTGCCCGGCGAGTA
>DATFTN010000282.1:0-14846 GCA_035261845.1 Myxococcales bacterium | reverse complement strand
GAGCGGTATCGAGCTCGCCCAGTCGCCAGGGGAGCCGCCACGTCCAGTTGTGCCGGCCTACCGTGCCGGGAGTATTGAGCCGATCGCGTCGGCCCAAAGCGTCGGTGATGGGGGTCAGGACCGCGTCGGAAGCCGCCGAATAGAGCAGCTCGAGCAAGGCGTTCCTGGTCGCCTCCGTATAGTGGCGGGGGTCGCCGCGCAGATCCTTCAGGAACGGCTGCTTGAGCTGCTCGCGGCGCTCGTGTTCCGGCAGCCCCTCCCACCAGGTCCACAGCGACTCGGTGTCGTGCGTCCCGGTGACCGCGAGCGAGATGCGGGGGAACTCCCGGACGTCGCGCGGCACGCCGTCGTCCACTTCCCAGCGCAGCACCTTCGTGCCCGGGATGCCGATCTCCGCCAGCGACTCGCGCACGAAGTCAGGCACCGTGCCGAGGTCCTCGGCCAGCACCTCGGCGTTCTCGCCCAAAAGACCCAGGATGCGCTCGCCCTGCTCCTTCTGCGCCGCCTCGTCTTCGGGGACGAAGAAGGGCGGCGACTTGTCGATGGGCCTCGCGTAGGTGCGGTACAGGCCCACCACGTGATCGACTCGAAGGGCGTCGTACAGCTCGGCGGCCCGCATGGCCCGGACGTGCACCCAGGGGTCGCCCGCTTCTCGCATGTCGTTCCAGCGCGGGACCGGCAGGCCCCAGTCCTGGCCGTCGGCGCTGTAGGCGTCGGGTGGAACTCCGACGGTCGCGTCGAAACGGAAGAGGTGCTGCAAACCCCAAGCGTCCGCCGAGTCCTCGGCGACCATGAACGGCAGGTCGCCGAGAATCTTCACTCCGAGCGAATTCGCTTCCGCCCGTCCGCGGCACCATTCGGAATCGGCGATCCATTGCGCGTAGTACAGCCCGGCGATCTGATCTCGCAGCTCCTCCCGAGCGCGCGCCAGGGCCTGCGGATCGCGATCGCGCAGCGGCGGCTCCCAGTCGCGCCAGCTCCGCTGCCGCTGGTCGTGGAGCGCGCGGTACAGCGCCCAGTCGGGCAGCCAGTCCCGGTGCTCCTCCTGGAAGCGAGCGAAGTCCCGCGCCCGCTGCGAGGCGCCGCGTAGCTCGCGATCGCGGAAGCGCTCCCAGGCGCGCCGCAGGGCGGATCGCTTGGCCGAGCGGACCGCCTCGAAGTCGACCAGGCCGTCGCGGCGGTCGGCGTCGAGCTTGCGCTTCTCGTCGTCGGTGAGCCGCCCCTCCAGGTCCTCGACCGAGTCCAGATCGATGTAGACCGGCTCCAGCGCGCACGAGCTGGCCGCGGAATAAGGGCTGTCCTGCCCGGGCGACACCTCGTTCAAGGGCAGGAGCTGCCACATGGTGGAGCCGCCCTGGCGCAGCCACCGCGCCACCGATCCCGCGTCGGCATAGCTACCCAGGCCGCCGCGGGGGCCGCGAACGCTGGAGAGCGGTAGCAGCAGGCCCGCCCGCCGTCCGAGATTGAAGCGATGTCCCACCGTCACGCTCCGGATGCGAGCGGGTTGTAGCCACGCCCGAACGCGGCGGCCACCCCCTATCGCGGATCGGTGCGTTAGTGAATACGTGGTAAATCGGCAGCCATGCCCAAGCGGGCCACGACCGACCACGGCGAGATCATCCACTTCGCCGGGCGCCACCGGCTCTTCCCGGTGGTGCGCAAGGAAGACCCTGCCGCGATCCGCCTGGCCTCGCGCGAGGATGTCGCCGCGGACGAGGTACGGGTCGGCTGGCCGGCCTGGTTCCGGCCCTTCATCGACCGGAAGCTCGTCTTCGTTTACGACGAGACGGGCGGCCAGGCGATGACTCGCGCGGAGGCGGATGCCCAGCAGGCCGGCCGTCCTTTGGGCCCGGCCGGCGAGGCTTCTGCTTCGGCGACCTAGGCCGGGCGTCCAGGTCGTTTTCGGAGAGCCAGGGCCCGCTGCGCGGCAGGGACGCGGGCTCCAGGGTGATCCGGCGCCGCACCGGATCGCTCTCCACCACCCGGACCCGCAGCTCGTCGCCCACGCCGTAGCTGCGGCCGCTCTTGCCGACGCGGAGCCGGTGGTGCTCCCCGTCCAGCTCGACCTGCTCCCCCAGCGTCTCTTTCGGAATGAGGCCCTCGACGTAGACTTCCTTCAGCTCGCAGAAGAGGCCGAAGTCGGTGACGCCGGCGACGACGGCGTCGTACTCCTCGCCCACCTTGTCCGTCATGAAGAGCGCGGCGAAGTAGGCGTCGATGTCGCGCTCGGCCTTCATCGAGGCGCGCTCGCGCTCGGAGGATCGCGCGGCAATCCCCGCCAGGTATTCCTCCTGCTCCTTGCGCTCTGCCTCGCGCATCGGCTGCCCCCCGCGCGCCCAGTGCTCCTTGAGGAGCCGGTGCACCATCAGATCCGGGTACCTGCGGATGGGGGAGGTGAAGTGAAGGTAGGTCGGCGCGGCCAGGCCGAAGTGCCCGATGTTGTCGGGGCTGTATTGCGCCTGCATCATCGCCCGCAGCAGCAGGGCATTGAGGGCCTTCTGCTGCGGCTTGCCCTCCAGCTGCAGGAGCAGCTCGTTCAGCGCCGCCGGCGTCGGCTCGGCGGGCAGCTCGAATCCGTGCAGCCGCGCGAGCTGGGCGAACGAGTCCAGCTTCTCCTCGTCGGGCTCGTCGTGGATGCGGTAGACGGTGGGCAGGCCGCGCGCATCGAAGAATCGGGCCACCGCTTCGTTGGCCGCCAGCATGAACTCCTCGACCAGACGGTGCGCGTCGTTGCGCGGGCGGCGGACGATCTCCTTCACCGACCCGTCGTCGGCGAGGACGATCTTCGCCTCGGGAAGGTCGAAGTCGATCGATCCCCGCTCCCGCCGGCGCGCGGTGAGCTTGCGGGCCAATTCGTGCGCGACGCGCAGATCCCCGAGCAGGGGCCGGACGTCCGCCTGCGGCTCGCCCTCCAGCGCCTCCGCCACCTTGGTGTAGGTCAGCCGCGCGTGGCTGCGCATCACGGCCTCGTAGATCTCCGACTGCAGCGGCCGGCCTTCGGAGTCGAGCGCCAGATCGCAGACCATGCAGAGCCGATCGACGTCGGGGTTCAGCGAGCAGATGCCGTTCGAGAGCCGCTCGGGCAGCATGGGCAGCACCATGCCGGGGAAGTACACGCTGGTCCCGCGGCGCAGCGCTTCGCGATCCAGGGCGCCGCCCGGCTTCACGTAGTGGGCGACGTCGGCGATGGCCACCACCAGCCGGTAGCCGCCGTCGGGGACGCGCGACACGCAGACCGCGTCGTCGAAATCGCGCGCGTCCTCCCCGTCGATGGTCACCAGGGGCAGCTGGCGCAGGTCGCGCCGGCCGGCAGTATCCTCGGGACGCACGCGATCGGGGATGCCTTCCGCGGCGAGCAACGTGGCGGGATCGAACTCGTCCGAGAACCCTTCCGCGTAGGCGCTGGCGAGGATCTCCACCCGGGGATCGCCCGGCTTGCCCAGAACGTCCGCCACCTCGCCGCGCAGAGGGCCTCCCGCATCGCGCTCCAACCTGACCTTGACCAGGTCACCGTCCCGAGCGCGCGGGTCTCGCGCCACGGGGATGAGGTCTGTGAACGACCGGTCGTGCGGTTCGACCCAGGTCGCCTTGCCTTGGGCCCGGTATGCGCCGATGACGAACTGCCGGCGGCGCTCGACGATCTCCACCACTTCGCCGGCGAATCGCCCGTCGCGGCCTCGCTCCACCGAGACCCGCACCACGTCGCCGTCCAAGGCCCCCCGGTTGCGGCGGGGGGGGATGAAGACGTCGTCCTGCCGGCCCGATCCGCCCGACAAAGGGCTGACGAACCCATAACCCTCGGGTTTGAGATGGAGTGTGCCGATCACTTCCCGCCCGGCCGCCGGCGGCTGGCGGCCGGCGGTCCGGAGCGCGGCGTGCGGCTTGCGGCTCGCGGTGTGCGGTTCGCGCGCCGCGGCATGCTTGCGCACGTTTCGTTCACTGCCTTGCGGCGGACGTGAACCGTTCCCGTCGGATGCCGGACGAAACCGGTACCGGTGACCGTCGAAAGTGGCCCGGCCCTGGCCGAGCAGCCGCCGCAAGGCGTGCCGGAGCGGCTGCCGCGCTGCCTGGCCCAGGCGGAGCTGGCCGGTCAGTTGCTTCAGCGTGAGCCCGTGGCCGTGCGCATCGCGCAGCGCGGCGGACACCGCATCGATCTGGACTTCCATGAGGGAAACCTAGTTCTTTTCGCCGCCGCCGTCGTCAGGCGCCCGGTAGCCGGGGACGTTCTTGGCCAGGAAGAGCTGCAGGGACGTCTTCAGCTCCGGGGGCATCTCCCGCGCCAGCTTGTGCCTGCAAAGGGCGCGCGTCGCCTTGTAAGTGCGCACGAAAGTGATGCACGGCGGACAAAGGGAGAGGTGCGCTTCGAGCGCCTCCGCGCGCTCCTTGGGGAGCGACCCGTCGATATACTCGCCGAGCAGTTCCACGCAATCGGCGCAGTGCTCGAGGGGATTGGTCAACGTCTTCCGTCCTGCGGGTGGGTGAAAGTGCGGGAAAAGCTACCGTAACTGCACCACGTGGAAAAGATGCTCCTGCCTGGACGCCGATTCGATCATTCTCCGAAGAACTCGCCAAGTTTTTCACGGAGGGCCAGCCGGGCACGGTGTAGCCGGCTTTTCACGGCTGGAACCGTCAGATCCAGGGCACCTGCGATCTCCTCGTTGGATAGGCCGTCCACGTCCTTGAGCAGGAAGACCGTCCGGTAGTCCTCCGGCAGCCCGGCGACCGCCTGGTCGATCGCAGTGCCCAGCTCCCGGTCCATCATCTTCTCGTCGGCGCGCTGCGACCAGTCGCTGCGGGGGGCGGGGTCCAGGTACCCTTCCGCAGAGAATCTGGGTCCCTGGAGCTCCAACGGCTGGTCGGTCAAGGCGTCGGGCGCCCGGCGCTTGCGCCGCAGGCGCATCAGCGCGCTGTTCGCCGCGATGCGGTAGAGCCAGCTGGAGAACTGCGCCTCGCCCCGGAAATTGGGCAGCTTCTGGTAGGCGTTCAGGAAGGCCTCCTGGAGGACTTCCTGAGCATCGGCCTCGCTGCCGGTCATGCGCAGCGCGAGCCGGTAGAGCTGGCGCTGGTGCCGGCCGACCAGCTCCGCGAAGGCCGACCCGTCGCCGCGCTGCGCCTCGCGGACGAGCTCGACGTCCGGGACCTGTCCCGGCTCCTGCTCGTGCTCCCGCTGCTCCGCGGGGGCGGTCCCTGTGGGCGTGTCGGCCATGAAATGGGGGCCGAGACCCTAAGTCAGCGCAAACGGGGGGTCAAGCCCGCCTGGCCGATCCTGCAAGCAGACGTTCTCAGGGGAAGATCTTCCCGGGGTTGAGCAGGTCGTCGGGATCGAAGGCGCGCTTCACGCGCTTCTGCAGGGCGATCACCGCCTCCCCCTGCTCCTTGCGCAGGAAGCGCCGCTTCGCCAGGCCCACGCCGTGCTCGCCCGTGATGGTGCCCTTGAGCCGGATGGCGGTCTCGATCGCCTCGTCGATGGCCGCCTCCCCACGCTCGCGTTCGTCGGCGCTGCGGAAGAGGAAGTTCACGTGCAGGTTGCCGTCCCCCGCGTGGCCGTAGCTGGCCGTCTCGAACCCGTACTTCTCTCCGATGCGGCGGACGGCACGGATCATCTCCACCAGCTGCCCGCGCGGGACCGCGACGTCCTCGCTGATCTTGAAGGGGCGGACGTCCATCAGCGCGATGCCCGTCATCCGGCGCGTTTCCCACAGCTTGCGGCGTTGCGCCTCGTCCTGGGCCGCCAGCACCTCCAGCGCGCCGCGCGATGCGCACAACTCGCCCGAGCGCGCCAGCTCTTCCGTCACGCCGTCCCCGTGGCCGTCGTGCTCGATGAGCAGGGCGCCCCCCACTCCGTCGGGGAACTTGAACGGCGCCCGCGGGCCCAGCGCGCGCATCGTCGGCCCGTCGAACAGCTCGCACGCCCGCGGCAAGAGGCCCGCATCGAAGATCGCCTGGACCGCGCCGGCCGCCGCCTCCTCGTCGGGGAAGAGGGCGAGGAGCGTCTCCACCCGCCGCGGAAGCGGGATGAGCTTCAGCGTCGCCTCGGTGATGACCGCCAGCGTGCCCTCGCTGCCCACCAGCAGGTGGGTCAGGTCATACCCGGCGACTCCCTTCCAGCTCCGGTGGCCGGTGCGCACCACCGTCCCGTCCGGCAGCACCGCTTGCAGGCCCAGAACGTAGTTGGAAGTGACGCCGTACTTCACCGCGCGCGGCCCTCCCGCGTTGTGCGCCAGGTTCCCGCCGATGCTGCACATGGCCTGCGAGTTCGGATCCGGCGGGTAGAAGAGCCCCTGCTCCTCGACCGCCTTCTGCAGATGCTCGAGGACGACGCCAGGCTGCACCACGCACACCATGTCGGCGCGGGAGACCTCGACGATGCGGTCCAGCTTCTCCAGCGAGAGCACGATGCCGCCGCGCTCGGCCAGCGCTCCGCCGCTCTTTCCGGTGCCCGCGCCGCGGGGCACCACGGGCACGCGCTTCTCGCGCGAGTACCGCAGCACGGCCGAGACGTCCTCGACACTGCGAGCCAGCACCACCGCTTGCGGCGGATAGCGGCCCAGCCCGCTCTCGTCGCGCTCGTACGGCTGGGCGCGCTCGCCCTCCGGGAACACGGTCGCGCCGGGGAGCAGAGCGGACAGATCGGCGGCGAGGCTCATCCGAACACCTCCACCGCGCTGCCGGTCATGGCGAAGGGCGCCTCGGCGGCGAGGAAGCGGACCACCTGCGCGACCTCGCCAGGCTGGATCTGCGGGGAGAACGGCGTCTTCTTGAGCATCTCCGTATCCACGCTCCCGGGCAGCACCAGCGAGCAGAACACGCCCTGCTCCCGTCCCTCCTCCGCGAGGGACTTGATGAGGCCCGTCAAGCCCCACTTGCTCGCGTTGTACGCCGCCGCTTGCGCCGTGCCCAGGGTGCCTGAAATGGAGCCTACCGCGACGATGCGTCCCCGCGTCCGGCGCAGGGCAGGCCAGGCGGCCCGGGCGCAGAGGAAGGCGCCCTTCAGGTTGACGCCGAGGACCCGATCCCATTGCTCCTCGGTGAAGCCTTCGATCGGCCCGCGCTCGAGGACGCCCGCGTTCAAGACCACCACGTCGGGGGGACCGAGCTGGCGTTCCACCTCGCGGAAGAAGCGCGCCACGTCTTCGGAGACCGACACGTCGCAGCGGCGGCTGAGCACTCCGTCGGGCGCTTCGGGCGCCGCGCTGGAAGCGCACACCGCGACGCGACCTCCCGCGGCTCGCAGCGTTTCCGCGCAGGCGCGGCCGATCCCGCGCGACGCGCCGGTCACCACGCAAACCTTTGCTTCAATAGGCATCCAGAACGCCTCTCATACTGACCGGCCACTGAAAAGCATAGCGCCGCCCTATCTGGCGGCGACTAGGCGCGGCGGGCCAGGCTGGCTCGCAGCTCGGGATCCTTCTCGAAGGAGCCCGCCCAGGCCTCGACGCTCACCCGGCTCTGCCTGCGGCGCGGACCGCGCACCTGCATGCAGGCGTGCTCCGCGGTGATCACTACGCCCGCGCCCAGCGGCTGCAGCGCTTCCATCACGGACGCGCAGATCCGATGGACGAGGTTCTCCTGCAGGATGAGCCGGTGGGAGAGCGCATCGACGGCCTCGGCGATCTTGCCGAAGCCGACCAGGTGTCGATCGGCCGCGTAGCCGACGGCCGCGCTTCCTTTGTAGGGAAGCAGGTGGTGCGGGCACATCGAGTGGAAGTCGATCTGGGAAACGATGACCAGCTCGCCCTTCTTCGGCGCGGGCACCAGCGAGCTGCGCAGCGCCGCGACCGGATCCTTGCCGTATCCGTCGAGGATGTCCTCGACCCACGCCTTGGCGACCCGTTCGGGAGTGCCCCGCGTCTCCGCGTCCAGCTCCGCCCCCGAGGCGAGGAGCAGGTCCGCGATGGCCCGGGTGAGCGCCTCGCGATCCGGGGTGCGCGCCGGGCGGTCGGGGAGCATCAGCGGAAGCCCTCTGGACCTCGGTAGGCCACGGAGAAGCCGGGGATTTCCCAGATGCGCACTTCGACCAGGCCTGGGAGCTTGCCCTGCAGGCGGCTCCAGCACCAGGCGGCCACGGTTTCCGCGGTGGGGTTCTCGATGAAGTCGTTCAGGTTGGCGTGGTCGCACTTGGCCAGGATCTGCTCCTTGACCGCCTTCTCGACCTCGCCCAGGTCGACGAAGATCCCGGTGTACGGATCCGGCTCGCCGCGCAAGGTCACCGCGAGCTTGTAGTTGTGCCCGTGCAGGTTGACGCACTTGCCCTGGTATCGGGGCAGCCGGTGGGCAGCGGCGAAGGTGAACTCGGCCTGGATCTCGTGCATGAGCACCTCGATAGCACGCCCAGGGTTGGATGCGCAGGGAGGGCCAGTTGCTTCGCGGACTTGCGCGCTGAAATCGAACTGGTTCGGTGAGCGATTCGAGCGATTACGGAATCGTTCGCTGGCCCGGAGCGTCTCACGGCAGGGGAAGAGGAGAGCGTTTTGCGCAACCATCCGACCCGAGCCTTGCTGCACCCGGTGGAGGGCTCCGACGCGCCAGTGCGCGTCTATTCGGAAGCTCTGCTGCCCACCCGCCACGGTGCGTTTCGCGTCGTCGTCTTTCGCGAGCGCGACACGGACAAGGAGCACGTCGCCGCGGTGAAGGGCGAGGTGCGCGGCCGGGAGGGCGTGCCGGTGCGCGTGCACAGCGAGTGCCTGACCAGCGAGATCCTCGGCAGCCTCAAGTGCGACTGCCGCGACCAGCTGGAGCACGCCCTGGGCCTGATCGGCGCGGCTCCCTGCGGCGCGGTGCTGTATCTCCGGCAGGAAGGCCGCGGCATCGGCTTGGGGAACAAGATCCGCGCCTACGCGCTCCAAGCGCGAGGCGCCGACACGTACGAAGCGAATCGCGCGCTCGGCTTCGCGGACGATCTGCGGCGGTACGACGTGGCGGCCTGCATGCTGAAGCAGCTGGGCATCGCGTCCGTGGACCTGATCACCAACAACCCGCTGAAGCTCGCCGGCCTGGCGAGGGAAGGCGTCCGGGTCCGCCGCCGGATCGCCTCGGTCGCCCCGCTCAACCCGCACAACGTCGATTACCTGCGCACCAAGCGCGACCGCACCGGCCACCTCATCGAACTGTTCGCGGACGAAGACACGGGTTAGCCTTCAAGCGTTTCTCCGCGCCCTCCGGTTCCTCAGCGCTCTCCGCGTGAAACGCTTTAGGCATCTGCAGCGGCCGCTCCGGCCAGCGCGAGGTGGAGGGCGCGGCGGAGGCCGGCGAAGGGGAGGAGTTGCAGGGCCTCCGGGATGGTTGCCCAGCGGTGGGCGTCGTGCTCGGCGGGATCGAGGCGGACCTCGGTGCCTGGGGGGACGCGCAAAGCGAATGCGGTCTCGTGAGCGAAGCGAGGAGCGCGCGGACCCGCCGCGAAGCCTGGGATGCGCGCCGGGTCGAGCGCGAAGCTGTGCGCGTAGCCCAGGTCGACGAGATCGGAGAGCGCGGGGGTGAGGCCCGTCTCCTCGTGGACCTCGCGCGCCGCGGTAGCCACCGGCGACTCGCCCGGCTCGCGGCGGCCCGTCAGGATCTGCCAGAACCCGCCGCGCCTGGGGATGCGGTGGAGGAGCAGCACCTCGGAGTCGCCGCGCAGGATGGCGACCGAGACCGTTTCCAGCTCCGCGGGCACCTCGGACGGCTCGCTCTCCCACACTGCGGCCGCGTTCGCCGCCGCGCGATCCTCCACCTTGGCGACAGTGGGCGCGCGCTCTCCGAGCAGCCTCCCCAGCGACGTCACGCCGGCGTCCGAGATGCCGCACGGCACTATGGCCGCGAAATCGCGCAGGTCGGTGGACACGTTCAGCGCGAATCCGTGGGAAGTGATCCAGCGCGAGATGTGCACGCCGATCGCCGCCAGCTTCCCGGCGGGGGCCCAGATCCCCACCCGTCCCGCCACCCGCTCGGCGTGCACCCCGAAGTCGGCCGCGGTGCGGATGAGCACCTCCTCGACGCTGGCGACGTACTTGCGCACGTCCTTGCGGTCCGGCTTCAGGTCGAGGATCGGATAGCCGACGAGCTGCCCCGGACCGTGGTAGGTCACGTCACCCCCGCGGTCGGTCTCGAACAGCTCGACTCCGCGCTCGCGGAACTGCTCGGGCGTCCACAGCACGTTGTGCGGCTTGGCCCCGCGGCCGAGCGTCACCACTCGCGGGTGCTCGAGCAAGAGCAGCGTGTCGGGGACGAGTCCGGCGGCGCGAGCCTCGAGCAGCAACCGCTGAGCGGCAAGGCCGTCCTCGTACTCGACCAATCCCAGCCGTCGGACGTGCAGCTCCCGCATGCGCGGAGTGTAAGGCACGGACCGCCGGCTCGCGACGCTCCGCGGACAGGAACTACCCCAGCGACTCTGCTCTGCTACGGTGGAGGAATGAAAAAGGCGTTGCTCTCGTTTGCGTTCCTTCTTGGGGCGAGCCTGGCGCTCGTCGCCGGGGCGAGCGGAACCGAACTCGGCCAGGCCTACAAGCCGCTGTCGCCAGCCGACTTCCCGTCGTTGCCCGCCAACATCAAGAAAGAGCTGGACAAGATGGGCTGCCGCATTCCTCAAGCATATGAGGCGCAACCCAACAACGCCGTTCAAGGCGAGTTCGCCAGGAAAGGCCAGAAGGATTGGGCCGTGCTGTGTTCGAAGGGCGGCTCATCGAGGCTATTGATCTTCTGGGGCGGACCGGCGAAGTGTCCGGATCCAGGACGAGTGGCGGCCGATCAGGACTTCCTGCAATACCAGAACGATCAGAAGCCCGGCGCCGCCGATCCGCGAGACCCTGGGAGCAAGCTCTATTTCAGCAGGATGATCGCCGTCCTGGAACCGGAAAACACAAAGGAGCAGTTTGCCGCGCGGGGCGGGCAAAAGAAGCTCGCGCCCGATCACGACGGCATCGAAGAGTCCATCCCATTGGAGCAATCTTCCATCGTTCATTACTGCGCGAACGGGCGATGGGCACAGGCCGTCTACCAAGGTGAGTGATCAGCCGTAGTGCCGCCCTGATCGGCGGCGGCTAGCGCCCGGCGATCTTCTTCGCGTCCGGCCGGGGCGCGGGCGGCGAGGCCAGCAGCTCGTCGCGCTGCTCGCGCAGGAACCAGGGGAGGTTCGAGTAGACGTCGTCGAACAAGCCCTCGCGGGGCGGGTCGGGCTTCTGCTCCGCCTCCGCGATGGCGGCGTTGACCTCGTCCAGCAGGCGGGCGCGCAGCTCCTGGTCCTGCCGATCGGTCCATTGGCCGTCCGCGGCCAGCCGCGCGCGCAGCCGCTCGATCGGATCGCGCTTGCGCCAGGCATCCACTTCGCGCTCGTCGCGGTAGCGGGTCGGATCGTCGGACGAGCTGTGCGCGCCGATGCGGTACGTCTCGCACTCGACCAGGGTGGGGCCCGACCCTGCGCGGGCGCGGTCCACCGCTTCCTTGACCGTCGCGTAGACAGCGACCGCGTCGTTGCCGTCGACCTTCACTCCCGGGAAGCCGTACGCGACGGCCTTCACCGCGATGCTCTCGGAAGCGGTCTGCTTCGAGGTGGGCACGCTGATCGCCCAGTGGTTGTTCTGGCAGACGAAGACGACCGGCGCCTTGAACACGCCGGCGAAGTTCATCGCCACGTGGAAGTCGCCCTCGGACGTGGCGCCGTCGCCCATGTACGCCGCCACCACCGTCCGGTCGCCGCGGATCTTCGCCGCCATGGCCGCGCCGACCGCCTGCGGAAGCTGGGTGCCGATGCAGCTCGACCAGCTCACCTGGTTCACGCTGCGCGAGGCCATGTGGCTGGGCATCTGCCGCCCCTTGGTCTCGTCTCCCGAGTTACCGAACACCTGGCACAGGTACGGGACGAGCGGGAACCCGCGCAGGAGCATGGCGCCGCCCTCGCGCAGCGCGGGGAAGATCCAGTCGGACGGCTCGAGCGCGATGGCGGAGGCGAGCGCAGCCGCCTCCTGGCCGGTGCAGGCGCCGTAGAAGCCGACCCGGCCCTGGCGCTGCAAGGTCATCATGCGCTCGTCCAGCGTCCGCAGCCGCACCATCTCCCGGTAGAGCCGCAAGAGCAGCTCCGGCGAGGGCCGCGCCCGGGGATCGCTCAGCGTTTCCGCAGGCCGCATCATCCGACGTCTGCCAGCAGCAGCTCGGGCGCCTCGAGCCAGCGGATGACTTGATAGAGAAACGCCGCTCCGACGTGCCCGTCGATGACCCGGTGATCGAACGAGCACGACAGGTTCATCCGCTCGCCGATCTCGATCCGCTGCTCGCCGTCGGCGTCGGTGACCACCACCGGCATCTGCTTGATCTTGTGCACTCCCAGGATCGCCACCTCCGGGTGATGGATGATCGGCGTGGCCATGAGGCCGCCGTCCTTGCCCAGCGAGGTGACGGTGAAGGTGCCGCCCTGCAGTTCGTGGATGGCGAGCTTCTGCTCGCGCGCCGCGGTGGCCAGCCGGTCGATCTCCGCGCCGATGTCGCGGAGGCCCAGGCTCTCGACGTTCTTCACGACGAAGACGGTCAGGCCCTGATCGGTGGCGGCGCCGAAGCCCAGGTTCACGTCGCTCTTCACCACCAGCTCCTGCCTGGCCTCGTCCATGACGGCGTTCAGATGGGGGTACTTGCGGAACGCCGCCACCAGCGCCTTGGCGATGAACGGCAGGTAGCTCAGCTTCGGCTCGCCCCGCTCCGCCAGGGCCTGGTTCATCCGCGCGCGCAGCGCGGTGAGCGCCTTGGTGTCGGTCTCCTCGACGAAGGTGAAGTGAGGCGCGGTCGTCTTGCTCCTCACCATCGCTTCCGCGATTCGCTTGCGCAGGCCGCGCAGCGGAATCCGCTCCTCGGTGCCGGGCGGACGCGGCGGGGGCGGCCTCGACACCGCCCTCTGATCCCTCTGCTGGGGCTGCGGCGCGCGCTGCTGCTCCAGGTAGGCGAGCACGTCCGTCTTCGTCACCCGGCCCAAGGGCCCCGTGCCGTGGACGCTGCCCAGGTCGACGCCCATCTCTCTCGCGATCCGCCGCGTGACCGGCGTGGCCAGCACCTTGCCGCGCTGGTCGCCGTTCCCCGACGGCCCGGGCGCCGCGGGAGCCTGGCCGTACGAGGGGAACCCGCTCGACATCGCCTGCGGGAGATCGACGCTCCCGACGCGCGCCGCCGCCTGCGGACGGGGAGACGGCAGCTGCTCCACCCGGGCCGGTCCAGGCGCCGTGGAGAGCGGCGGGGGGCTTCCCGCATGCTGCGGCGGGAGCGCAGGCGCCGACTGGCCGGTGGGAGGCGCGTACGGCTGCCCGACGTCGGCGCCTCCGCCCTCCACCTCGAGCACCACCAGCGTCTGGTGCACCTTGGCCGTGTCGCCTTCCTTGCCGACCGTCTGGAGCACCTTCCCCTTGCGGGGGCTGGGGATGGTCACCGTCGCCTTGTCCGTCATCACTTCGACCAGCGGCTGGTCCTCGGCGATCTCGTCCCCGGGCTGGACCAGCCACTTGACGATCTCGCCCTCGACCACCCCCTCGCCGATGTCCGGCAGCTTGAACTCGAACTGCGCCATGACCGGCCTCCTCAGGGCAGGTACGCCGCCAGGCCGCGCAAGCCCTTCAGGATGCGCGGAGCGAGCGGCAGGTAATCGTTCTCGAGCGTGTAGGGAAACGGCGTGTCCCAGCCGGTGATGCGCAGGATCGGCGCCTCCAGCGAGGTGAAGCAGCGCTCCTGCACCAGCGCGGAGATTTCCGCGGCGAAGCCGCCCGTGCGCGGCGCTTCCTGGACGATGGCGCAGCGCCCCGTCTTGCGCACGCTGCCGGTGACGGTCTCGAGATCCAGCGGCCAGAGCGTGCGCAGGTCGATCAGCTCCGGGTCCAGGCCTTGCTCGGCCGCCTGCGCGCAGGCCAGCTCGGCCTCGTGCAGCATCGCGCCCCAGGCGAGCACGGTGAGACCGCGTCCCCCGCGCACCACTCGCGCCGATCCGATGGGAACCGTGTATTCGCCTTCGGGCACGTCGCCCCGCGCGGCGCGGTAGACCCGCTTGGGTTCCATGAACAGCACCGGATCGTCGCCGCGGATGGCCGAGATGAGGAGGCCCTTCGCATCGGTGGGATTGCTCGGGCAGACCACTTGCAGCCCGCCGGAATGGATGAACAACGCCTCGGGCGACTGGGAGTGGTAGTGCCCGCCCTTGATGCCCCCGCCGACCGGAGTGCGGATCACCACCGGCGCCTGGTACTGCCCGCCAGAGCGGTAGCGGAGCTTGGCCAGCTCGTTCACGATCTGATCGAAGGCCGGGAAGATGAAGTCGCTGAACTGGATCTCGGGAACCGGGCGCAGCCCGTACATCGCCATCCCGATGGCCGCGCCCACGATGCCCGCTTCGGCCAGCGGAGTGTCGATCACGCGGTCCGGTCCGAACTCCTCGTACAGCCCCGCGGTGGCGCGGAACACGCCGCCGAATTTGCCGACGTCCTCTCCCAGCACGACCACGCGCGGATCGCGCCGCATCTCCACCCGGAGAGCGTCGTTGACGGCCTGGATGAGGTTCCACTCGGGCATCTTTCGACCGGCTCGCGGCCTGACGGCCTGCGACTATCGAGAGGCGACCCTTCGTTCTTCTTCCACCCAACGCTGCACGAAGAACTCACCGGCCTTGTAGGAGCTGCGGACCAGCGGGCCGGAGGCGACGAACCTGAAACCGAGCTCCAGGCCTTCCTGCTCCAGCTCGCGGAAGACCTCCGGCCGGACGTACTCCTCGACCGGCAAGTGCTTCTCGGTGGGGCGCAGGTACTGCCCCAGGGTGAGGATGTCGCAGCCGACCGAACGCAGGTCGCGCATCGCCCGAAGCACTTCGTCCCGGCGCTCGCCCAGTCCGAGCATGATCGACGACTTGG
>DATFTN010000281.1:0-28042 GCA_035261845.1 Myxococcales bacterium | reverse complement strand
GCGGATCACGCTGCAGGCCTGCATCGGAGAGGCTCCTGGTTCGAGTTGCGCATCGATCGCCGCGGCGGCAATCAAGTGCGCACGTTCCGCGAGGCGCGGCAAGCAGGCGGCCGCGGCGCTGCACGGGATCCGACGCGTTCCGCAGCCGACGGTAGATCCGGGCTTCAGGGGGGCTCGGGCGGGAGCTCCTCGCGCGGCGCCTGCTCGTCGTCGGAGGGCGGCCGCGGCTCGATCACCCGCCGTTCCGCGCGTCGGCGGAGAAGACGGAGGTGCGATCTGCGCGCGGCGGTGCGGTCCTTCGAGGCGCCGGGCGACGCGGCGCTCGGCCTCGCCTCGGGAGGCGGCGGCGCTTCTCCCGCGGTCCGGGCCCCGGGGGCTTTCCCCTCGTGCGCGGCGTGCTCGAGGACTGCGTTGATCTCGCCTCCGAGGATGAAGATGAGCCCCGTCAGGTAGAGCCAGGTGAGCAGCACGATCATGCCGCCGATCGACCCGTACATCACGTCGTACTTGCCGAAGTGCTCGACGTACTGGGTGAAGCCCCAGGTGGCCAGGAGCCACAGGAGCGTGCCGATCACCGAGCCGGGGGTGATGAACCGCCATTCCTGCTCGACGTCGGGAAGGAAGTAATAGAGCGTGGCGGCGACGAACATGATGAGGAACATCGTGATCGGCCAGCGGAGGAACGCCCACATCATCGCGTAGATCTGCTGGATGCCCAGCTGGCCGGCCAGCCACTCCCCGGCCTTTCCTCCCAGCGCGATCAGCGCGATGGACACCAGCACCACGGCCGCGCCGATCACGGTGATCCCGACGGCCATGGCCTGGGTCTTCCAGAAGGGCCGCGACTCCTTGACGTCGTAGGCGAGGTTCAGCGAGGTGCGGATGGCATCCACGCCGCGAGACGCGCTCCAGACCGCCAGGAGCAAGCTCACCGTGAGCAGCCTGGGGCGCTGCACGGTGAGGAGCTTCTGCAGCTGGTCCTGGACGATCGCCATCGCCTCGCCCGGCATCAGCTCGTCCAGGCGCGCGAGCAGCTCCTGCATCGCGCCTTGCAGGGGGAGGTAGGCAGTCAGCGTGACCAGGAAGGTGAGGAACGGGAACAGGGCGAAGACGAAGTAGTACGCCAGCTGCGCGGCGCGATCGGTGATCGCGTTGTCCGACCAGCGCCGGTAGAGCTTCTTGAGGAAGCCAGACCAGCCCAGCTCGTGCAGACCGGCGATGTGCACGCCTGGGAAGCTAGGAACTGCGCCTGGTGCGCAGCACGCGGAGGGCCCGGCGGTCAGGTGCCGGGCAGCTTGTAGAGCGACCCCAGGACCAGGCCGTAGGCCGCGTGGCCCGAGAGGACGAAGAGCGGCATGCTCGCGCCGAGGTAGTCGTGGATCCGGGGCGCCTCGCAGCTCACAGCGCCGCGGCGGCTTGCGATGGAGCCGGCGGCCGCTGGCTCGTCTGGGCCCGCGCAGCCAGCGTGCGCTCGTCGAACCAGAGAGCCCGCGAGAGGCGCGCCAGCTGGTCCGTCTCGACCCGCACCTCCTCGGCTGCGTCCCAGAGGCGGTTCTGCGCCTCCCACAAATCGAGGTGGATCCCCAGGCGCGCGGCCAGCTCCAGGACACCAGCCAGCTGCGGCGCCGCCTCGCCGGCCCCGCCTCCGAGGAGCTGCTCGACCAGCCTGTGCAAGAGCTCGTGGAAAAGGGCCTGCACCGCGGCGGGATCGATGCGGGCGCCCAGGCGCCGGGCCACCTGCGCGGTGGCCAGCAACTCCGCCTGCGCCGTGGTCAGGTCGATCTTCCCGTCCGCCAGCGCCCGGGCGCACTGCTGCGCCTGGCGGGTCAGCGCGACGTCGGTGGCGACCTGCAGCGGGCGCGGCACGGGCGAGTCGATCTCGCGCAGGAAGTCGATCAGCCGCCGGTTCGACTCGTAGATCTGCAGGTAGTCGTCCTCGTAGCGCCGCATCGTCTCGTCGAGGAGCTGCCCGGCCAGGCGGCGGCGCTCGTCGAGGAACAGGTCGCGCAGGGTGTAGTCGCGCCCGGGGAAGTCGAAGTCGATCTCGCGCACCATCTGGGCGAGCGAGAGCGCGGCGAACCTCCCGAAGAGCCGCTTCTCCGCCTCGGGGTGCGCGTGCGCGTCGTACGGCCGGAGCCCGCAACGGATGTCCGATCCGGAGAAGTGCAACACGCAGGCGGACAGGTCGCGCCGCTCGTGCGTCAGGCGGCTGCGGATCTCCAGCCGCGACATGGCCAGCGTGGCGCTCCCCCCTTTCTCGCGCCGGCGGCCGCGCAGCGCCACGTCGTAACAGAACAGCTGGTCCGCCTTGCCGTACTCGTCGAACAGCCCGGCGACGGCGTAGTGCGCCGCCACGCCTTCCAGCGAGACCACCGAGGGCTTCACCAGCGCCTCGTAGACCCACGCCCCGTCGCCCAGCTCGGGGACGTTGGAAGGCGCCCTGGACAGCGCCTGGGCGAACTCCGGCTCCAAGTCCGCGCCGCCCACCTCGCGGGCGAGCTGCAGCGCCCGGGCCGCGTACTTGAGGATCTGCACCGTCTCGATGCCGGAGATCTCGGAGAAGAACCAGCCGCAGCTGGTGTACATGAGCAGCGCCTGCCGCTGCATCTCCAGGAGCTTCAAGGCCTTGACCCGCTCGGGCTCGTCCAGCGCGCGCCCCGCCTGCCGCTCCACGAACTCGATCGCGCGGCGGCGCTCCGGATCGATCACCAGCTCGATCAGCTCGTCGCGGGCGCGCCACGGGTCGCGCAAGAGCGGGGCGGCCTCCCGCTGGTAGAGCTCGGCGAGCCGGTCCCGGAGCAGGTCGAGGGCGTCGCGGAGCGGCCCGCGCCATTTCTGGTGCCACCCGGGCTGCCCGCCGGTGTGGCAGCCGCAGTCGCTGCGCCAGCGCTCCACTCCGTGCATGCAGCTCCACGAGGACCCTTCGGCGATCTCCGCCTCGTGCTCGGGAGGGAAGAGCGCCAGGGCCTGGGCCAGGTTGACCAGCTCCACGTCCTCGCGGTGCTGCAGGTGGCGCAGCGCCGCCGCCAGCACCTCGTCGCCGCCCTTCTTGTGGTGGCCGAACGTCTCGCCGTCGACGGCGACCGCGAGCACCTCGTCGTGCGTCCGGGCGTCGTTGAATCCCTGCTCGAGGCGCTGCACCAGCTCCTCGCCGCTGGCCAGGCCCTCCCCGAAGGCGATGCCGCGCGCGATCGGGCCGTCGTAGAAGAAGACCGCGATCTGCCGGCCGTCGCGCAGGTCTACCGTGTATGGGAGGGTCGGATCGAACTGGGCGTTGCGGGCGTCCTCCCATTCGCCGCCGGCCGAGCGCACCCGGAGCGCCTGGTGGGGGGAGAGCACGGTGAGCTGCACGCCCTCGTCGGCCAGCGCGCGCAGCGTCGCCAGGTCGGCGGCGGTCTCGGGCAGCCACATGCCTTCGGCCGCCCGTCCGAACCGGCGGCGGAAGTCGTGCAGGCCCCAGCGGATCTGCGTCTTGCGGTCGCGGTCGTTCGCCAGCGGCAGGATGGCGTGCGCGTACGCCTGCGCGATGGCGTTGCCGTGCCCGCGCCGCCGCACGCTCTCCGCGTCGGCCTCGAGCACGCGCCGGTAGATCTCGGGCGCGCTCCGCTCCATCCAGGCCAGCAGGGTGGGCCCGAAATTGAAGGAGATGTGGCGGTAGTTGTTGACGATGTCCTTGATGTACCCGCCGCCGTTCTTCAGGCGCGCCGCCGCGTTCGGTCCGTAGCACTCGGCGGCGATCCGCTCGTTCCAGTCGTGGAACGGCGCTGCGGTGTCCTGCACCTCCACTTCCTCGATCCAGGGGTTCTCGCGGGGGGGCTGGTAGAAGTGTCCGTGCAGGCACAACAGGCGCCTGTTCATGGGGGACAGATAGTCACCGACGGTCCCCGGCAGCACAAGCGCACGGCCGGCCGTGCCGCCGTCCGGCCGCACGGACCGCGCCGCACCGCATTGCTGGAAGTGCGGCCTGTGTCCAGATTCGGACGGTCAACACCGGATCCCCGCATGGAGGTCCCCAAGGAGACTGGCGCCGCAGCTCCCCTGGATTAGACGGCCGCGGGGCGCTTGCGCTCGGCGATGCTGCCGAGCAGGCGCCCCAGCCGGACCAGGCATTCGCGCAGGCCCTCGAAGGCGCAAGGCTCCTTGCAGCACACCTCGACGGCCCCGACCACGTCCTCGCCGTCGAACAGCGGAAAGGCGAGCACGTACCGGACTGAGGCATCGCGGGCCCGCGAGGCGAGCTCGCGCGGCACTTCGGCCATCTCGAACGCGAAGGCAACCGGACGCCCCGCGGCTGCCACACGGGGCGCCCAGCTCGCACTCGCACCCGCAGCCACCCACGCCTCGCGGAGCGGCTCCATGCCGTCGCGCACGCTCCAGACCTGCGTGGGGCTTTCCCCCTCCATCCAGGTGAGGCGGGCGAGCGGCCATTCCGACTCGACGCAGAGGGCGGAGAGCCCGGCCCGGAGCGCTCCAAGGGCCGTAGGATGAGCCTCGGCCGCCGCTTCAATGCGCGCAGCATTGTCCATCGGCAGCAGAAGATGCGATGGCCCCGGGGCGCGGCAAGGGTCCAGATGTAGGCTCGGCTGAGGTGCTGTGTGGCGGAAGCGTTGCTCTCGGATGCCCGCGAGGGGCTGTGGTGCGCGGCGGGCGGGTTCCACCTGGACCCGCGCGAGCCCGTGCCGCTCGCGGTGGTGACGCATGCGCACGCGGACCACGCGGTCCCAGGGAGCGCGCGCTACCTCTGCGCGGAGCCCTCGGTCGCCCTCCTGCGCCACCGCCTGGGGCCGGAGGCGGCGATCGAAGGCATCCCCTACGGCGAGCAGCGCGCGCTGGGAGGGACACGGATCTCCCTCCATCCGGCGGGGCACGTGCTCGGCTCGGCCCAGGTCCGCGTCGAAGGCGGCGGAGAGGTGTGGGTGGTCACCGGCGACTACAAACGGGAGGCCGATCCGACTTGCGCGGCATTCGAGCCCGTCCGCTGCGACGTGCTCGTCACAGAGGCGAGCTATGCGCTCCCCATCTTCCGCTGGGACGACCCCCGCGAGGTCCTGCGGGAGATCCACCGCTGGTGGCAAGGAAACTCAGGGCGCGCCTCGGTGCTGTTCTGCTACGTGCTGGGGAAGGCGCAGCGGATCCTGGCCGGCCTGCTGGAGCTGACCGACCGGCCGGTCTACGTGCACGGCGCGCTGGAGCCGATCACGCGCATCTACCGCGAGGCAGGAGTGCGCATGCTGCCCACCCTGCCGGTCGCCGAGACGGCCAAGGGTCGATCGTTCGCCGGCGAGATGGTGCTGGCTCCCATCACCGCGCGCGGCAGCCCCTGGATGCGCCGCTTCGGCGAGAGCGAGAGCGCCTTCGCCTCCGGAAGCATGCGCATCCGCGGGCAGCGCAGGCGGCGCTCGTTCGATCGGGGCTTCGCCCTCTCCGACCACGCCGACTGGCCGGGGATCCTGCGAACCATCGAGGAGAGCGGTGCGCGCCGGGTGCTGGCGACGCACGGGTACCGCGAGGCGCTGGTGCATTGGCTGACCGGCCGCGGCGTCGACGCGGCCGTGTCGGGCATCGCGCACCCCTCCGATCCGGAGGGCGACTGATGCAGAGGTTCGCCCGCCTGTACAAGGCGCTCGACGCGACCACCTCGACCAACCAAAAGGTGGCGGCGATGCAGGCGTACTTCGCCGAGGCGCCGCCCGCCGACGCCGCCTGGGCGGTCTTCTTCCTCACCGGGGCCCGCCTCAAGCGCCTGATCGCGCCGCGGCTCCTGGCGATCTGGGGCATGGAAGCGACCGGCACGCCGGATTGGATGTTCGGCGAGTGCTGGTCGGCGGCGGGCGACCTGGCGGAGATCGTCGCACTGCTGGTGGACACGCGGCGGGGCGGGGGGCCCAAGAAGATCTCGGGCCTTTCCCTCTCCGAGCTGATCGAGACGCGCCTCTTGCCGCTGCGCGAGGCGGACGAAGAGCGGAAACGGAAGGAAGTGCTGGCGCTGTGGGAGTCGATGACGCTGCGGGAGATCTTCCTGCTCAACAAGCTCCTCACCGGCGAGCTGCGCGTCGGCGTCTCGCGAACGCTCGCGGTCCGCGCCCTGGCCCAGCACGCCGGGCTCGATCCGGGTGTCGTCGCGCATCGCCTGATGGGCTCCTGGGAACCGACCGCCGAGGGATTCTCCCAGCTGGTCGCTCGCGACGTGCATGACGCCGACCTCTCCCGCCCGTACCCGTTCTTCCTCGCCTCGCCGCTGGAAGAGGCGCCCGCCTCCCTCGGCGATCGGGCCGCGTGGCTGGCCGAGTGGAAGTGGGACGGCATCCGCGCTCAGCTCGTCCGCCGCGGCGGTGCTGCCTGGCTCTGGTCTCGCGGCGAGGAGCTGATCACCGACAGGTTCCCCGACCTGCGGGAAGTCTCCCAGGCCTTGCCCGACGGGATCGTGCTGGACGGAGAGGTGCTGGCGTACTCGGGCGGAGCGCCGCTGCCGTTCTCGGTGCTGCAGCGGCGGATCGGCCGGCAGAAGCTCACCCCGGCGATCCTCGCCGAAGCGCCCGCCTCCTTCGTCGCGTATGACCTCCTGGAGATGGACGGGCGCGACTTGCGCGCGGAGCCGCTCGCCGGACGCCGGGCGCGCCTCGGGCAGCTCCTGGCGGGTTCGCAGGGCCGCCTGCTGCTCTCGGAGGAAGTGCCCGGCGCGACCTGGGAGGAGCTGGCCGCGCTGCGCTTGCAGGCGCGCGGGCGGGGAGTGGAAGGCCTGATGCTGAAGCGCCGCGACTCGCCGTACCGCAGCGGCCGCCCGCGCGGCGACTGGTGGAAGTGGAAGATCGACCCGTACAGCATCGACGCGGTGCTGGTGTACGCCCAGCCCGGCAACGGCCGGCGCGCGAACGTGCTCACCGACATGACGTTCGCGGTGTGGGACGGGGGCGAGCTGCTCCCGGTGGCCAAGGCGTACTCCGGATTGACCGACGAGGAGCTCGACCGCCTGGATCGGTGGATCCGGCAGCACACGGTGGCGCGATTCGGCCCAGCGCGCCAGGTGGAGCCGGTGCACGTCTTCGAGCTGCACTTCGAGGGCATCGCCCGCTCGTCCCGCCACAAGAGCGGCGTCGCGGTGCGCTTCCCCCGCATCGCCCGCTGGCGCACCGACAAGAAGCCGGCCGACGCGGACACCCTGGAGGGGCTGCGCGCCCTACTCCGTCCGGCCCAGGCGGCGCCCGTCTGAGGCGTGCTAAGTTCCGCGCCGCCGTCTGCCCGGAGAGCTTCGGTGACACGCGCGCTCGCCGCCCTCGCGCTGGTTCTCTGGTCCGCCCCGCTCCATGCCCAGGCCATTCCCACCGCTCCGCCGGAGGAGGTCGGGCTCTCCTCCGCGCGGATCGCCCGCATCCGCCAGGCGCTGCGCGCGGAGGTCGACGCGAAGAAGCTGCCCGGCGTGGTGGCGCTGGTCGCGCGCAAGGGGCGGGTAGCCTGGTTCGACGCGGTCGGCGTGCGCGATCCGGGCTCCGGCGCGGCGCTCGGCAAGGACGCGCTCTTCCGGCTCGACTCGATGACCAAGCCATTCGTGTCGGTCGCGGCCATGATGCTGGCGGAGGAGGGCCGGATCGGCCTCACCGACCCCGTCTCGAAGTATCTCCCTGCGTTCGCGAAGATGCAGGTGAGCGTCACCAGGACGGACCCCGCGACCGGCAAGGCGGCGCACGAGCTGGTCCCGGCCGCCGCGGTGCCGACCATCTACGACCTGCTCCGGCACACTTCGGGCCTCACCTACGCGGCGAGGACTTCCAACGCCGCGGTGAAGGAGGCGTACGCGAAACGCGGACTCGGCCGTCCGGACTCCCCGGTTGCGTATCGCGACCTGACGGCGGCGGAGGAGGTGGAGGCCATCGCCGGAGCGCCTCTCGCGCACCAGCCGGGCCGGGTCTGGGAGTACGGCCTGTCGACGGACGTGCTGGGGCGGGTGATCGAGACGGTCTCCGGCAAGCGGCTGGGCGAGTTCCTCGAGGCGCGGATCTTCAGGCCGCTGCAGATGTCCGACACGGGATTCTCCGTGCCGAAGGATCAGGCAGGTCGCCTTGCCCAGGCCTTCGCGACCGATCCGGCGACCGGGCAGCCGAGCAATCTGGTCGACGTCCTCTCGGCGCCCAAGAACGATTCCGGTGGCGCCGGCGCGGTCTCCACCGCCTCCGACTATCTCCGCTTCTGCGAGATGCTCCTGCGGGGCGGAGAGCTGGATGGAGTGCGTCTCCTCAGCCGCTCGACCGTGATCCTCATGACGGCAGACCACCTGGGCAGCCTGCTGGAGGCGGGGCCCACGCCGGGGGAGCAGCTCCTCGGCCTCAAGGGCTACACCTTCGGCCTGGGATTCGCAGTCCGCCGCGAGGACGGCCTCGCCGCCGTGCCCGGGCGGGCCGGCGAAGTCACCTGGGGCGGCGCCGCCGGGACCTACTTCTGGATCGATCCGCAGGAAGAGCTGGTCGGCATCCTCATGACCCAGGCCCCCGGATCGCGCATCTACTACCGCAAGCTGTTCCGCCAACTCGTGTACGCCTCCATCGCCGACTGACCCGCCGGGATCATGACCGTGATCTCCTGGTGAGTTCAGGAGTCACACGACGGCAAGGACAGGTCGACGGCGGGCCTCCGTTGCTTTTCAGGGGAAGAGTCCGACGCAGCGGCGGGCGCGGCTCGATTCGCACGCCGGCGGTCCCTCTTCGATTGTCGCCCGGTCTCGCGTCCTGCTCGAACAATCGCGCCGCGTGCCGGCTGGGGTCTCATGATTCATCGCTTCCCTTCGCAGCTCCTTCATTCGAGCTGCGAGGAAGCGATCGTGAATCACGCTTTGACGCAGTGCGGCCCGTCTTGAGACGAGTTGCCGATCGAGCGCGCACGCGGTTCGCGGAGGAGCGCCCGCATCGGACAACTTACGTATCCTGTCTCTTTTCCGTTGACGGGTCCGCGCGCTGCTCTTCGAACGTGTTTCCGGATGGCGCCAGAAAGGCTTTCTCGGCGCTCTGGCGCGCCTCCGGGGGAGACCTCTGGTCGTTCGTCCTCCGACGCGGAATGCACACCGATTCGTCCGACGCCTGACCGGAGAGCGTGGGGTTGAAGGTAGAGCGGTCAACCCGAGCTAGATCAGGCGGCCCAGCGGGCCGAGGTCGAGGTTCAGCTCTTCGGGCTTGAGGCCGAACTGGCGGGCGATCTGGTGGACCGTCTCTTCCAGCTTCATCAGGGCCTGGCCGATCTTCTCCGTCTCCTCGGCGGTGAGGGTCCGCGACTCCATCCGGCGGATCGCTTGCCGCTCGAGCAGCTTGCGCAAGAATTCCACCAGGGCCAGCACCAGGCGCACCACCGATTTCTGCACGTCCTCGGGATCGGCGTTCCAGCGGGGCGGCCCCGCCTGGCGCTGCAGCTCCTTGCGCAGCGACTCCAGCTCCTGCACTTGCAGCGCGACCACGTCAGGCTTCTTCACCGCAGCGCCTCCGGAGCGAAGGACCAGGCAGGCCACGGACCGCTGGGCGCCACCCGGACCTCGAGCGCGACGCCGGCCAGCGCGCGCAAGTACTCGGGGGCGCGGCCGCGGTCGATCAGGTGGTACACGCTGGCGAGGAGCGGACCCCGATGGACCTCGGTCCGTTCCGCCCGCACCAGCGGCTCGAGCGCCGCCCGCAGCGGATCGAGCTCCGGAAGCGATCGTGAGCGCCGCAGCGATTCCAGGTACGCGGTGCCGCTCCTGCGGTCCGCGGGCGGCGCCTCGCCGAACACCCGCAGCGTCATCTGCTCGCGGCCGCGCACCAGCTCGAGGGCCTCGAGCAGCTCCGCCTCGCGCGCGGAGAAGTCCACCTGCCCGGCGACGGATCCAAAGCGGACGGGCAACAGCGCAGGGCAGGTCCCGGCGAGCCGACGCACGGCCGCCTCGTGAGCACGGACAGTTTCCGCCGTCAGCTCCGGCGGCCGATCGACCTCGCCCGCCAGGGCGAAGAAAGGTCCTGCGGGCAGCGCCCGCACCGGCTCGCCCAGCGCGCCGAGCACGGCGAGCGCGGGAGGCCGGTCCGCGATCGCGTACACGTTCAGCGGCGGGCTCACTTCTTCCTCGCGCGGGGGCGGACCTGGTCGGCGGCGCAGAGCAGGGCATCGAGCCGCAGGTAGATGAGGTCGACTCCGGCGACGCTCAGCATCGCCTCGCCACTCACCAGGACACCCTTGTTGAGGACGTGGTCGATCACGTCGAGCAGGGACTGATCGGCTCCCTCGAGGATCTCCAGGGCCTGCTCTTCGCGCCGCCTCATGCGGACTCCGCCACGAAGTTGTAGGGCGGCCAGGGACCGGTCAGCGTCAGCTCGTAGCCGTCCCGCCCGAGCCGCGCCTTCGCCTTGCGCGCGGCGGCCTGGAAGAGCTTCGCCCGCCCGCTGCGCACCAGGAAGGCGGCGTCGAGCAGGACGCGCCGGCCGGCGGGACCCGGCGGCGGCGCGCGGCGGCGGGCATCGTCCGCGCGGCGCGAAAGCTCGTCGAACAGCGCGGCGGCGCGCTCGCCGCCCCGCTCGATCACCTCGCGCGAGAGGTCGCGCTGCTTCTTCTTGCGCAGCAGGAACTCGGTCCCGGAGGCCCCCTTCGCCTCGCCGCGGGCGCTCTGCGCCGCCCGCTCCAGGGCGCGCGGCTCGTCGAGGAGCAGGCGCAGGCCCCATTCCTCCCGGCCCGCCAGCCTCTCCAGCAGCCGGTCGATCCGCTTGCGCTGTCCAGCCACGTGCTGCAGCGCGCGCTCGTCGCTCCGGAACAGGGTGAAGAGCTTCATCGGGAGCACGGTCCCTGACCGTCCGGTGAATTCGACCACGGCCTCGTGCGGGAGCGCCCGCTCGGAGACCCAGGCGAGGTCCGAAAGGCCGCGCTCGATGGCGGCCTCGCCATACCTCTCGGCCCGTGCATTGGCCGCGACCAGCCACAGGCCGCCTCCTGCGTCGATCGCGCGCGGCGGCCCGGCCCCCGGCACTCCTCGAGGAGCGCGCGCCAGCGGGGGCGCCTTGTCGCGCTGGACCACGCAATACAGGTAGGTCAGGTCGCTCATCGGGCCGTCCAGGTCCGGCCAAATGCCAGGAGCGCCCGCTTTCCTCGCGGGGGAGGCGCCACGGCCGGAGCGGCCAGCATAGCAGGGGTCCGCCTCTGGAGCGCCGCCATCTCCCGGGCCTCGGCCGCGCCCACCCGCCTGCACCGGGCGCAGCCGGACGGCGTGAGCGCGTTCACCAGCACCGGCCCGGCCGGCACGCCCAGCTTTCGCAAGGCGCGCAGCAGCCGCTCCGTCTCGAGCCTGGGCAGGGCGGCGGCCCGGGTCACCGGCACGAACAGGGTCCGCGCCGGATTCCGCAGCAGCTCCCGCAGCTCGCGCAGCTCCCGCGCGGTGGTGGTCAGCGTGCGCGCCAGGTCGCCCAGCCCCACCACGCGGCGGTACTTGAGCAGGATGGCGAGCAGCGCGTGGACCCAGCCCAATGCTTTCTCCGGCATTTCCAGGAGGCGCAGGGCGTGTCCGGTCGGGGCCGTGTCCACCACCACCAGGTCGAGGCCGCCCTCCAGCGCCTCTGACACGGCGAAGAGGGCGAACAGCTCGTCGATCCCCGGAGGCGCCAGCTCGATGAGGTCCTGGACCACCAATCGATCGAAGGTGGCGTCGAACTGCTTGCCGCCGCGCAGCTCGTCGAACAGGTCGTCGACGTTGCGGCGGTATTGCTCCCGCCGGGCCGCGAATGCCCGATCGGCGTCCAGCTCGCGCGCGGACAGCCGCTGCGCCACCTCGCGGGGAGCGTCGGACAGCGCGGCATCGAGCGCATCGCCCAGCGAATGGGCCGGGTCGGTGGAGAGGAGCAGGACGCGCTTTCCACCCCGGGCGAGGTGGAGAGCGCACGCCGCCGCGCAAGTCGTCTTCCCCACGCCGCCCTTGCCTCCGAAGAGGAGCAGCCGGAGGCCCTCCGGAGGGATCCAAGGGACACCCCCGGCAGGGAGGCCACGGGTTCGCCCGGGGCGCGGCGCCTGCGCCCGCGCCGAGGAGAACCGCCGCAGGGCGGCGAGCCCCCGCGGCTCGACCGTCAGATCAGGCACCAGGCGGAAGGGGGTCGTGGGGAACGCCTTGCGCGCCTCGCCCAGGACCCGCGCTTCCTCCGCCCGCCGGCCGCTGCAGAGCACGCAGGGCCCGCGAGGCGGTGGAGTCAGCCGGTTCACCACCATCTGCGCGATCCGGCCGCCGAGCCGGTCCAGCGCCGCCGCACCGTCCCGCGCCTCGCGCAGCGCCAGCTCCTCGGCCAGGAGGACCCAGTGGAACGCGCTGCGGTCCGGGTCGCGCAAGAGCGCCCGCAGCTCCTCCGCCTGCCGTTCGATGCCCTCGATCACCGCGTCGCTCGCGTCGGGCACGTAGCGCCCCTGCAGCGACTGGGACATCCAGCGGTGCTTCTGCTGCAGATCGGCGAGCACGCGGGCGAGCCGGGCCAGCGTCTCCGGCATGGCCAGGAGCCGCAGCGTGTGCCCGGTGGGGGCGGTGTCCACCACCACCTCGTCGTACCCGCCCGCCCTGGACAGCCGGGTGAGCTCGAGCAGGCCGATCAGCTCGTCGACCCCCGGCAGCGATTGGGAGAACAACTGATCGACGTCCTCGTCGTCGAGGTACGTCCCGCGCGACGCGAGCACCCGGAATGCGCGCTCGCGCTGGCGGAACCAGCGGTGGAGGGCGCGGTCCGCGTCCAACTCGGCCGCGAACAGCCCTCGCGCAAGCCGGCGGGGCCGCGCGGAGAGCCGGGCGGAAAGCGCGTCCCCCAGGGAGTGGGCCGGATCGGTGGAAACCACCAGCACGCGGCGGCCCCGCGCCGCGAGCGCGATCGCCTCCGCCGCGGCGCAGGTGGTCTTCCCCACGCCACCCTTGCCCGCGAAGAAGTTGAAGAACACGGCCGTCCCTGCCCGGCTTTTAGTCTTCGCCGTGGATGGTCGCCTCGACGCCGGTGACCTTCGCTTCGCCAGGTCCGGGCGCCTGGCCACGCTGCCGTTCGCGGACCTCGCGGAGCCGGGCGAGCAGGTCCGACTCCAGCGCGCGGAACTCCGCCTCGCCGATCTCGCCCAGCTCGAGCCGCATCTGGGCCGCGAGCAGCTCCTCGCGCAGCCGCGAGTCGTCGTTCAGCTCGGCATCGACCGCCGCGGCGATCTTGCCGAGCACGAACTTGATGCCGCCCACGAACAAGCGGTCGATGATGATCACTTTCCTTCCTTCGCCCTTTCCAGCTTGAGGCGGATGTTGACGAAGTTGTACGGCGGCCACGGCCCCGTGTACTTGAAGGTCAGCTTGTCGTGCTCAGCGCCGATCTGCTTCACCCGCTGGTCGAACGCCTGCTCCTTGTCGCGCGAGACCAGGAACGCGGCGTTCATGATCATCTTGTCGCCGATCGGCTTGTTGGCGCGCGAGGCGACGGCCACGTCCCGCAGCGCTTCGAAGATCTCCGCCACGTACTTCTCGGACATGGATTGCAGCGCCGCGTCCACCAGGCGCCCGTACTGCATCCGGGCGAAGTAGGTGGAGCCCTTCTGGGCGCCGATCTGCCCCTTCAAGTTGCGGATGTCCTCGTCGGCGCGCTCGATCTCGCGGATCATCACGTCGCGGTCCCAGAGCACCTTGAGGCCGAACTCGAGCTTGTCTTGCATCTTGACCAGCACGTCGTGGAACGCCTCGTACGCGGAGCGGAGCAGCTCGACGATGTCGTCGCGGGTCTTGAACACGGTCCCGAACGACATGGGGATCACCGTGTACTTGCGCATCACCGTCTCGTTGACCCGCTCGTGCGCCAGCACGTTCTCCCGGGTGGGGTCGGGGACCTCGATCGGCGTGTCGGACACCACCGCGGCGATGTCCTTGTAGTTCACCGTGTGCACGTCCGGCGAGTCTGCGCCGATGCCCAGGGGGCCGAAGCGCAGCGCCTCGCCGCTCTGGATGATGCAGTACACGTACTTGCCGCGGGGACCGGCTTCCGCCCTGGCAGACTCGGCGGGCAGCTCGCTGGCCAGGGCGCGCGCTCCGCCGCCGTCCTTCCCGCGGGCGCGGGGCGAGCCCTTGGCCCCGCGCTTCTTCTTCTGCGGTTCCGGCATCTACCCCTCCGCCTTCGCCGCGCTCGGCCGCGGCGTGGACAGCATCCGGCGGATCTCGGCCACCAGCTGGTCTGGCAGGCACGGCTTGGCGACGAACGAATCGCAGCCGGCCTCCATGGCGCCCTTGGAATGGCCCTGCATGGCGTGCCCGGTGAGCGCCACCACCGGGATCGCGCTGGTGCGCCGGTCGGCCTTGAGCCGCCGGGTCGCCTCCCACCCGTCCATCACGGGGAGCGAGAGGTCCATGATGATGATGTCGGGCGGGTTGGCGAAGGCCTGCTCGAGCGCCTCCTGGCCGTTGGACGCCTGGGTCACCCGGAAGCCGGCGAAGACCAGGTACTCGGCGTACATCTCCCGGTTGTCCTGGAAGTCATCGACCACCAGCACGAGCGGTGGCTGGCTCATGGCCTCCTCCCTCGCCGGGGTACGTGCAGGGTGAAGGTCGACCCCGCGCCCAGCCTGCTGTCGACCGTGATGCGACCCTCCAGCATGTTCGCCAGGCGGCGGCAGATCGAGAGGCCCAGGCCCGCTCCACCGTACTGGCGGGTGACGGAGTCGTCGGCCTGGCGGAAGTCCTCGAAGATCTTCCGCTGGTCCTGCTCCGCGATCCCGATCCCGGTGTCGTTCACCGCGAGCGAAATCTCGTCCTTTGCGGCATCGTAACCCGCGCTCACCCGGATCGCACCCTGCGGCGTGAACTTGATCGCGTTGGTGAGGAAGTTGAGGACGATCTGCTTGACCTTCTGCCGATCGCTCATCACGGGCGGCAGGTCGGCCGCCAGCTCGGTGGACGCGGACAGGCGCACCCTGTGGATGAGCGGCTCGACCTCGGCCAGGAGCTCCCCGATCAGGGTGGGCAGCTCGAACTGCTCGAGGTGCAGCGGCATCTTGCCCGCCTCGATGCGGCTCAAGTCGAGCAGGTCGTTGATGATGTTCAACAGATGCTTGGCGTTGGAGTCGACGCGCCCCAGGTTCCTCTTCTGCGCCGGGGCGAGCTCCCCGTTCACTCCCTGCAGCAGCATGCCGGTGTAGCCGAGGATGGCGTTGAGCGGCGTGCGGAACTCGTGCGACATGTTGGCGAGGAACTGGGACTTGAGCTGGGAGGCCTGCTCCAGCTCGATCGCCTGCCGCTGGAGGAGCTCGTTGCGCCGGACCAGCTCGGCGGTCGCTGCGTGCACCTTCGCCTCCAGCTCCTTCGAGGCGCGCTCCAGCTGTTCGTAGAGCCGGGCCTTCTCCAGCGCCTCGGTGCGGTCGTGGAGGATGGTCACCACCCCGGTGACCTCCCCGTGTTCGCTCAGGACTTTGCCGCTGATCGCCTCCACCGGCAGCGGCCGCCCCGCCTGCGGGTCGGCCAGGCTGATCTCGCCGCGGAAGCGGGAAGCGCCGGCGGAGAGGAAGACGTTGGAGACGAAGGAGGAGAAGTGCGCGTCGTTCAAGCGCACCGCGCGCTGCACCTCCCCGCCGGATCCCTCCGGCGCGGTGAAGAGCCGCTCGGCGGGAGCGTTCATCAGGAGGATCTTGCCCGAAGGATCGGTCACCAGGATGGGATCCGCCACCGAGTCGATGATCAGGTCCAGCCGGTCGCGCTCGGCGCGCACGTCCGCCTCGGCGACCCTCAGCTTGCGATAGTTCTCCTCGATCTGCTCGGTGGCGGAGCGCAGGTCGGTGACGTTGCGCAGGATGGAGACGAAGCCGGTGCCCTCGCGCGGGTGCTGCACGGTGGTGGAGAGCAGCTCGAACAAGAGGTCGGTGCCCTCGGTCGGGTTCACCAGCAGGATCTCGCGCCGCGCCGCCTCCGGATCGTCGATCGCCTGCCGGGAGAGGGCGGCCGAGAAGAGCATGTTGTTCAAGGTGACCGCGCGCTGGCGGCCCTCGCTCTGCTCCTCGCGAGCGACGAACAGCGCGTCCGCGCGGGTGTTGGAGATGATGATCCGGCCCTCGGTGTCGGTGAGCAGGACCGGGTCCGGGACCGAGTTGATCAGGCTGAGCAGGAACTCGCGGTCCCGCTGGAGCCGCTGCTCGGACTCGAGCAGGCGGCGCGCCGCGCGCAGCTGGACGAGCTTCTGCCCCAGCACATCCGCCAGCCAGCGCGTCTCGCGGTCGAGCAGCGGCGAGGGCAGGCTCGCCAGCAGGATGCCGACGCGCGCCTCGGGCCGCTCGGAGATCGGAAGTGGCGCCGCCACGAAGGGTCCGGGGGCGAACGGCGCGGGCGCGCGCGCCTGCCCGTTTTCGAAGACGATAGGAGTGGACCGGGAGAGGGCGAGCGCCACCGGGTGCGCCTCCTCGTCGCGGTGCACGGAAAGCCGCTTCAGCTGAGCGGCCGTCACGCCGGAGCCGGCCAGCGCGCGCAGCTCCTCGGTCTGGGGATCGATCAGGGCGCACACCGCGGCCTTGGCCCCGGCGTTCTGGGCGAGCCAGTCCACCGCCCGCTGGGCGCAATCCGTCGCATCGTCGCTCGCCAGGAGGAACTCCACCAGCGCGAGGCGCGCCAGGGCTTTCGACTCCGGCGGCCGCTGTGGCGTCGTGGTCGGGGCGGGGCGCGCCAAGTCGGGCTACTCCACGCGCCGTCGCTTCGCCCGGGCGCCCGTCGCCAGCTGCGCCTTGAGCGAGGCATTCTCGGCCAGGAGCGCCGCGTGCGCCCGCGCGTCGATCGGCCTTGCGCTGGCGGTGGTCGTCGTCTGCGCCACGGCCTCCGAGTACTTGAGGTACGTGTCGATGGAGGCGACCACCACCCGCGCCTCGACCGTGATGAGGTCTATCCCGACCAGCGAGACGCGCACCCAGGCATCGATCACGATGCCCTTGTCCAGCACCCGATCCAGGACGTCGATCAGGCTGGAACCACCGGAGGCTCTTTCGACGGGCATGGGTCGATTCTCCAGATCAGCGTCGCGGCGCGCTGCGCCGGGCCGTCGTGGTGCGGGTGAGGGTCTCGAGCTTCCGCTCGAGCAGCCGGACCTGCTGGCGCAGGGCCTCGTTCTCGGCCTGGTCGCGGTTGCGCCCTGGGGCCAGGTGGTGGTCGTACTTCCACCAGTCGAGGCCGATCTCCTGCGCCTTGTCGATGGAACAGACGATCAGGCGGATGCGGACCGTGAGGAGCTCGACCTCGGCCAGCGAGACCTTGATGTCGCCGGCGATGACCAGCCCCTTGTCGAGGACGCGGTCCAGCACGTCCACCAGGCCGCTCGCCTGATGCCGTCCCAGCTGGAGTTCAGTGCCCATTGGTAGACACTTTGTAGAACGACCCCCGCCCGGTCGCGCAAGGGGTCGCCCGGAAGGACTCCGACCATGGGTACCGATACGTTCAATGGCGAACAATCGCGGGTAGTATCACTTCCAGCGGATGGGCGCGGGCCGCCGAGCGTGCGTAACTGGGCGGATCGGCCGACGCGCCGCGTCGCGCAGGCAAACACACAAGCGAGCAGGCGCTCGCTGATCCGGCGCCCGTCCAGGAACTTCGACGGACGCCGGAGCGGGTGCATCCTGCTCGCGACCCCCATGCAACCTCAAGCGCGAGAGCAGCTCCTGGTGCTGCTGGTGGAGGACGACGCCGACCTCGCGGAGGTCACGCAAGCCGTCCTCCAGCAGGAAGGCCTGCAGGTCGCGGTCGCGCACGACGGGCGCGAGGGCCTCGACCTGATCGAGAAGCTGCATCCCCAGGTGGTGGTCACCGACCTGGTCATGCCGGTGCTCGACGGGCTGGAGCTGATCCGGCGCCATGCCGCGCGCCCGGCCCCGCGGGCGCCGGTGATCGCTCTTTCGGCCGTCGGCGCGAAGTTGCGCGCCGCTCGCGATCTGGGAGCCGCCGAGGTCTTGCTCAAGCCGGTGTTCCCGCATGAATTGCTCCAGTCGGTGCTCAAGGTGGTCCGGGCGCACTCCTGAAGCGGGTCCTTCGCTCCGCGGCGCGGCGCCGCCTTGTGAGCGACGTCGTGCTCGATTTCAGTCAGGTGGACGACTTGCACGTGCACGCGCTGGGGGTGGTCGCGCAATCGGCGCGGCCCGGGCTGTACCTCCTGGGCGTATGCACGACGTAGGATGCAGCCATGGAGGCGGCGGCGCCCACGCTCGACCAGATTCGCGCCGCCCGCCAGGAGTTGGGGGAGCTGATCGCGCAGACTCCGCTGTGGCCCTGGGGGGGCGACGCGGTGGAGCAGGCCGCGGGGCGCGGAACGCAGGTGCTGCTCAAGCTGGAATTGTTCCAGCACGCGGGGAGCTTCAAGCCCCGCGGCGCCCTGTGCGCGATGATGGACCTTTCGCCCGATGCCTTGCGGCGCGGGGTGACCGCGGTCAGCGCCGGCAACCACGCGATGGCGGTCGGCTACGCAGCCCGGGCGCTGGGGACCAGCGCGAAGGTGGTGATGCCCCGCTCGGCCAGCCCCGCCCGGGTGCAGGGGTGCCGCGACTACGGCGCCGCAGTCGAGCTGGTGGACGACGTCCACAGGGCGTTCGAGAGGGTGCACGAGATCGAGGAGCAGGAGGGGCGCACCTTCATCCATCCGTTCGAAGGTCCGCTCACCGCGCTGGGGACGGCGACCCTGGGCCTGGAGATCTGCCAGCAGGCGCGCGAGCTGGACGCCGTGATCGTCCCGATCGGCGGCGGCGGGCTGTGCGCGGGGGTCGCGTCGGCGGTCAAGCAGATGCTTCCCCGCCGCGCCGTCTACGGAGTGGAGCCCGAGGGCGCCGACTCGATGCACCGCAGTTTCGCCAGCGGCAAGCCCGAGACGATCGAGGCGGTGCGGACCATCGCCGACAGCCTGGGCGCGCCGCACGCCGCCCCGTACAGCTTCGCGCTCTGCCGACGCTACGTCGACCGCCTGGTCAAGGTGGACGACGACGCGCTCCGCGCCGCCATGGGCCTTCTCTTCCGCTCCGCCAAGCTTGGCGGTCGAACCCGCCGGCGCGGCCGCCACTGCCGCTCTCTGCGGCCCGCTCCGCGACACGCTCGCGGGCAAGCGAGTCGCCGTGATCGTCTGCGGCGCCAACATCGACCCCGCTACCTTCGCCAGACACCTCGGCGTAAGTACCTAAAAGATCACCGCGGAGACGCGGAGAGCGCGGAGGATCTAGGTTTTCTGAAAACCCCAATCTCCGCGTTCTCCGCGTCTCCGCGGTGATTATTTTGGTCCTGTTCGTGGCTAGATCTGGAGGGTGGGGCGGATCAGGATCGGGACCAGCGGGTACGCCTACCGGCACTGGAAGCACGTTCTCTACGAACCGGTTGCCGGAGCGCGCCGCGCGGGCGGCGGCCTCGGTGCAGTGAATCGCTACCGCCGCCGCGGGGGTGCACGGCCGACGGCGCGCGACTCGGCGCCGGGGAGCAGCTCGATCCGGATCGTCGGGTCGCTCGGCTCCGCCAGGGGGATGTCCGCGCGGAGGAAGGCGGGCGGAGCGGGGCGGTAATACCAGAGGTATTGATCGGGCGCCTTGACGAACAGCCGCGCGATCCAGGGGACCTCGGGATGGATCACGAAGCGTTCGGCGCCGAGACGGCGGCCTCCCATGCTGAGCTCGCCCACCTGGTCCCGCGAGATGCTCACGGTGACCGTGCGCGGCTTGGTGGTGAAGACGACCGCGGTCAGCTGGATCTTCTCGCCCCTGTCGAGGCGCTCGGTGAGGTTCTTCACCGCGTACATGAAGCCGACCCCGACGAAGGCGTCCTTCGTGTCGTCGAGATGCTCGTCCCAGGTGTCGACTCCGTCGCCGGTCCGCTTGCGCGCGGTGGCGTGTCCCGTGGTCAGGTCGACCGAGAACTCGCGCAGCACCTCGTCTCCCTGGGTCTCCTTCCAGCTCCAGAAGAGCTGGCGGAGCCGCGCTCGCTGGTCGAGCACGGTCTCCTCGCGCACGCGGCGCCCGTCGCGCAGGTCGAAGATGCCCTGCGCGTGGAGCTTCCCGTCCTCGATGTACTGGGTGAGCGTCCCGTCGCCGATCTGGCGGCCCTCCGCGTCACGCACGACCGGAAAGCCGCGGAGCGTTCCTTCGATCCAGCGCACCTCCACCCCGGCGGCGTTCAGTGAGGCGAGCAGGGCGAGGGCGACCACGTTCACGCACATACCCTAACCACGGCAGCTCAAGTCCGCCGCAAAGCAGCCGATCAGCCGAGCCGTGGACCGGCTGCGCATCCCCAAGCACCGCGCCGACGTCGAAGTCACCGACTCGGACGGCCAGTCGCGCCGCTTCTCGGTCTTCCTCGCCGAGCGCACCAGCCACGGCGGCCCGGAGCGCGTCTGCGATCTGCTGAACGGCCCGCGCGAGTTCCTGCCGGCCATCGACTGCGAAACGGACGCCATGACCTTCCTCGCCCGTTCCTGCATCGTGGTGGCCCGCGTGGCCGGGCCGCTCTGGGACGTCGACGAGCTGAACCTGCCCCTGGAGCACGAGGTGGAGGTGGTGCTCTCGAACGGGCAGGCGCTGGCCGGCCTGGTGAGCTACGTGCTCCCGAGCGAGAACTCCCGGGTGGTCGACTACCTCAACGATCCGGCGCCCTTCCTGGCGCTGGTGGAGGGCGAGCGCGTCGCGCTCGTCAACAAGCGCCACGTGCTGCGCGTGACGCTGCGGTAACGGAGGGTTCTTGGCTCGCCTGGATGCGTACATCGAGCTGTTGTTCAAGGAGCCGGGCAGCGAGCTGGTCATGGAGACCGGCTCGGGCGCGGTGTTGCGCAGCGCGTCCAGCTCCCGCCCCGTGCTGCGGCAGTCGCTCAGCAGCGCCCAGATCGTCGGCGCCTTCAGCGAGCTGGTGCCGCCCGAGCTGAAAAGCGCCTTCCCCGGCCAGGGCTCGCTGAAGTTCCGCTATGGGGCCCCGGCGGGCGAGGTGAGCGTCCGCTTCGAGAGCACGCCCGACCGGGTCTCCGCGGTGGTCTCGATCCCGCAGAAGGATTCGCGCGCGAGGCCCATCATTCCGCCTCCGCCCCCGCCGCGGGCGGCCCCGCCGGCGCGCAGCGGCGAGTCCCACGGAATCGAAGTCAGCCCCGCCGCCGCGGACGCCGGGGCTGCGATGGGCCAGTTGCTCGAGCTGATGCTCGAGCACCGCGCCTCCGACCTGCACCTCTCCAGCGGCTGCGACCCTTGCCTGCGCAAGGACGGCGACGTGGTTCCCCTTCTCGGATACGGCGCGCCGGAGCCGGAGCGCCTGCGCAAGATGATCTGGTCCATCGCGCCGGAGAAGAACCGGCAGGAGTGGGGCGAGATCAAGGACACCGACTTCGCCCACGAGACCGAGGCCGCCCGCTTCCGCGTCAACGTGTTCGCCGACCGCCGGGGCATCGGCGCCGTGCTGCGCGTCATCCCCAACCAGATCCGCTCGGCCGAGGAGATGGGGCTCCCGCAGCAGATCCTCGAGCTCTGCCACCTCGCGAAGGGGCTGGTGCTGGTGACGGGCCCGACCGGGTCGGGCAAGTCGACCACCCTGGCGGCGATGATCGACTACATCAACCGCACCCGCAGCGATCACATCATCACCATCGAGGACCCGATCGAGTTCGTCCACCCCAACAAGAAGTGCCTGGTGAACCAGCGCGAGATCCGGGTGCACACGCAGAGCTTCAAGCACGCGCTCCGCGCGGCCCTGCGCGAGGACCCGGACATCGTGCTGGTGGGCGAGATGCGCGACCTGGAGACCATCTCCATCGCGCTGGAGACCGCCGAGACGGGTCACCTGGTGTTCGGCACCCTGCACACCAACACGGCGCCCAGCACGGTGGACCGCATCATCGATCAGTTCCCCGCCGACCGGCAGGCGCAGATCCGCACCATGCTGAGCGAGTCCCTCAAGGGCGTGATCACCCAGATGCTCTGCAAGAAGATCGGTGGCGGCCGGGTGGCCGCGCAGGAAGTGCTGCTCTGCACCAGCGCCGTCTCGAACCTGATCCGCGAAGGCAAGACCTTCCAGATCGCCTCGATCATGCAGACTTCCCGCGGGGCAGGGATGCAGACCATGAACGACGCCCTCTTGGAGCTGGTCCGCTCCAAGCAGGTCCTCCCCAGGGAGGCCCTCTCCAAGGCCGTCCACAAGGCCGACCTCCGCACCGCCCTGGAGCGCGCGGGCTTCCGCCCCGACCAGGACGAAGCCGCCTAGGCGAGGTCGAACAGCAAGACTTCCGAGCCTTCCTTCGCGGTCAGCTCCAGACGCTGCTCGTCGGAGATCGCGGCGCCGTCGCCTTCGCGGAGGGGCTTGCCGTTCAAGTCGACCGAGCCCCGGGCGACGTGGACCCAGGCATGGCGGCCGCGACCCAGGTCGTGCGAGACCCGCTCGCCGGGCTCGAGCAGCCCGGCGTACACCGACGCGTCCTGGTGGATGGTCACCGACCCGTCCCGGCCGTCGCGCGAGGCGACCAGCCGCAGCTTCCCTTTCCGATCCGCTTCCGGGAACGCCTTCTGCTCGTAGCCGGGCTCATGGCCGGCGCGGTCGGGCACGATCCAGATCTGCAGGAAATGCACGGGCTGGTTGCGCGAGGGGTTCATCTCGCTGTGGACCACGCCGGTCCCCGCGGTCATCCGCTGCACGTCGCCCGGCCGGATCACCGATCCGTTGCCCATGCTGTCCCGATGGGCCAGCTCGCCCGAGAGCACGTAGGTGAGGATCTCCATGTCGCGGTGGGAGTGCGAACCGAAGCCGCGCGCAGGCTGGACGCGGTCGTCGTTGATCACCCGCAAGGCGCGGAAGCCCAGCCGCTCCGGATCGTAGTGATCGGCGAACGAGAAGGTGTGCCGGCTGTCGAGCCAGCCGGCGTCGGTGTGGAACCGCTCCGTGGACGGAAGCACGCGGATCATCGCGGCAGTTGGACGCACACCCCCTCACAAGGATTCGTCCGATGGCCTGACCGCCGCCCGCGGATTAAGCTGGCGCCATGGTGACGATCTTCTACTGCAATTCCTGAGGGTACAAGCCGAGGGCTGCCCGTGCGGCAGCCGCGCTGGAAAAGGAGCTGGGCGTCGCCGCCGAGCTGAAAGTCGGCCCGACCGGGTCGTTCTTCGTCGACGTGGACGGCAAGGTGGTGATCGAGAAACGGATGCTCGCCTTCCCGGACGAAGACGAGATCGTCGCCGCGGTGGGAAAGGCCCTGGGAAGGGGTTAGGAGGCCGGGACGGAATCCGGGCCTCGGGCCGCCTGGTCCTGCGCGCTCCGCACCTCGTCCATGTCGAGCGCGCGCGCCTTCTGCACCAGCTCTTCCAGCGCCTCCTGCGGCAGCGCGCCCGGCTGGGCGAAGAGCGGGACCCCGTCGCGGAAGATCATCAGCGTGGGGATGGACCGGATGCCGAACGCCGCCGCGAGCTCCTGCTCCTGGTCGGTGTCGATCTTGGCGAAGGTGACATCGGGGTTCGCCTCGGCGACCCGCTCGTAGACGGGAGCGAACGCCTTGCACGGTCCGCACCAATCGGCCCACCAGTCGATGAGGACGATGCCGCCCTTCTGGACTGCGTCCTTGAAATCGTCCTTGGTCAAAGCGCGGGTTGCCACGGAGACCGTCCTTTCCGGAACGTTCGGCAGAACGTAGTCACCTGGGGCTGCGGGCGCCGCTCATTCGGCATCGGGCGGGCCGCCGCTCCGCGCGACGTCCTCCGTGCGGACGCGCGCCGGGTCCATGCCCCGCGCCCGCTTGGTCATGGTGGCGAGCAGCTCGTCGAACCCCGGCAGGCTTCCCTTCATGAAGCGCAGCGGATTCACCCGGGCCACCACGAAGGCCTTCAGGTACGGCGAGGTCAGCCCGCGCGCCTTCAGCTTCTCCACCGCCTGGCCCACCGCTTCGTCCAGCTCCAGCACCAGCGCGGCGCGCCGCTCGCGCTCGCGCACCGCTTCGGGAAGCTTCAGGCCCAAGAACTCGTCCACCTTCCTCAGCGCCGGCGCGTACGCGCCGCCGGAGAGCCGGCCCCGCTGCTCGTAGGCGAACCCGAGCGTGACCAGCACGGGCTCCTCCAGCTCCAGGGTCAGGTCGGTCTCGCGCCGGCTCGCGTCGGTCACGGCGAGGTCCCGTACCATCCGGGCCACTTCCAGCGACTTCTCCCGCAGGTTGTGCGCCTTCTCGATGTTGAGGGCGAGGATCTGGTAGGCGACGTCGCGCTCGGGGACCAGGAGCGCGAGCACGGCCTTCGCGCCCAGCTCCTTCAGCGCGGTGAGGCGGTGCCCGCCGTTCGGGGTGCGATAGGCGCCGTCCTCGCGGACCGCGATGATCGGATCCAGGTACCGGCGCGTCTTGTCCATCGCCCGGGTGAGCTTGAGCACGTGCGCGTCGGACACGTCGCGCTGGAACGGAGTCGGCTCCACCTTGTCCACCGGGAGCGCGGTGAAGAGCAGGGCGTGCCCGCCCAAGGGCTCGCGATAGGCCGCCAGCACCGCCCCCCCGTCCTCCTCGACTTGCCGGGCGAGCGCCTGCAGCTCGGCCGGGGGCTCCGCAAGGCGCAACTGCCCCGGACCCAGCTCGGTCGGCTTGAGCTTCACTCCCTTGCGAGCGCGCGGACGGCCGGTCTTGGTCTGGGGCCGCTGTCGAGGCATCCGCACATCCTACTTGCCCCACCCGCGCATTGCATGGCTACATCGAGGCGTGCACCGGTTCCTGGCCCTCCTGCCGCTCGTTTGCGGCTGCTTGGTCGCCCACGAGGAGCCCGCCGTCCGCGGCCTGCCGCGCGACGACCGGGCGGCGCCGCTCTCCGCGGTGTGGGTGGGGCATGCGACCGTGCTGCTCCGGATCGGCAACAGGACGGTGCTGACCGACCCGAACCTGGGCGGGGCGATCCTGACGATGCCCCGGGAGACCCCGGCCTCGCTGCGGCCTTCGGAGCTGCCCCGCGTCGACGTCGCCGTGATCAGCCACATGCACATGGACCATTTCGACGCCGCCACCGTCCGGAAGCTCGGGCGCTACACCGCCGTGTTCTTCCCCGACGGCGGCCAGGCGTACGCGGACGAGATCCTCCAGCCGCGCAAGCGGCCGCTGAAGACCTGGGACTCCGTCGAGATCTCCGGCCTGACCATCACCGCCGTGCCGGCGCGCCACCAGGGCGGACGCTACGGCATCGACACCCTCTGGAACCACGCCTCCACCGGGTACGTCATCGAGGGCGCCGGCCGGCGCGTGTACTTCGCCGGAGACACCGGCTACGACCCGCGCATGTTCCGGGAGATCGGCGCCCGGTTCCTCGGGATCGACCTCGCGTTCATCCCCATCGCTCCGGCGCGTCCGGGGCGCAAGAGCGATCGGTGGGGCCATGCCAGTCCGGAGGAGGCCCTGGACATCTTCCGCGATGTCGGCGCCGCCGCGATGGTGCCCATCCACTTCGAGGCGTACTACAGCCGCGGATCGGATCACGGCGCCCCGCGCCGGCGGCTCCTGGCCGAAGTGGAGCGTCGCGGGCTGTCGAGCCGCGTGTTCGCGCTGCGTACCGGAGAGCGGATCGCGCTGGGCGACGGCGCTCCGCGGATCCTCGGCGAGGACGGCCCGCAAGTCGCCGGCCGCTGACACCGGCCATGTCTTCCCTTCCCGAGTACGACCGGCTCGACGCCACCGACCTGGCCGCGATGGTCCGGCGCAAGGAGGTCTCTCCGCCCGAGTTGGTCGAGGCGGCCATCGAGCGGGTCGAGGCGCGCAACCCGCCCCTGAACGCGGTGGTCGGGCGCTGTTACGAGCGCGCCCGCCAGCAGGCCCGGGGACAGCTCCCCGAGGGCGCGTTCCGCGGCGTGCCGTTCCTGCTCAAGGACATGCTCGCGGTGGACGGTGGGATCTGCACCAGCAACGGTTCCCGGTTCTTCCAGGGCCATGCTCCGCAACGCGACAGCGAGCTGGTGCGGCGGCTCAAGTCGGCCGGCCTGGTGATCGTGGGGAAGACCAACACTTCCGAGATGGGCATCCTGCCGGTCACCGAGCCCCGGCTCTACGGGCCTACCCGCAATCCGTGGAACACCGCGTTCACGCCGGGCGGGTCGAGCGGCGGCTCCGCCGCGGCGGTGGCGTCGGCGATGGTGCCGATGGCGCACGGAGGCGACGGGGGCGGCTCGATCCGCATCCCCGCCTCCTGCTGCGGCCTGTTCGGGCTCAAACCGACCCGCGGCCGCAACCCGATGGGCCCCTACGTCGGCGAGGGCTGGCACGGCATCGCGGTGGAGCACGCGCTGACCCGCAGCGTGCGCGACAGCGCGGCGCTCCTCGACGCGACCCAAGGGCCTGACCTGGGCGCTCCCTACGTCGCGCCGGCCCCGGAACGCCCCTACGCGGACGAAGTCGGCCGCGATCCCGGCAAGCTGCGCATCGCGTTCACCACCCGGTCCCTGCTGGGCACGGCGGTGCACCCGGACTGCGTGGAGGCGGTGAAGCGGGCCGCCGCGCTTTGCGAGAAGCTCGGTCACGCCGTCGAGGAAGAGGCGCCCGAGGTCGATCGGCGGGCGCTGGCGAAGGCTTTCCTGGTGCTGGTCGCCGCCGAGACGGCGGCCGAGATCGAAGGCGCCGCGGAAGCGATGGGCAAGGAGCCGCGGCCGCGCGACTTCGAGCCCGGCACCTGGTTGCTCGCGCAGATCGGACACAAGTTCCGCGCGGACGAGCTGGCGCGCGCCGTGCACCGCGTGCGCGCCGCGGGGCGGGAGCTGGCTGGATGGTTCGAGACGCGGGACGCGCTCCTCACTCCCACGCTGGCGTCGCCTCCCCTCAAGGTCGGCGCCTTGGACCAGAAGCCCGCCGAGAAGGTCGCGCTCGCCGTCCTCCGCGCGGTTCCCAGCGAGACCGCGATGCGCAAGCTGCTCGACCAGCTACCCGGGGGCCGACCTTCTGCGGCCGGGTGACCCGGTAGTTCTTGCGCACGATAGGAAAAATGCTTTCGACGACAGCGCAACGCTCGTTCTGGTTCGAGAGGGTAAGACGGTCGGCTACGTGCCTCGCCAATACAGCAAGATGATTGCTGAGCATCTCGATGCTGGACGTTCCCTGGAGGCGACTGCATTGAGGCGTCTCGTAGTTCCGCCAGAGCGTGGCCGCTGGCAAATCGAGGTTCGACGCCCATCTTGAGAAGCGGTCCGCGTCGAGAAGCGCCGCTAGAAGTCTGGGCATATGGCGGTCAGCGGCGGGGAGAGGCGGGGGCGCGGGCGAAGAAGCGGGCCGCGCTTTCTCCCTGGGCGTCGCGGTAGGCGATGCAGAGGCGCACCTTCTCCAGAGTCTCGGTCAGCTGGCGGGCGCCGGCCGGAATGCGGGGCGCGCGCTCGCCGAAGAACGCCTGCGCATCCGCCAGGTGCACCGGATCGCAGAACTCGCCCGCCAGGGCGATGGCGGTGATGGCGTGCGCCTCGGGGATCTCGGGGACCAGCCGGTCGAACTCGCGCTTGAGCGCCAGCCAGGCCGCATCGCGCGACTCGGAGTAGCCGGCGACGTCGAAGAGCACCTCCACGCGCTCGTTCTTGCGCAGCCGCTGGTCGAGAGGAAGCGCGAGGACCCGCTCGCGCAGCCCAGGGTCGTCCGCGGCGGCCAGCGCACGGAGGACCCTCCTGCGCAGGACGCCGTCCCTCTCCTCCGGCAGGCGCTCGAGGAGAGCGTCGAACGCCTTCGGCCCGTCCTCGCGGATCGCCGCGGCCAGCGCGACCGTGGCCAGGCCCGGATCGACGGCTTCTGGATGGAACCGCCCATCGCCGAAACCGGCGTAGGCCCGGCCCCGCCGCGCCGCCTCCGCCAGCACCCGGGTGTCCCGCGCGGTGAAGGCGAGGAAGGTGAGGACCTGGGCGCGGAACGTGCGCATCGGGATCGACTCGTCCTTCTTCGGCTTCCATCCCAGGCGGCGCGCCACCGGCCCGTACAGCTGGCGCCCGGCCTGCTCGACGCGGGCGCGGGTGGCGTCCGGCACCAGGTCGTCGCGCGCGGCGGTCAGGACGTCGATGGGGATGCCGGCCACCTGGGGATCGGGATCGGCGGCCAGCGGAGCGATGGCGGACATCCCGTCCGAGAACCCGAGCGCCCCGCTGTGCATGGCCGCGCGCACG
>DATFTN010000280.1:0-1775 GCA_035261845.1 Myxococcales bacterium | reverse complement strand
GCGTCAAGCTGTCGCTCACCGTGCGCGACGAGGACGGCAAGGACAAGACGTACACCACGCAGGCGAAGATCTTCCTCACCCAGCCCCTGGACTTCTGATGCGGAGACCGTTTCCCACAGAGCGCTCCCGGGCGCGGCGAGGCCGGGCGGCGGGCATCCGCTCGCGGCGCGGGGTGGCGCTCATCCTGGTGCTCACCACCGTCGCCATCCTCAGCTCCATCGCGGTCGAGTTCGGGTACCAGTCGCGCGTGAGCCTGCGCCTGGCGGAGAACGCCCGCGACGAGCTGCGCGCCTACTACCTGGCGCGCTCGGCGGTGAACCTCTCGCGCCTCTTGCTCCACTTCCAGAAGCAGGTCGACCAGATGGGCGGCCAACTCGGACCCGCGTTGTCGAGCCTCCTCGCCGGACAGGCGCCCCGCACCGCGCCGGCGCCGGGCCCGCAGGCGGCCGCGCCGGCCAACAACCTGGGCATCCGCTTGTGGGAGATCCTGCCCATCGACTCGAACGCCATGTCGGCCCTGCTCGGCGGCGGCGACCTGTCCGCGCTCGGCTCGCCGGCGCGCGATCCCTACGGTCAGCCCGCCCCGCGCGACGAGACCCGGCGCCCGCAGATCGAGGGGCCGCCGCTGCACTCCTTCGGCAGCTTCGAGGGCGCGTTCACGGCGAAGATCGTCGACGAGAACAGCCGCATCAACCTTCGCGGTCTGGACGGCGTGGGCGCCGCGCCGATGGCCACCGTGACCCAGCTCCGCGCGATGACGAACGATCCCAAGTACGACTTCATCTTCGACGAGGAGGACGCCAACCACGATCGGGTGCGCCGCGACGACGTCGTGCTGGCGATGAAGGACTGGATCGATCTCGACGAGACCGGGAGCGCGTTCGATCCGACCAACCCCACCAACCCCTTCGTCAACGGCTTCTCCGACGAGAATTCCGCCTACGACCGGTACGTGCCGCGCTACAAGGCGAAGAACGCGCCGCTCGACAGCCTCGAAGAGCTGTACATGGTGCGCGGGGTGAACGATCGGTTCATGGCGGCGTTCGGCGACCGCCTGACGGTCTGGCTCACCGTGGACGGCAAGCTGAACATCAACACCAACGACCCGCTGCAGATGCTGACCAACATCCTCAGCGCGGCCGCCAACCCGAACGATCCGAAGCTGCGCGATCCGCGGCTGCTTGCCATCGTGCTTCAAGAAATCCAGGTGCAGAAGATGTTCAGCTTCCTGGGTATGTCCGCGCAGGACTTCGTCGCCATCCTGACGAGGAACGGGATCGCGGTGCTGCCCGCGCTGACCAACCCGGCCAGCCCGCAGAACTTCCTCACCTCGACGAGCGACACGTTCCGCATCACCGCCACCGGCCGGGCGGGGCGCATCGAGAAGACGCTCACCGCGGTGGTGCGGTACGACGACCTGCTCGGCAAGCTCTTGTACTGGAAGGAAGACTGATGCACCGGATCGTGGGCCTCGACGTGTCGGGCGACAAGGTCCGCCTGGTCGCGCTGGAGAGCGGGTTCCGGGGCTTCTCGGTCCTGGAAGCGCGCAGCCTGGCGCTGCCCGAAGGGGCCACGCCCGGCGAGCGCCTCAAGGCCGCCCTCGCGCAGCTCCCGCGCGCCGAGGACGACACCTTCGCCGTGGCGCTGCCCGGCACGCAGGTCGCGAGCCACCTGGTGTCGCTGCCGTTCACCGATACGCGGCGCATCGAGCAGGTGCTCCCCGGCGAGGTGGAGGGCGCCATCCCCTTCGATCTGGAGGAGGTGGTGTGGGACCA